>DATKNR010000192.1:0-14512 GCA_035541255.1 Patescibacteria group bacterium | reverse complement strand
CTCACCAATCCTTCGATGGGAGGCCGCCGATAAGCGCGATCGGTAGCCTCGTCTACGCTCGCTCGCCACAGCGGGACATGCCGCCTGGATATGCCGGATCTCCCCTCCGGTTCCAGCCACAATCGGCTGTAATATTCTGTTAAGGACGTTCTTTTTCGGTTGACACCTGCTATCCCACAGAGTAATTTCCCGACTTCTAACACCGGTCGGCGGCGTGGTTTGCAATTTTCCGCTGTTCGCCCCGCGCGCGGCATGCTTGGGGCGCGGATGGCACCTTCCGCAAGTCGCGCCGTGGGTGTTTCCCGAGGTGGGCCATGTCCGTGCGCCGTGCCGTTCGCGTGGTTGTGGTTATTTGCGTTCTGGTGTGCCTGTGCGCTCCTTCTCCTCGTGCCGAGGACTGGCTCCCTGTCTCCCCCGAGGATCTCACAATGACCCAGGATCCTCTCGCTCCCGGCGCTCCCGCTATTTATCTCTACCGCCAGGTGGAACGCGACGACCAGTCCAACGTGGAAAAGGACTACATTCGCATCAAGATTCTTACCGAGGAAGGCCGCAAGTACGGCGACATCGAGATTCTTTACTTTCCTGACCAGGGGAATATCGGCGGCATCAAAGCCAGAACCATTCAGCCCGATGGCGCGATCGCCAATTTCGACGGCAAAATTTACGACAAAACAGTCGTCAAGGCCCGCGGCCTCCGCTACAACGCCAAGACCTTCACCCTTCCTGACGTGCGCGTTGGCACCATCGTGGAATACCGTTACACCATGGACGAGAACCCCGACTACGTCTACTTCTCTCACTGGGATCTGAATAGCGACCTCTTCACCCGTCAGGGAAAATTTTCCGTCAAGCTCAATACCAACTTCACGTCGCGCTGCATCGGTCAGCGGCTTCCTCCGGGCGTTACGCTTCCCAAGGCTTCCTCCAGTCACGTCGTCGCACTGCAGGTTTCCAACGTCCCCGCCTTCAAGTCCGAGGAGTTCATGCCTCCGGAAGATGCATTCAAGTCCCGCGTCGAATTTCAGTACACCGAGAGCGAGGAGACGGACTCCGACAAATTCTGGAAGAATATCGGCAAAACGCTGGGCAAGCGTGCGGACGATTTTACCCACAAGCGGAAGGGCATCGAGCAGGCCGTTGCGGAAACCATTTCTCCTTCCGATACTCCCGAAGCCAAGCTCCGCAAGCTTTATCTCAAGGTTCTCACCGTCCACAATCGCGACCTCGACCCGGAAAAGACGGAACAGGAGCAGAAACGCGAAAAGGTCAAGAACGCTACAAACGCTGAGGAGATTCTCAAAGCCGGTTCCGGCACTGGTGGCGATCTTACCTGGCTCTATCTCGCCCTCGTCCGCGACGCTGGGTTTGAGGCCTATCCCGTCTTTGTCTCCACCCGCGACACCTACTTTTTCGATCCCAGGCTCATGAACGAACGCTTGCTCAATCAGAACATCGTTCTTGTTCGTCTCAACGGCAAGGATCTCTACTTTGATCCGGGCAGCGCGTTCATTCCCTTTGGAATGCTTCCCTGGTCAGAGACTGACGTAAAAGGGCTGAGTGCCGGTAAGGAGGGAATCAACTGGATCACCACTCCTTTGCCCTCCAGCGCTCTCTCGCGCATTCTTCGCGTTGCCCGCCTGCAACTCACTCCCGAGGGGGCGCTCGAAGGCCATCTCTCCATCACCTTTACCGGCCTCGAGGCCGCCCGCTGCCGGCGTGACGAGCGCAAGGCTGACGCCGCCGATCGCAAGACCTACATCGAAGGGCTTGTCCAGGAATATGTCCCTGCCGGCATCCAGGTGGAACTCTCCAATCAGCCCGATTGGACCTCTTCCTCCGACCAGTTCGTGGCCGAATTCAACCTGAAGATTCCCGGCTGGGCCTCCCGCGCAGGCCGAAGAATTCTGATGCCTCAAGGAGTCTTCAGCGGCTCGGAAAAGCATTTGTTCGAACACGCCGACCGCACCTATCCTGTCTATTTCGCGTTCCCGTATCAGACCGTCGACGACGTCACCATCGATCTTCCTCCTGGATGGCAGATCAGCTCTTTGCCTCCTGGCTCCGGCATCGATCGGCAGCTCTGCGGCTTTCATTCCTCCGCCGAACAGAAGGGGAACTCCATCCACCTCTCTCGCACCTTGGCGCTCAATGGAATTTATCTCCCTCCCGATTACTATTCCTCCTTGCGTAATTTCTTTCAGGCTTTGAGGTCCGGCGATGAACAGCAGATTATTGTTTCTCCGCCTGCCCCGTCCCGGTAGGCCCGTGTCGGCCGCGGCGCGCGCCTTGTGGGCTGCCGCCGGCGCCGTGTTCGCGCTGCTGCTCGTCCGCCCGGCTTCCGCCGCCGAAGCCCCGGGCTGGATGCACGCGCTTGTCAATGTGCCCCTCCCAGCTCACGACGAGAAAACAGACGCCGTGCTCCTCTATTCCGAAGAGAACGTCACCGTCCGCTCCGCCGACAAGATCAAGACCGTGGTTCGCCGCGCGTACAAGATTCTCCGTCCCGGCGGCCGCAGTTATGCCAGCGTGCGGGTTGACTTCGATACGCAGACCCACATCAGCAATCTGCACGGCTGGTGCATTCCGTCTCAGGGCAAGGATTACGAAGTTAAAGAGAAGGACGCCGTGGAGGTTGCCCTCTACGCCATCACCGGGAGCGATCTCATTTCCGACGTCCGCCAAAAATTCATGCTAATCCCTGCCGCTGATCCCGGCAGCATCATCGGCTATGAGTACGAGCAGGAGGACCGACCCTACTTCCTCCAGGATATTTGGTATTTCCAATCGGAAATTCCCGTTCGCGAGGCCACCTACTCGCTCCAGCTCCCCGCCGGCTGGGAATTCAAGGCCACCTGGCTCAACGCGCCCGAAATCGCGCCCGTCTCCCAGCCGGGGAATCAGTGGTCCTGGACCATAAAAGACGTCAAGGCCCTGCCCGCAGAGGATTCCATGCCTCCCTGGCGCGGCATCCTGGGCCAGATGATCGTCAATGTGATTGCGCCCCCGGGCACCGATGGCGCCGCGAAACTCTCCGACTGGAATTCCATCGGCAACTGGTACAACGGCCTGCTCCGCGGCCGATCCGATCCATCTCCCGCCATCCAGCAGAAGGTTGCGGAACTCACCGCTTCACTATCGGCTCCGCTCGACAAAATGCGCGCCCTCGCCGCCTTCGTTCAGCGAAATATCCGCTACGTCGCCATTGAACTGGGCATCGGCGGTTTCCAGCCCCATCTCGCCGCGGACGTCTTTACCAATCGTTATGGCGATTGCAAAGACAAGGTCAACCTCATGCGCTCCATGCTCGGTCAGATCGGCGTCACCAGCTATCTTGTGGCGATCAATACCGAGCGCGGATCCGTCACTCCTGCCATGCCCGGCCGCATGGGCGCCTTTGATCACGCGATCGTCGCCATTCGCCTGCCCGATGGCCTCAACGATTCTTCGCTGGCTGCCGTTTGGACCGACCCCAAGCTCGGCCGCCTGCTCCTGTTCGATCCCACGGACGACCTCACCCCGTTCGGCCATCTCAGCGGTGCGCTCCAGGCCAGCTACGCTCTCCTGGTCACTCCCGGCGGCGGCCAGCTTATCGAGACGCCTCAGCTAGCTCCCAGCTCAAGCGGGATCGAACGTTCGGCCCATCTCACCCTCAATTCCCAGGGCACGCTTTCCGGGCAGGTCCGCGACGTGCGACTGGGCGACTTCGCCGCCTCCCAGCGCGGCTATTTCCGCAATACGGAGCATGCAGCGGACCGCATCAAGCCCATCGAAAGCCTTCTCTCCCATTCTTTTTCCACCTTTCGCATTAATAACGCCGACGTCGTCCATCTCGACGCCATCAATTTTCCCGTCCAGTTCGACTACTCGTTCACCGCCGATGACTATGCCAAGCGCGCCGGCAACCTTCTGCTCGTCCGTCCCCGCGTCCTGGGCACCAAGTCCAGCGGGCTCCTCGAAACCCGCGATCCCCGCCGGCAGGCCGTTGTCTTCGACGGGCCCGAGCGCGACGTGGACACGTTTGAAATCACCCTTCCTCCCGGTTACGTCGTGGACGATATTCCTCCCGCCGTCGATATCGACCTGGGTTTCGCCAGTTATCACAGTAAATCGGAGGCAAAGGGAAACACCCTGATCTACACCCGCACGTTCGAGATCAAGGATTTGTTCGTGCCTCTTTCGAAGGTAAACGAACTGAGGAATCTCTATCGCGTCATTTCCAGCGACGAACGCAACGACGCCGTCATCCGCCCCGGACCGTAGGTCGCTGCCGCTGATTCCGCCTGCCGTCTCCGCGATTCAGTTCAGGCCGGATTGTGTCGCCTTCACCAGCGTGGAGCCGGTTTTGGTCGAGTAGTAGATGCTCGACGCCTGCGTCTGGCTGCTGTCGTTGTCTATGATGATCCCGCTCACGCCTCCGCTGGCCGCCAGCGCCGTTGTGCCCGCATTCACGGTCGGAAATCCGCTCGTCACGTCCAGGCTCATCACGCACCCGCCTGTGCCTCCGCCCGTCGTCGCCACACAATGATTCGTCACTCCCACAAAAATGTAATCTTTACCCAGCAGCGCGTTGTAAAACTCCGTCACCGGCGATGAGTCCGCCATTCCTGTCGCCAGCGCCGTGCTGGTCACGTCGGCGGGATTCAGCAGCCCGCCCGTGAATCCCACGGCATACAGTGTCGGCACGGTTCCGCTTCCCGTTCCCGCCACGTAGATCAGCGGAGTCCCCGCTCCCCCATACCACGCGTTGTTGAATGCCGGCAGATACGGTGCCCCATACAGCGTGTTCGCTGTTCCGACCGCCGCGGAGATGCTGCTCAAAAGGTCCACCGGGGCCTGCACCAGCACAGCGGTTGTTCCGTCGGAGTTGAATGCGGCATAGACCATCTGATTCGTCATGTCCAGCATCACGGGATTTTCGGAGGTGGTTCCGCTGGCCACCACCGGCCCGTACACGACCGCTGACGGTGTGGCTCCGTGGTCCGTCACGTAATCTATCCGGCCTGCGCTGTCGGTGAAAAATATCTGGCTCGTTACCGGGTCGAACACCGGCGTGGACGGAATCGCATTGATGGCCGCGCTCCACTCGATGCTCGGCGTTCCGCCGTTGAACACGTTCACGATCTTGTAGAGATACCCCGAGCCGCTCCCGGCCGTGCTGTAGGTCGTCGCATACGCCACGTCGTTCGCATCGCCCGCCGTATAAGCCACAAACGGCGCGTTCGTCGAGCTCTGGTTCGTTGTGCCTCCGTCCGGCGACAGCAGCACGGAGTGGTCCACCGCGTTGTTCCCGACGCCCGGCACGGCCGCTGCCGTGGCGCTCGTTCCGTTGCTCCCTGTCGTGCCGATCGTCAACACGTGGAAGTAGGAGCTTCCGCTCGACAGGTTCTCGGTATAGGCAATCTCGCTCCCGTCGAGCGAAATCGTTACCGCGTTCGGCACCCCTCCCGTGCCCGATGCGTACGCGAACATCACCGTCGGTCCGCTCGTCCCGCACAGTGGCGCCGGAAGGGAAGCTCCCTGCGTGCTGTACAGATTGTTCAGTCCCACGATGTTCGCTTGGCCGCCGCCGGCCGCGTTTGCCGCGATTCCCATCACCACGTAGTCGTTCGTGCAGTTTGGCGCCGCGGTCACGTCGAACACGTATTTCGCCGCATACGTTTGTCCGCTGCTCGGAGCCGCGTTCACTGTCACCGTTCCGTTCGTCGTCAACTGCGTGCCGTACGCTCCCCCCGAGTGGTCGTAGAACGAATAATTGTTCGGGCTGTTTCCCCAGATGTTGATTTCCAATCCCGCCGCGGTGAGCAGCAGTGCGTATTCGTCGAACGGCGGGTTCGTCTGCGGATAAATCAAGTCGTCGTAAATGAATGCTCCCGCGGGGCTGGTGGTTTGGCCTGGGCCTCCGGGAAACAGCGGATACGTGCCCTGGTCAGCGCCGCCTGTGACTGTCACCGATCCTTCCGTCGCCAGGAACACTCCTCCGCCCTGGTCCGCCGTGCTCAGGCTTCCGTATCCCGTTTGCGGAGGGATGTTGAAGCTGAAGTCGTACACCGGTCCGAATGTCGCCGTTCCCAGTGACACGTTCCAATCTCGCGTGCTGCCGCTCGGCCTCGGGAACGGCCTCCGACGAAATCTCGGCCACCAATTCTCCGGATGCCGGACCAGCCAGCGGCCAAGCCAGGCCGGGTCACGCTGGTTCCGGGCCAGAAGGTATGCGCTTCGCGCCGTCGGATACAGCACGTGGTGCTGTCTCCAGTCGGAAACGACTCCCAGCCTTCCCTGCAGCCCTTTACCGCCCTCGCTCCCCTGTACGGCGAACGCGAGCGCCAGCGCGGCCACCACGGCTTTCGCCGCGCCCAATCGGCCGGGCTGTCTTTCGATTACTGCTAGAGTTTTTCCATTGCTCATGGAGGAAAGCTCCATTCACCATTGCATGCTTCCGCGGGTTTTGCGGCAATCCGACCGAGGGCTGTTATGCAAGCGTTAACCTGAGAGCCCATTCGCAGGTCGGGTTAGCCCCGCGGCAGGCTTCTCCTGGTTCCCCTCGGCATGGGGGGCGAATACTTTCTGCAAACTTTTTGCGGACTTCCGCCGTCTTACTATCAAGCAGTTGGGGGACGTGGATGGTCATGGTTCGCGTCTGCGACGTCGGCTCGGCAATTGAGTGCTGCTGTCTCAAGCGTGAGCCACCCCCCGTTCCAGTTCTTGCCCGCGCTCTCGGATTCCGGCTAGCTGCTCATAACGCCCTTATTTTCAATCATTTGTTCCAGCGCCCGTCTTCCATTCAAGAGACTGGCTCAGCAGCCTTGCTTTCCCCGCTGCTTCTGACTCTCTCGCTCTTCGGCGTTTCACCTGTCGGAGCGGATCCCCCAGTTCTGCCTCCGTCTTACCAGCGAAGTAAAGCGACCAGTCGTTCCCTCGCTGTGCTTCCTCGAGGCAGCCAAACTGGCGGAGCTGGCAGTAAGCTTGGGCCCCGCCCTCTTCCTCGCTCGTTCGCGCGTCCTGGCCTGCCACTACGGTCGGTCCAGTCCGTGCACCCGTCTCACCCTGAAAGTGGCTCCGAGGATCGTCGTCTTCTTTCCTTGCGCCGGAAGGTTCTTCCCCTTACGGTGCACTTCAATCCTGCGGTCGCGCTGAAGCAAGACTAATTCCGGAAGAGGGTTGGCCACCCCCTCGTTCCCACGATGAACGATGAGCAAGAAACGCGCTAGGCATCGCTCTGCCTCTCCGTCTGTTTTGCCGTCCCCGCGTGTCGCTGTACACGACGGGTTCTTCCGCCGGATTCCGCAGTTTGCGCAATTCTGTGCTGGTGCGCTCCTGCTCTGCTTTTCGGGTCTCGCGGCCTATTTCAACAGTCTCCAGAACGGCTGGGTCTGGGACGACGTCCATCTGATCGCCACGAATCCCGACCTCCGTCCAGAGGCGCCCCTCAGCCGCGCCTTCTCCCGCGATGTCTGGCTTTTCCGGCATCCCGGCGCTGGTGGCCACAATAACTATTTCCGGCCCATGCAGACGCTCGCCTATCGGCTTACCGCCGCTCTTTTCGGCCTTGACCCTCGGATGTTTCATGCCGTCAGCCTGGCATTCCACCTTCTCGTCACTGTGCTGGCCTTCGCTTTGTTCTGGAGGGTTGGTGGACGGATGGTGGGAGCGTTTGCCGGCGCTGCGCTTTTCGCCGTCCATCCCATCCACACCGAGGCGGTGGACTGGTGTTCGGCTTTGCCGGATTTGGGATGCGCCGCGTTTTTTGTCCTCGCTTTCCTGTTGTTCCACGAGGCCGGCATGACCTCCAGCGGCGATGTGCCGCCAACGCGTTCCCGCACGTGGCGTATCTTCTGTTTTGTCCTTTCCTGTCTCGCCTTTTCCGCGGCCCTTCTCTGGAAGGAGATGGCCGTCGTCTTCCCGCTCGTAATCCTCGCCTGGATTCTGCTCCTTGGAGAATTCTCCGGCCTCCGCGCTCGTCTGCTGGGCGCCGCTAGGCTCTCCGCTCCGTACTGGGGAATTCTCGCCGCCTATCTGCTTCTCCGTTACCGTGTTCTGGGATACCTGGCCACGCGGCAGCGCGAGTGGAATCTCACTCCGCTCTCTTTTTCTCTGAGTGTCCTGGATTTGTTGCGCCAGTACTGGTGGAAATTGCTCGTCCCGTTTCCACTCAATGCCTACTACGTATTCGTACCCGTGGAACGTTTGGCCGACCCACGCGCCCTGGCTGCTGTCCTGTTTGCGCTCGCCGCAGCCGTGGGAATCTGGTTTGCGGCCCGCCGGGCGCCTCTGATCGCATTCTCCGCGCTCTGGGTCTTTCTCACCCTCGTCCCGGTGCTGGATCTTTACGGCGTCGGCCACAACGTATTCACGGAGCGCTATCTGTATCTCCCCTCTCTCGGATTTTGCCCGCTCGTGGTTCTGCTCGCCGCCCGCGGCGCCGGATGGCCGCCTCCCTCTATTCGCAAGCCGACAGTCATTACGTGTCTGCTCGCCGTACTCGTTTTCTTCACCGCGATCACTGCCCGCCGCAATCCGGAATGGAAGGACGACGCCACCCTTTTCTCTCGCACGCTCCAGGTTTCTCCGCGGGCGCCTTTCGTTCACTTCATGGTGGCGTCGCTCCAGAGCAACTCGGCATCCGGTGAAGCGGCCGCCGAACGGCACTATCTCCAGGCCATCTCTCTGGCGGAAAGGGAATCGCCTCCCGACTATCTCGACATGGTCCTCTCCTACGAGGGGTTGGCTCCCATCTACGCCAACGGTGGCCGGTTCGACCGCGCCATGGAAGCCCTCGATCACGTCCGAAAGATCGACCCCAACGATCCCGAAGCGGATTCAGAGGAGGGTGTGCTCCTCGAGCAGGCGGGTCGTTGGAGCGAGGCCGCGGCTTACCTGAAGAAGGCGGAGCAGCGTGACCCCGAGGATCCCAATCTCCTCAACGCTCTCGGCCTGCTCGCCTGGCAGTATGACCATCAACTCGATCAGGCTGCGGCGTATTTCTTGAAAGCCATCGCCATTCACTCCGTTGCCGACGACTTCAGCGCCTCCCTCCACAACAACCTCGGCGCCGTCTATGGAGGCATGGGAAAAATCCCCGAAGCCATCCGCGAGTTTCAGACGGCGGTGGCCACGGCCCCTTCCGATCCCGAATTCCGTACACACTTGGCCCAGGCTCTCGTTTTGGTCGGCCGTGTTCAGGAAGCCCGCTCCGAGTTGCTCGTCGCCCTCGCAGGCGCACCCGGCTACGCGCCCGCTCGCGACGCCCTCCACGAGTTGATCGCCCGCTAGGGGCGTTCAGCCTCTTTTTGGCCCCCCGCGGGGCTCGAACTCCGACTGTCACTTTTGACAGGAGCACGGCCTCTCTGATATGGATACATTGCAGTAGCGCGTAATCTAGGCCTGTCGTGTTGAGGCCAGGCTGGCAAGCGTCTAGGAGCGTGTGAACGGGGAGTCTGTGGCGGTTGCGGCCCGCTGTCACGGGTTGTGATGCCGGTTGTTGGGTGCCGTCGATTCGGCGGTGGGTCAGCAGATCAGCCGAGGTCGTCGCGTTATTTCGGAATCTTTAGGGGTCCTTTCAAAATTCGTATTCGTTCGAAACTCCGCCGGCGAACGCTGCTGGCCTTCTGAGGACACAAAATGGAAAAACACACCTTCTGGAAATCTCTGAGTGTTGCAGTCGTTTCTGCTGGCCTCCTGTTTTCCGCTCCGCTCTTTGCCCAGAGCGCGGCGCCGGACGACCCGCCCGGAGGGGCAAAGTCCGCCGCCCCCGAAAAGGACGCGGCTCCCGCGAAATCGGCGGACGAAAAGAAGGACAAGCCCGCCACCAAGTCCGGCCACGATCCCCACATCCTCCCGAAGAGCGATTATCCGCACTGGGAATGGTTCCTGGGCTACTCCTATTACAATGGTCGCGTCGGCTCCGGCGTTGATTCCTACAACGGCAACGGCGGCAGCACCAACATCGAGTACAACGTGAATCACTGGTTTGGCGTCGTCGCTGATTTCGGCGGCTACCACACCGGCAAGATTGACGGCGTCGAGACGGATATCGCGCAGTACTCCTATCTGTTTGGTCCCCGGCTCAACTATCGCTTCGGCGACCGTTACCAGCACACTCTATTCGGCCAGGTTTTGTTTGGCGGCATGCACGCCGGCGGTTCCGCGCTCGGTACCAGCGGCTCCGACAATGCATTCGCCATGGCCGTGGGTGGCGGCGTTGACGTGGGGGTGACCAAACACTTGGCCCTCCGCCTCGGCCAGTTTGAATACGTGCTGTCCGACTATGACATTTCCGGCTATAAGCCCCAGAACAATTTCCGGTTCTCAACCGGTCTCGTTGTTCGCTGGGGCGCCAAGCCGGTCATCGTGAACAAGCCGCCCACGGCGAGCTGTTCCACCGACGTCGGTTCCGTCATGCAGGGTTCCGGCCAGGCGGTGCCCGTTCGCGCCAGTGCCAGCGATCCTGACGGCGATTCGCTCACGTACACATGGTCCGCCAGCGGTGGCAGCGTCCAAGGTTCCGGTGAGATGGCCCGCTGGAGCCCCGACGACGCCGCGCCTGGCACCTACACGATTTCCGCCCGCGTCGACGATGGCCATGGCGGCAATGCTTCCTGCTCCGCCAACGTTCGCGTGGAGCCCAAGCCCAATCGTCCGCCCACACTCACCTGCTCGGTTGACCGCAGCTCCGTCCTGCCCGGTGAGATCGTCAATGTCTCCGCGGACGGCTCCAGTCCCGAAGGCTTCCCGCTCGACTACGAGTGGCGAGCCAACGGCGGCCGCGTGAGCGGCACCGGTTCCCGCGTCCAGTTCGACACCACTGGCCTCGCTCCCGGCAGTTACTCCGTCACCGCCCGCGCCACCGATGGACACGGCGGTGCGGCCGATTGCGTCGCCAACGTCAACGTCGCTGCTCCGCCGGCGAAGCCGCAGCCTGTCAAGGTCGGCGAGTGCGTGTTCAAGAAGATCGACAGCTCCCGCGTGGACAACGTTTGCAGCCGTCTGCTCGATGACGCTGTGGTTCGTCTCCAGAACGATCCCAAGAGCACCCTCGTGCTCATCGGCTACCAGGATCCGGAGAAGGAAAAAGCCAAGAACCTGGCCGAGAAGCGCGCAGAGAATGCGAAGAAGTACGTCACCGAAAAGAAGCACAACGTGGATCCCAGCCGTGTCACCACCCGCACCGAACCCGGCGTGGCCGGCGCTTCCACCGCCAACCGCCGCGTTGACGTCATCTGGCTCCCGGAGGGTGCCACCTACTAGCCCGGCGTCAACCGCTGCACGTACCTGACTCCCTCGTCCGCCGCATTTCCGGTGGACGAGGGAGTTTTTCTTCACGCCGGCCCCGCCTCGCCTCCTGCCTGCTGCTGCTTTCGCCACCACGCCAAAACCTTTTGCCGCCACGCCCTATCTGTACGAAAATTAAGGGCAGGCAACCTTTGTGGGCGGTTGAGGACTCATTGAACGGATAACGGTGCATTCGTCGAGCACACTCTCCTGCAGGACTTCCCTGCGCGGAGCCATCCGACGCGCGCTTCCCGGCCGCGCTGGGTTCGTGTGGCTCAGCCTGATTTTCTTTTTCCTCGGCTTTCCGGCCCTGCTTCGCTGCCAGCAATCGCCTGCCGCGCCGCAATCCGGCACCCCACCGGCCGCCCCTCAGTCCGACGCCACCATTCCCGCCACGCAAACGGCCGCGCAGACCCCGGATGCCCACGCCCAGGGCAGTCTCAGCGGTACGATTTCCGTGTCCACCGGTGCGCTGCTCGGCGGCGCACATGTAAAGCTGCTTCGCGACAGCCAGTCCCCGCCGCGGGAGACTGTTACTGGTGACGACGGCGAGTTCACCTTCGCTGATGTCGCTCCCGGGCCATACCACCTCACCATCACGGCGGAAGAGTTTGTCACCCAGACGATCTCCGGCTCTCTCAAACCCGGTGAGGCGCTCGTTCTCCAGCCCGTCGTTCTTCAGCTCGCCAGCGCGGTTACCAAAGTATCCGTGGTCGTTCCGATGTCGGAAATCGCTGAGGTGGAGATTAAGGCCCAGGAGAAGCAGCGCGCCCTCGGCGTCATCCCAAACTTTTACGTCAGCTATGTCCCCGATGCCGCGCCGCTTACCCCCAAACAGAAGTTTGAGCTTGCCTGGAAATCCACTCTGGATCCCGCCAATTTCGTGATTGTCGGCGCCTTCGCCGGCGTGCAGCAGGCCTCCGATGGTTTTAGCGGATATGGACAGGGCGCGCAGGGATACGCCAAGCGCTATGGCGCCAACTTCGCCGACTCCGCCATCGGACAGATGCTCGGCGACGCCGTCTTTCCTGCGCTCTTCCGGCAGGATCCGCGCTATTTCTACAAGGGCACTGGCTCAAAGAAGTCCAGGTTTTTCTACGCCATCGCCAACGCCGTGATTTGCAAGAGCGACAGGGGCCACTGGCAGGTGAATTATTCCGGGATGCTCGGGACGCTCACCACAGGCGGAATTTCCTATCTATACCATCCCTCCAGCGACCGCGACGCAGGATTGCTGTTCGAAGGTTTCGCCATCGGCCTTGGCGAGGCCGCTGTGGCCAATCTCTTTCAGGAATTCCTGGTGCGCAAGCTCACGCCCCATCTCCCCAAGCACGCGCCTGCCACCAAACCCTGACCGCGCACCGGTGCATTCTCTCGTCCCCTACTCGTAACGCAGTGCCACCATCGGGTCCACGCGCATCGCCCTCCGGGCCGGGACGAAGCTCGCCACCAGCACCACCGCCAGCATCAGCCCCACCACCGCCGCGAATGTCAGCGGGTCCGTGGCGGATATGCCGAACAGCAGTTTCGTCATCAGACGCGTCAGCGCAAATGCCCCAGCGAGACCCAGGGCCGTCCCCAGTGCGGCCATCCTCACTCCCTGGCCCATGACCAGTCGCAGCACGTCCAGCCGCCGCGCGCCCACCGCGATGCGGATCCCGATCTCATGCGTACGCTGGCTCACGCTGTACGCCGTCACGCCGTAGATGCCCACGGCCACCAGCACCACGGATAGCGCGGCAAAGAGGCCCAGCAACGACATGTTGAATTGCCGCTCCGCCAGCGATAGACCCATCAATTCATCCAGACTCACGATCCGGTTCAGCGGGATCTGCGGGTCGAGGTCCCACACCTGCCGTTTGATCGTCGGCAACTGGGCCGCGGTCGCATCCGGCATCCGCACCACCACGGCCATCCATCGCCGCCACCCCTCGTTTGTCTGCGCGAATGGCGTGAACACCGCGGGGTAGGCCGGCTCGGCCAGTGAATACTGCTTCACGTCCGCCACCACGCCCACGATGGTCATCCAGCGCGGCTCTTTTTCCCGCGCCCAGCGGATTCGCTGGCCGATGGCATCCTGCCCCGCGAAATATCTGCGCGCCAGGCTCTCGTTGACTACTGCCACTAGCGGATGATTCTCGTCATCCTGCGGCGTCAGCGCCCGCCCCGCGCGCATCGCGATCCGCATCACGCCGAAGTAGTCTCCCATTACGCAAATCGTGTCCACCTCCGGCTCGTCTCCCTCCGTCACCGGAGCCTGCCCCTCGATGGCCAAGTTGTGCGTCAGTTCGTTGCCGTCCAGCGGGATGTCGCTGGCCATCGCCGCCTGTACCCCCGGCAGCGCGTTTAGTCGGTCCAGCAGGCCCCGTCGGAACTGCAGCTGTTTCGGAATCTCCGCGTAGCGCACCGTCGGCAGCTGGATGTGGATTGCCATCACGCGCGCCGGATCAAACCCCGGGTCAACCGAACGCAGCCGCCCGAAGCTCCTCACGAGCAAGCCCGTGCCCGTCAGCAGCACCAGTGCCATCCCGATTTCCGTCGTCACCAGTGCCTTCCGGAAGCCCAGCCCGCCCCGGCCCGCCGTGGCCGTGCGCCCCTCCCTCTTCAGCGATTCCGCCACGTCCGCCCGCGAATAGCTCCACGCCGGCGCCATCCCGAAGATCAGTCCGGTAAGCAGCGACACTCCGATTCCAAACGCCATCACTGCCGCATCCATCGAAATAGGATTCTGATGCGCCAGCATCGCAGGCTTCGCCGCTACCAGTGCGCGTACACACAGTGCCGCCAGGGGCAGCGCTGCCGCTCCGCCCATCATCGCCAGCAGCGTACTCTCCGCCAGACCCTGGAAGATCAGCCGCCGCCGTCCTCCGCCCAGTGCCGCACGGATTACCATCTCTCGCCGGCGTGCTTCCGAGCGCGCCAGCAGCAGTCCCGCGAAGTTCGCGCACGCAATCAGCAGTACCAGGCAGACGGCCCCGGAAAGAATCAGCAGTGCCGGGCGCACATCGCCCGTGACTGCCTGCTGCAGAGGCACCGGCATCCGCACACGGTTCCGCTCTTCTCCCGGGTAGTCTCGCGCCAGCCGCGCGCTGATTGTGGCCAGGCCCGCCGCGGCCTGATGCAGGCTCACTCCCGGCTTCAGCCGCCAGTAGGTGTTCATAAAGTGGACGCCGCGATACCGCGCCGCATCCGCGTACGCCACGCGCAGCGGGAGGTAGAGATCGAAATCATAAGCCGGCAC
>DATKNR010000191.1:0-20594 GCA_035541255.1 Patescibacteria group bacterium | reverse complement strand
GCAGGCCTGCGGGCTGGGGCGGTGAGCGTCAGGATTGAGGAAGAAGCTGGGCGAAGAGACGGAAGACGTTGCCGCCCATGATTTTTGCGATGGCGTCTTCGGAGAGACCTTCCTGGAGCAAAGCGCCAGTGATCAGGACGAGGCCGGTGGTGTCGAAGGGAGTGGTGACGGCGCCATCGAAATCGGAGCCGAGGGCGACGTGGTCCACGCCGACGATCCCGACGGCATAGCGGACGGCGCGCGCGATGGAGTGGACGTCTGTGCCGCACACAGCGGTCTCCCAGTAACCGATGCCGATGATGCCGCCGGTTTGGGCGATGCCGCGGAGCTGGTCGTCGGAGAGGTTGCGCGTGTTGTTGCAGGTTCCCTTGACGCCGCCGTGGGAAAAGACGACAGGACGAGTGGTGATGGCGAGCACGTCGCTAATGGTCTGCGGCGAGGAATGGGCCAAATCGACAATCATGCCGCGGGCCTGCATGAGGCGAACGAGTTCGCGGCCTTTTTCAGTGAGGCCGCCCTTGGCGATGCCGTGAGCGGAGCCGGCGAAAGAATTGTCGAAAAAGTGGGCCAGGCCGATCAGTCGGTAGCCGGCGTCATAGACGCGGTCGAGATTGGCTAGATTTCCTTCAAGCGCATGAGCGCCTTCCATGCCGAGCAGGCCGGCGGTGATGGCAGGATCGGAACGGCGGCGATCCAGATAACGGGCCAGATCGGGAGCCGAATGGACAACGGTGAGGCGGCCGCCGGAACGCGCAGCGAAGTCGTGGAGATGAGCGGCCATGTTCAGGGCGCGGGCGGTAAGACTGGTCCATGTGGAGGGAGGACGCAGTTGAACGAACATGAGAAGGGTTATGCTGTCCGTGGAGGAGTCGTTGCGCTCGTAATTGATGCCGCGAGGAGTTTTTGTGACAGCGGTGAAGACCTGAAGCGCGACGTTGCCCTCGATGAGGCGTGGAACGTCCACCTGGCCGCGGGTACTGCGGGAAAGAAGATCGCGATCCCACAGAAGCGAGTCAGCGTGGAGATCGGCGACGAGGAGCCTGCGATGCAGAGCCACGGCGGCTGGAGGAGCCGTGTAGGGCCCGGGCACGAGGACGTGGTTCATGCTGTGTTCGGTGAGGGATGGGCCGAAGGAGAAAAAGGCGATGACGACCAGAAGAAAAAGAGCGAGAGCGAACTTCAGCAGGCGTCTCGGAAGTGAGGTACGCATGGGGACGTGCGGAATCTAATCTGCGCAACAGCGAGATGCAAGAAAGAAAGACGATGAATTGGAATCGGGCGGGAGTGGTGACATCATGATGGGTTTGAACGGAGTGCGAAAAGAAAACCGGCGGAGGGGACGATGAAACGGAGAACGGCGATTGCGTGGGCGTGCGCGGTGGGTCTGTTCGTGGCATGCGCGAGCGCGGCGGCGCAGGAGAAACGCCCGATGACGTTCGAGGACCTGGCGGCGATGGGACGAATCGGAGAGCAGAGGATTTCTCCGGACGGCAAATGGGTGGTGTACACGGTGGCGACGCCGGACCTGCCGGCCAACCGGATGGCGCGCAACCTGTGGCTCGCACCTGTGGCGGGCGGAGAAGCACGGCAGTTGACGCGGAGCGGGCGCGACCTGCGGCCAGAATGGTCTCCGGACGGAAAAAGAATCGCGTTCATTTCCTCACGAAGCGGGAACGCGGCGGTGTATGTGATGCCGATGGACGGTGGAGAACCGGTGCGGGTGGCGCAGCTTGCGGACGGAGTCGGAAACCTGCTGTGGTCACCGGACGGGAAAACGCTGGCATTTACGAGCAACGTGTTTCCGGATTGCCGGACGGACGCGTGCACGGCGGAGCGTCTGGAGAAAATGGAGCAGAGCAAAGTGAAAGCGCGGATGTATGACCACCTGCTCTACCGGCACTGGACGGAATGGGACGATGGGACGCGGAGCCATTTGTTCGTGGTGGCGGCGACGGGAGGGACACCGAAGGATCTAACGCCGGGAGCGGATTACAACGTTCCGCCCTTCTCGCTGGGCGGGCCGGACGACATCGCATTTTCGCCGGACGGGCGCGAGCTCTGCTTCGCGGCAAAAACGGCGGCGCATCCGGAAGCGAACACGAACAGCGACCTGTTTGTGGTGCCGGCAGACGGGAGCGCGGAGGCGAGGCAGATCACGACCAATCCGGGATTCGACGGCGGGCCGGCGTACTCGCCGAACGGGAAATGGATTGCGTACCACGCGCAATTGATCGCGGGGTACGAGTCCGACCGGTGGCGGATGATGCTCTACGACCGGGAAAAACGGACGCACACAAACCTGACGGAGAATTTCGACCGCAGCGTGGACGCCATCGCATGGACTCCGGATTCGAAGGCGGTGTACTTCGATGCGGAGGACCTGCAGGACGTGGCGATCTTCCGGATGGAAGCGGCGGCGGGATCGATGCCGCAGGCGGTGGTGCGGATGGCGGATGCAAGCGAGTTCGGGCTAACGCCAGACGGAAAGACACTGGTGTTCACGCAGTCGAGCCTGGCGGCTCCGGCTGAGATATTCGCGGCAACGGCGGAGGGCAAAGATGTACGCCAGATCACGCACGAGAACACGGCGCTGGTGGCGCAACTGGATCTGCGGCCCGCGGAGCACTTCACGTTCAAAGCGTCGGACGGGCAGGAAATCTACGGGATGCTGGTGAGGCCGCCGGGATTCGATGGGGCGAAAAAGTATCCGCTGGTGATGCTGGCGCACGGCGGGCCGCAAACGATGTGGACGGACGGGTGGGGGTACCGGTGGAATGCGCAGATGTTCGCGTCGCCGGGGTACGTGGTGCTGATGATCAACCGGCGCGGGTCGACTGGCTTCGGGCAGAAATTCACGGACGAAATCCAGGATGACTGGGGCGGAAAGGCGTACACGGACCTGCTGGAAGGAACGGACTACGTGACGGGGAAATATGCGTTCATCGACAAAACGCGGATGGTGGCGGGCGGTGGGTCCTATGGCGGGTTCATGATGGACTGGTTTGCGACGCACGCGCAGGACCGGTACAAAGCTCTGTGGTCGCACGCGGGCGTGTACGACCAGGTGAGCATGTACGCCACGGAGGAGTTGTGGTTTCCGAATCATGAATTCCGCGGGACGCCGTGGGCCAATCTCGCGTCGTACGCGAAGTGGTCGGCATCGACGTGGGCCGGGGAGCTGGGAAAATACAAAACGCCGACGCTGGTGATCGCGGGGGAACAGGACTTCCGCGTGCCCTATACGCAGAGCCTGGAATTTTTCTCGGCGCTGCAAACCCAGGGGGTGCCGTCGAAATTGCTGATTTTTCCTGATGAGGGCCACTGGGTGCTGAAACCACAGAACAGCCAGTATTGGTACAAGGTGGTGCTGAGCTGGATCGCGGAATACGTGAAGTAAGCGCGAAACTGGTAGTACGAGCGGTACTGCTGCAACGAGTTGCACATTTGGAGACGAGTGCCGCCGGGGCGGCATGCAACGGCACAGAACCAAGCCCGTAAGCTGTCGGACAACAACGAGATGCCTCGCCAGGCCACTGGCACAGTGCGTGCAGCCCAACCACTGGAGTCCGGCTGTGTGCCACAGCACGTATGCGGAGTTCCCCCGCTCCCGACGCTGCCTGCGGCAGGCCGAACCAGCATCGCGAACCGGTAGATTCGCGTGGCGATGCCGGGTTCGGGCACAGCAGGGAGTCTGCTGTTCGTATGACACCTCCGCATGAGGCGGCTCGGGACCTCCTCCCCCGGCCGCCTCTCTTTTTTTGGGGTGCGGTCGCCTGAGCCCAATGGACCGTCCAAAAGGCTGAGAGAAGGGCCCATGGTCAGGAAACGACTGACCGTGGCTAGCCATGGGAGCAAGGGTGCGGGTACGAGGAGGCGGGGAGTAGAATCTGGCAGCGGAGGGGATGTGGCGAATCCGTTTCCGGTGCTGCGGTGGGTGTGGCTCGCATTCTTCGCGGTGTGGGCGCCGACGTATTGGATTTATTGGAAGCCGACGGATTTTCTATACCTGTGCAACCTGGCGGTGATCCTGACATGTGCAGGACTGTGGCTGCCCAGCCGATTACTGCTTTCGAGCCAGGCGGTGGGGATGGCAGTGATCGGCACACTGTGGACGCTGGACGTGGCATGTGGGGCAGCAATGCACGGGCACCTGCTGATCGGCGGGACGGAATATATGTGGGACGCGAACTACCCACTGTGGCTGCGGCTGCTCTCGTTCGACCATCTGGCAGTGCCGCTGGCAACGCTGTGGGCAGTGCGGAAGGTCGGATACGACCGGCGAGCCTGGATTTTCCAGTCGGGGCTGGCGGCGTTGGTGCTTGTGGCGTCGCGCTTCGTTGCGCCAGGGCTGGACCTGAACTTCGCGCACAGAGAGTTGCTGACGTATCACACCTGGGGGCCGCCGCCGGTGCATTTGCTGGTGATTTGGAGCGTACTGGTGTTGGTGGTGTATTGGCCGGTACATGCGGTGCTGTGCCGAATGACGCGCGCAGGCGGCGACCGGTGAGGGGCGCCTGACCGGCGCGCGGTTGACTGGTGCTGAAGGCGATGGAAAAATCGTGGCCCGTGCCCGGCGAAAACCCGAACGAAGCACTGAACCGCGCGCGCGTGGAATTCGGCGCGAGGCTGGAAAGCGAAGGAGCGCACGACGTCTGGAAAAACTTTAACGGGCGCATCGCGCTTGCACTCTCGGGCGGCGGAACGCGCGGGGCGTATCAGGCGGGGGCGCTGCTTGCGTTCCAGGACGCGGAACTTCCCACTCACATCATCGCGGCGACATCGATCGGGAGCATCAACGCGGCGGGATTCGCGGGAAATTCGGATACGCTGGTGGGAAACGCCGAGGCGGTGGTGAACCACTGGCTGGGAGTGACGCCGACGCTGGTGGGAATCGAGTGGACGCGGTATGCGTGGATGCTGGGAGGACTGATCGCGTTCTGGGCGGGATTGGGGAATCTGATTTACTCGATGCTGTCGTCGGCGGGGTATTCGCTCTCGCTGCCGAATCCGAAGATGACGTGGATCCTGCTGGGCCTGGCCGGGCTGGTGATGCTGTTGTTATACGACTACCTGCCGTACCTGACGTTTATCGCGCACAGCATCGTGACGGGAAAGACCTTCAAGATACAGAAGCGGAGGGCAGCATATTCGATCGTGGGCAATGCGATCGTGCTGGCGTTTCTGCTGGCGCTGGTGGACGAACTGGAAGTGATCCCGCGATTCCGCGCGCTGCTGGAACTTTATCCGGCGTACGTGGCGGCCGTAGGAGTGCTGGTGGCCGTCCTTCTCTTTTCGCGGCGGCACTGGCGCGTGCCGCTGAGCGGCTTCATGCACAAACTGCTGCGGCTGCCGCTGCGGCCGGGTCTGTTTCCGAATTACGAGCGGGCACGGTTCGTGCGGGAGAGGCTGTCGGAAGAGAAACTGCGCGCGTCGCCGATCCACGTGATGTTCAGCGCGACGGACCTTCAAACGGGGGATCCGGTATTCTTCTCGAACACGCCGAAAGAAAAGCTGGCAGCGGAACAGGGTGCAGACGCGGAGTTCGTGCGTTCGATGGTGGTAGAGACGCCGGACCTGGTGGGGGCGGTGGTGGCATCGTCGGCGCTGCCATTGGCGTTTGAGCCGATGTTGCTGAATGGTAGGCTGTACGCGGACGGAGGATTGTGCGCGAACCAGCCGCTGCGGCCGGCGGTTCGGCTGGGAGCCGACGTGGTGTTCTTGATGATGATGGACTCGGTCGCAGGAAAAAAGAAAACGCTGAAGACGTTCGTGGACGTGGGACTCTCCGCAGTGGACATCCTGATGCGGCAGACGCTGGTGAACGACATGCGTATCGCCGCGAATTTCAACATGACCTGCGAACGAGCCGCGGAGAAAAACGGGCTGAGGCCCGAAGACGTGGAAATCGTGCTGGGGGCAAGGCGATATCGCTACGTGAAATCGTTTGCGGTGTGCCCGCCGGAATCGATCCCCGGGTCGGCGCTGGACTTCAGCCCGGAACGGACGCGGGAGGCCATCCTGCTGGGCTACCGCGACGGGACAGCACAGATCCTGAATTTTCTGGCGTACGCGCGGAGCGCACGGTTCAGCTACCCGCGGCACGAACTGGAGTGGGAGTTGCATTGATGCAGGAACAGAACCGCCGAGGGGGCCGGCGAACATGAGGAATGTGCACGAGCGGACGGCGGAGTGGCCGTGGCCGGATTCGCTGGACGCACTCACCGCGGCCGGGACGAATCACACGCGGCTGTTTGAAAACGAACGGGTACGAGTGCTGGAAGTGCGAATCGGGCCCGGCGAAATCGTGCCGGTACACACGCATCAATGGCCAAGTGTGATTCACATGCAGACAGGGAGCCACTTCGTGAGGCGGGATGCCGAGGGAAATGTGACATTGGATACGCGAATGGCGGGGCCGGCGCCGAAGCTGCCGCTGACTGTGTGGAGCGGGCCGCTTCCGCCGCACTCGGTAGAGAACGTGGGGGAGGACGAGATCCGGTTGCTCAGCGTGGAATTGAAGGAAGCAACCGGATCGAAGACCTGAGAGACGAGCGAGGGAATTGGTTGCGCCGAAGCCGGGAAATGGGGGAGGGAGCATGACGAGAACGTGGAGATGGCGAACGCTGTGTTGGCCGCTGGGCGCAGCGCTGGTGTGGCTGTGCGCAGGCGCGGGAGCAGCGGACAATTCGAACGCCGCGGCGAAAGACGCGGGAATGAGGATTTATTTCGTGGACGTGGAGGGCGGCCAATCCACGCTATTCGTAACGCCAGAAGGCCACTCGCTGCTGATCGACACGGGATGGGATGATTTCGACGGCCGTGACGCGGGGCGAATCGTGGCGGCCGCAAAGGACGCAGGAATCAGCCGGCTCGACTACGTGCTGCTGACGCACTATCACCCTGACCACGCAGGAGGATTTGCGCAACTCGCGGCGCGGATGCCCATCGGGACAGTATTCGACCACGGCGAGAACCGCGAGAAGGGCGATCCGACGCAGCAGGTGTACGAAGCCTACCTAAAAGTGGTGGCCAGCGAGAAGCTGAAGCGAATCAGTGCGAAGCCGGGCGACGTGCTGCCCGTGCCGGACATGCACGTGGACGTGATCAGCGCAGACGGAGAGACCATCACGCAACCGCTGCCGGGCGCCGGGCAGGAAAATCCGGCGTGCAAGGAGTCGGGGCCGTATGAGCAGATTCAATCGGAAAACCCGCGGTCGCTGGGCACGCTGATCACGTTTGGGAAGCTGCGAATACTCGACCTGGGCGATCTGACGAGCGAGAAAGAGATGCTTTTCATGTGCCCGCGCAACTTTCTGGGACGGGTGGATATCCTGATCGTGTCGCATCACGGCACGTACACGAGCAGCAGCCCGGCGCTCATTTACGGGATCGCTCCGCGCGTAGCCATCATGGACAATGGAGCGAAAAAGGGCGGGACGCCTGCAGTGTGGGACACGATCGACAAATCGCCGGGACTTGAATCGCTATGGCAACTGCATTTTGCCGAGGCGGGGGGCACGGAGCACAACTCCGCAGAAAAGTTTCTGGCGAACTTGAAGGGCCCCGACACAGGAAACTATCTGAAACTGACAGCTTGGCGGGACGGACACTTCGAAGTGTTCAATTCTCGGACCAACGCCACTACCCAATATCCGGCGAAATAGACTGATTGCAGGCTGGCTACCAGCGAGGAATCAGAAGCAGAGTCCAGAAGAAGCGGTCGCAAGTTGGCTAAAAGAAAGAGCTTGACTGGTGGCTTTGCTTAGTTGAACATTCAACTATTATGAGCACGCCGACGCCAACCAGGCAGAGACTCCTGGATGCGGCTTTGTATCTCTTTTGGCTGCAAGGATATACAGCCACAGGAATCGCTCAGATCCTGGAACGAGCAGGGGTGAATGCGGGCAGCTTCTACCACTTCTTCAGGACGAAAGAAGAATTGCTGCTAGCAGTGCTGGAGCTCTACATCCAGTCGCTTGACCCTGTAGTGGTGCAACCCGTGTTCCGTGAAGTGAAGGACCCGATCGAGCGCGTGTTCGGGATCCTGGAATTCTACCGGAAGAACCTGCTCGCCACCGGATGCAGCTATGGATGTCCGATTGGGAGGCTGGCACTGGAAATTCCGGAAGAGCAATTCCGGGTGCACAAACGGCTGGCGGACAACTTCGATGGATGGACGGCTGCTGTGGAAGCATGCCTGAAGGATGCGGGCGACCGGCTGCCGGCAGGCACGAACGTAAAAACGCTTTCGCAATTCGTGCTGACGGTGATGGAAGGCGGAGTAATGCAGGCGCGGGCGCATCGAGCGATCGAACCGTTTGACGCATCGGTGGAGCACCTGCGCGGCTATTTCCGGCTGCTCGAGGAGCACGGAGTTGCAAAGAAAAATTGGTAAGAAAACGCGGGCGGCTATCCCCGAGCGGCGCCGCAAAACCCGAGGAGGCAACATGAGAAAAGCAATCGCGGCAGCCGCGACGGCGATGCTGGCAGGAGCGGCATTGCTCGCTGGCCAGGCGAGCACAGCAAAAGCGACCGAGCAACGACCGATCACACCTCTAGCATGGCTGGTGGGCGGGGTGTGGACGGCGGATGCGTCCAAGATGGCGCCCGGATTGAAGATTGAGACGAGGTACAGCTGGTCGGACAACGGCGCGTACATCCGGTTCACGACACACTTCGTGAACGAGAAGGGTACGATGAAAAACTACGACGGGCAGTTTTACTGGGACGCGGAGCCGGCAGGGCTGAGGGTGTGGTACATGGACGCACGGAACCACATCACGCAGGGGCCTGTGGAGGTGGAGGGCGACCTGATGCAGATCGCGTTCCGCGCGGAGGACTTTCAGGGAAAGATGGCAGACCTACGGGTGCAAGTAGCGCGCAAGACGAACGACCACTACACCTGGACGCTGGAAGAAAAGCAGCCAGCGGGATGGGACCAGCTGGCGAGCCTGGAATATCTTCGGATGCCCGAAAAATAACGCAGCGCCGATTACGAGAGCAACAAACTGCCCAGCACAAAGAGCGCGTTGACGGCATTGTGAAGCAGGATGCAAGGCCAGAGGCTTTCACAGCGTTCGCGAATCCATCCCAGGACGGCGCCGAGGTAAAGCGCGGGGAAGATGCTGAACAAGCTGGTCTGAAGATGGAGCGATGAGTTGACGAAGATGCCGTGGCCGGCGGCGAAGAGCAGTGTGGTGAGGACGAATCCCCAGCCGACGTGGGCGCCGAGAAGCTTCCAGGGGCGGCTGAAAACCTGATTCAGCAGAGACTGAAACACTCCACGAAATACCAATTCCTCAGCGATACCGGGCAGCGTGAGCTGGAAGAGCAGGGTTTCCGCGTCGGTAGGCATCCGGAACCCTGCGAAGAAGACTCCCCACAGAGGGAACAGCAGGGCCAGCCCCGCAGCGAACAGCAGCGGACGAGCGGAACCTTTCTCGAGCCGCCAGCGAAAGCCAACGTCGGAAAAGGTCCCAGCGTAGCCCGTGGCAACAAAGGCGAAGACCCAGAGAAGTTCGAGGGATTTCCCCTGCCAGTTCCATCCCTGCGGGATGAAAGCGAGACGTGGAGAAAGAAGGCAGGCCATGTCGAGAAGAAATAGGCCGGAGAGAAGCCAGAGAAACGTCCATTTGCGCGCGTGCGAAGCGCGGACGGCAACAATGGTGACCGGGACAGTGGGGGCGAGGACGTGCGACCAGTTCAGGACTACTTGCAAAAAGTAGGCAGCAACGGGATTCACGAAACCTCCTCGCGCGGGAGAATCTCGCAGTGATACGCAGGGGAGGCGGGGGAGGTTCCGCCGGAGCACGGGACCGAACGCTGCGCAGTTCCCGCCCGGAGTCTGAAGGGTTTTGCCGGGCGCGGGACGGAGCCAAGCGGCCGAAGCGGTCCTAACTTACAGCTCGGATTTCCTTACGAAGGAGACGCCGTATCGATTGAGATTTTTTCCGGGTATGCACTCGACGCGCTGAACGCGCGCCAGTGCAAAGACGTTTTCCGCTCCCTTCATGTAAGGAGCAGCGACTTCGACGAGAGCACCCGGGCGATAGGCGTGAGGGCTATAGAAGCTGAGGCCGCCACGCGAGACGTTTTCGATTGGCACAAAATCGTCCATGCCGAAACCGGGCTCACGAACGCAGCCAGTCATTTTCACCTGGACGCGGGCGTGCCTGCGGGACTGGCGGGGCTTTGGCGCGGGGGCGGGGCGCTGGGCCATCCTGGGGGGCGGCTCGCAGAGCTTGCGCTTATCGGCTGTAGCGTCGTGGGAAGCGAGATGCCAGACGGTAGGTTGGCCGCACCACTGACAGTGCCGCGTGATCTGACGATTCGCCTGGAAGACGTCGCACTCGAGGACGGATAGCGAAGCGAGTTCGCGACCTGCGCAAGCGTTGCACTCAAGCCAGCGCGGGGATAGGGAAATTTCCGAATCCGCGGAACATGGGAAATTAACATTCCACAGACGGAGCTCGGGGTTAAGCAGAGCGATGCCGTAGACACGGCAATCTGGGCGCGCGCTCATTTCGCCAATGATGCGCGCGGGAGCTTCCGCGCCCGTGGCAAGGTTGCGCACGGTGATCTGCTGCATGGGGGCGAGGCGATGCGTAGAAACGATGGCGGCGCCGTCGCGGCAGAGAACCTGAGTCCGCGTCATCTCCATGAAATCCTGTCCTGTGATTTCGGTGCCGAACAGCTGAATGGGCATGGCAATGGATATACGATCCGTCTGCCTGGCGGTCTGTACTTTCATCCCTACGATTTCCTCCGGTGCCCGCCCGGCCCAACGGGAGGCACCATGTGTCCACAAGCGGGGAAGGGGAAACCTGAAGAAACGCCCGCCGGGCGCTGAGTAATGGCCGCAGATGGAGGCGAGCGCTACGCGCACGCAGAGCGGCACACTCGTGCAGTCATTGGTGAGCGTATCCGGAGGCCGAATGGAGGGCAATGGGACGAACGTACCACGGGCAACGCCGGAAGTACTGTTAGAGGAGGAGGCGAGCGAGAAGCTGCGCGGTCGAATAAGTGCCCTGAACGGAAGAACAGGTACCCGATTCGATGATGCGGAATGGCACAAAACTTTCCGCAGCTCCGGGGGTTATATTATGGGGCAGTGCTGCTGGAGGCGAGGCCCAGGCGTTCCGGTGGCAGTCCTTCGAGAGACGGAAGGTATCGAAGAGGAGCGGGAAAATCATGCGATTTCTGAGAGCGAGCCGTTGGCTACTATTTGCGTTGCTGATCCTGGCCATGGCTGGGACGGCGCAGGCACAGGTGGTTGTATCGGTACGCGTGGGGCCGCCAGCACTGCCGGTGTACGCACAACCGGTGATTCCGGGGCCCGGTTACATCTGGACACCGGGCTACTGGGCATACGGCCCGGGAGGGTACTACTGGGTGCCCGGCACATGGGTATTGCCACCGGCCGTAGGGCTGCTGTGGACGCCTGGCTACTGGGGCTGGGCCGGCGGCGTATATGCGTGGCACGGGGGATACTGGGGTCCGCACGTGGGCTTTTATGGCGGAATCAACTACGGGTACGGGTACACAGGAGTCGGGTATGCGGGCGGATACTGGCGCGGGAGAGAGTTCTATTACAACCGAGCGGTAACCAACGTAAATGTGAACGTCGTACACAACGTGTATGAACGGACGGTGGTGCACGAGGGGCCGGTGGTCCGCACAGCATACAACGGTGGCCCTGGAGGCGTGTCGGCCCGGGCGACGTCTGGAGAGTTGGCAGCTGCGCGAGAACGCCACTTCGAGGCGACCGAAGTGCAAATGCATCATCAGAGCGAGGCGCGCGCGAATCGGGCGATGTTTGCGTCCGCCAATCACGGGCAGCCTGCCGTAGCGGCAACGTCGCATCCGGGAATGTTCCGTGGCCCGGGCGTGGAAGCAGCTCGTCCGGCCGGTGCGGCTAAGGGAAACGCAGAGACATTCCAAGGGCAGCCGGGGGCAGCGAAAGCTTCTGCGACGGGCCAGCCAGGCCGCGGCCAAGCCGGGTACGAGCACCAGCCGGCGGCAAATTACAAAGCGGCGCCTGCTCCGAATGTGTCGACCGGACAACCGGCGCACCAGATGCAGCAACCGCGGCAAGGGCAGCCCCAACCGGGCCAAGTGCATGAACCGCACGAGGGACAGCAGCATCAGGGACAAGCGCATGAAGGCCAGCGCCAAGGCGAGCAGCGGGAAGGAAAACCACACAAACCGAGGAACTAAAGATTTCGTTCCTAGAGAAGCAACGCTGCCGAAAGGGCCGGGCCCGAAAGTCCGGCCCTTTTTGTTTTCAGTAGCGACAGAAGGCCGGGGTGACGACGGCCGAGGAAGACCGTGCCGATCCACCTGGCGGGCAACGATTCCCATGGGACCCACATCAGGGTAGATTTAGGCGGGCAATTTTCCAAAGGTGTTCCCGAAGGCAGCCCCCGGGGAGTCGGGAGATACCCGGAGGCCCGGGGCGAACCAAAGCCCGAAACGCGATGACAAGAGCAAGGAATGTTTGCATCGCTGTGGCGGCCTGCATGGCCGCGAGCTGGGCGTGCGCACAGGATGCCCCGCCGGCGACTTCTTCCCCGCCCCACGCCGGCGTCCCAACAGTTTCCCCGCCGACGGGAACAGGCAACGCGACTGCGCGACCAGCCCAGGTAAGGATGGTGCCGCTTGTGGTTCCGGCTGGAACTCCGCTGCACGTCGCCCTGGATGAAGAAATCCGAGTAAAGGAAGCTGGACAGGCCGTGCACGGAAAAGTGATGGAGGCGGTATACGCATTCGATCGAGTGGTGATTCCGGCGGGATCGGTTGTAACAGGGCACATCAAGAAGCTGGAAGACATTTCGGGAAAAACCCGCACGCTCTCCGCGCTGGACGCGAATTTCACTCCCGATCACAAGGTGGATCTGGAATTCGAGGAATTGCAACTGGCTGACGGGCGGCGCATGTCACTGCACACAATCGTGACGCCAGGAACCGGCGGCCAAATGGAATTCGTTCAAGCGGAGGAAGCAAAGAAAACCCACAAGGGGCAAGTCGAAGAAAAGGTCGCGGAAGCGAAGCATGAGGCAAAAGCAGAGTGGGACCATGCGGTGAAAGAGGTGACCGAGCCGGGGAGGATGCACCGGCTGGAAAGGTATATCGCATCACAGCTTCCCATGCATCCGCACTATCTGGATGCGGGAACGCAATATTCGGCGGAACTGGAAGAGGCGCTGGATTTCGGCAGCACGCCACTGACGGACCAAATTGCTTCCACACTCGGGCGCCGGCCGCCGCCGGGAAGCGTAGTGCATGCGCGACTGATTACACCGCTGAACTCCGCGACGACAAAGCCGGGGGAGGAGATCGAGGCAGTCCTCTCGCGGCCACTCTTCGACGGGGACAACCTGCTGTACCCCACGGGCAGTACGCTGAAGGGCGTGGTGTTGCAGGCAGAGCCGGCACATAAGCTGAAGCACAACGGGCAACTCCGCCTGGTATTCCACGACTTACAGGCTCCGGAGACATCGGAGCAAAAGGTGACCGCAGTGCCGGTGGGGGTGGAAGCGGCGATGGTCGAGCATCTGAAACTTGACTCCGAGGGAGGCGCGCAGTCAACGACGCCGAAGACCCGGTACTTGCAGACGGCGCTGGAGGTAGGGCTGGCGGCAGCCTCGTCGGGTACCGACGCAGACGCACGCTACGGAGGCGGAGCGGCTGGAAATACGAGCAATCGCGTGGCCGGAGGCGCGGGCGGATTCAAACTGGTGGGAATATTGGTCGGCGTATTCGTGCACTCACAGCCACTGGGGCTGGCGATGGGCGCAGCGGGCGCGGGGCGCTCAATCTACGCCAACTTTTTGACTCGGGGAAGCGAAGTGGTATTTCCGAAAAATACGGCGATGGACGTGAGTGTGGGAGGGAATCCGCCTGTAGCGGGGTGCCGTGTGCCTGCGGCTGGTTCCGATGCCGCCGAGGTGGCGAAGGCCATGGCATGTACGCTGCAGTACGCAAGGCTGCCGTGATATCTGAGTAGTGCGGCCGCAAAACTGCATGGGAGGCGGCTGGCACGTGCTTTCTATGCGTCCACCAATCTGCCTAGGCAGCGAACCGCGGCTGTGATGGAACGTGAGCAGCGAAGCGGCCGGCGAACCACTCCGCAGCGATTCTGGCCACTTCTTCGAGCGCTCCAGGCTCTTCGAACAGATGAGTGGCGCCGGGAATTATGATGATCTGCTTCTCTTGACAGCCCAACTTCGCCAGGGCCCGGCGGTTCAGCTCAATCACGGGCTCATCGTGGCCGCCAACGATGAGCAGAACGGAGGCACGAACCGCATCGAGCGAATGCATGGCGAGATCGGGCCGCCCGCCCCGCGAGACGACGGCACAGACCGACTCCGGAAACTGTGCGGCGGCGATGAGCGCAGCGGCGGCTCCCGTGCTGGCCCCGAAATAACCGACGGGCAGATTTTTCGTATCGAGAAGCTTGCGAATCCAGCAGGTGGCGGAAGCCAGACGCTGTGCCAGCAGCGCGATATCGAAACGAAGCTCGCCGGTCCGCTCATCGACGGCCTCTTCCTCCCGAGTAAGCAAGTCGAAGAGGAGGGTAGCGATACCGCGGGACTGCAGCACGCGGGCAACAAAGCGATTGCGCGGGCTGAGACGGCTGCTGCCGCTGCCGTGAGCGAAAAGGACGATTCCGCGCGGACTTTCGGGAAGAGTAAGAGTACCGTCCAGCGTGGCTCCGCCCACGTCGATGAGAACTTCCCGTGTATCGTAGTTCCCTTCTGAAGTTGGGACAAGAGATGAGCTGCGCTTTTTGGGAGTGCCTCCGGAATTCGATTGCGGGGCGAGGCGGAGGAACTGTTCAACCTGCTCGTCGGATACTTGATAGAAGTCCTCGTAGAACTGTCCGATCGCGTGGAAGAGACGGGGAGTTTCCACACAGACGAGCTCGTCGACCTCGCGCGCGATCCGGCGGCAGGTGTCTTGCGGAGCCACAGGAACGCCGAGGACAATACGAGCCGGCTTGCACTGCTTGAGAGCTCGGATGGCTGCAGAGATGCTGGAGCCAGTCGCGATGCCGTCGTCTACGAGAATGACTGTGCGGCCGGCAAGGTCGAGCGGGGGACGCGCGCCACGGTAGAGGTTCGCGCGCCGAGTCAGTTCGTTCCTCTCAGCACGCGTGACTTCTTCAATCTGCTCTTTGGAAATGCCGGTGGCCTCAACGATTTCCGCGTCCAGAACGCGCACACCACCTGTGGACACGGCACCGAAAGCAAGCTCTTCGTGGCCGGGGACACCGAGCTTCCTGGAGACGAAGATGTCCAGGGGAAGGTGAAGTGCCCGCGCAATTTCAAAGGCAACGGCGACGCCGCCGCGTGGGACACCGAGTACGATAACGTCAGTGCGCCCGGCGTAAGCGTGGAGTTTCTCGGCCAATCGCCGGCCAGCATCGGCGCGGTCGTGGAAAATCCTGTGTTGGTGACCGAACAACATGGCCTGCCTCCTTCCGGGAGCCTGCCGGGCCCCAACGCGGCATGGAGGGATAGAGTTGTGTACCCGCTCCCCGAACCCATGCTGGACGTGCAGGCATCTCGGTTGCAGTGAAGCAAATCACAAAATCAAGTGATTCCGGACACTCCGCGGGCACCTGGGCTGCGCGGCATGATGAGGAAGATGACTGAGTACGAGCCAGAGTGATTTACCATGTGTGAGGAGATGTAGAAGGAATCTGTTCCTGCGGAAAGGGGAGGGTGTTGAGAGGACGGGGCCATCACGGCCGTTCACGCTTGCTCCGTGCTGATTGGATTCTTCTGGGTGTCCTGCTTGGCTGCGCTGCCGCGGGAATGGCCGGCGCGCTCAACGCACAAACCGCGACAAGCAAGTTGAATCTGAGAACCGGAAAAGACATTTACATGGCAGGGTGCGTTGCCTGCCATGGGGCGGATGGGCGCGGGCAATCGCGGGAGTTACAGGGATTCGAGCGTCCCAGCACGTTCCCTGATTTCACGGATTGCCGGACGTCCACACCCGAGCCGGACGTGCAGTGGCAGGCGATCATTACGAATGGCGGGCCGGCGCGCGGCTTTTCGCAGATCATGCCTTCCTTCGGGGAGATGCTGAGCCAGGACCAAATCAAGATGGTGGTGAGCTACCTGCGCAGCCTTTGCAAGGAGAAGTCGTGGCCACAGGGCGATCTCAACTTCCCCCGCGCATTTATCACAGAAAAAGCATTTCCGGAGGACGAAGTGGTGGTTTCGTCCGCGGTGAATACGGAAGGAAGAGCGGGCGGCGATGTGACAGCGTTTTATGAGAAACGCTTTGGCGCCACGAGCATGATCGAACTGCAGGTTCCCTACGGGTGGAACAACCTGGGGAGCGGCACGAAAGCCGCGTTTGGCGATATCGCCCTGGGGTACAAGCGCGCGCTATGGAGCAGTGTGAACACCGGATCCATCGTGAGCGCGGGCGCGGAAGTGATCGCGCCATCGGGAAGCAAGGAAGCGGGGACCGGCGGGGAATCCACTACTTTCGAACTGTTTGGAGCGTGGGGCCAGCGATTGCCGGGAGATTCCTTCTTTCAAGTGCACACCGGATTCGAGCTGCCGGTACACCCGGACATTGTGCCGCGCGCGTATTACTTCCACTCCGCGGTGGGAAAGACATTCAGCCAGGGCTGGATGGGGCTCGGGCGGCGATGGACGCCGATGAATGAATTCATCGTGGACCGGGATCTGGTGAGCGGAGCGAAAACAAACTTCGACGTAGTGCCACAGATCCAGATTCCGATCAGCAAGCGAATGCACATCCTGGCAAATATCGGGTACGACGTGCCAGTGAACCATACTGCCGGGCGTCCGAAGCAGCTGCTCTTCTATCTGCTGTGGGATTTCGCGGACGGCAGCTTAAAGGATGGGTGGAAGTGAGCGGGAGCACGATGAGAGCGTGGAAATTGCTTGCCGCTTCGGTGTGCATCCTGGCGGTGACCGGAGCCGCTGCCAGGGGAGCACAGGACGGAAGGACCAGCAGCGAGGAGGGCAGAGCGAAAGCGATTGCCGCGAAGAAGGACTACGGCAGCCGTTTCAAGACTTCGGATCGCTGCGTCGCGTGCCACAACGGCCTGAAGACGCCCGAAGGAGAGGACATCTCGATTGGCATCGACTGGAAGACCAGCCTGATGGCGAATGCCGGCCGGGATCCCTATTGGATGGCCGGAGTGCGCCGGGAAACGATTGACCATCCGACAGCGAGCAAAGCGATCCAGGACGAGTGCAGCATCTGCCACATGCCCATGATGCGTTACGAAGCGAAGATGGCGGGCGGAGAAGGACAGGTGTTCGTGCACCTCCCTCCCAATCCCAAGAAGCTCGACGACCGGCTGGCTGCGGACGGCGTTTCATGCAGCGTGTGCCACCAGATTACCGACGAAGGCCTGGGAACGCGTGCGAGCTTTGTGGGCGGCTTCAGGCTCGACGAGGGCCTGGAATCCGACCATCGCCACGAATACGGCCCGTACGATGTGGATGCCGGCCACGCGACCATCATGCGGTCGTCGACAAGGTTCCAGCCAACAGAAGAGCCAAAGACAATCCGGTCGTCAGAGCTATGCGCCACCTGCCACACGCTCTACACAAATGCGCTCAATGAACGGGGCGAAGTGGTGGGAGAGCTGCCGGAACAGGTTCCCTACCTGGAATGGCTGCACAGCGGGTACAGCAAGACGTCGAACTGCCAGTCGTGTCACATGCCGGTGGTACGGGAGGAAGTGGCGATCACGAGCGTATTCGGAGAACCCCGGGCGGGCTTCTCGCGCCATATTTTCGTCGGCGGGAACTTCTTCATGCAGCGGCTGCTGAATGCCCATCGCTCGGAACTGAGCGTGGCGGCACTGCCGCAGGATCTGGACGCGGCGGCCAACCGGACCATCGAACACCTGAAAACACAAGCCGCCCGCATAGCCATCCGGAACGCAGAAGAGCACGAGGAGAGGATCGACGCAGTGATCACCGTGGAAAATCTGAGCGGGCACAAGCTGCCGACGGCATATCCCTCGCGTCGGGCGTGGCTGCACGTAGTGCTTCGGGACCGAAACGGAAGCGTGATCTTTGAGTCGGGCGCACTGAATCCGGACGGTTCCATCACCGGAAACGACAACGACGCAGACCCCACGAAATTCGAGCCTCACTATACGGAAATCACCAGCGCCGATCAGGTTCAGATCTATGAATCGATCATGGGCGATTCCGCGGGAAAGCCCACCACGGGTTTGCTGACGGCGCGAGACTACCTAAAGGACAACCGGCTGCTGCCAGCGGGATTCGACAAGCGGACGGCAGATAAGGACGTTGCCGTCCGCGGCGGCGCGGCCGACGACGACGACTTTGCGGGCGGAGGCGACACGATCCGCTACTCGATGCCCACGGGCGGAGCTGCGGGCCCGTTCCAGGTCGAGGCTGAACTCTGGTATCAGCCGATTGCGTACCGGTGGGCCATGAATCTCAAGCCTTACGACGCGATGGAGCCGAAGCGGTTCGTGGGCTACTACGAGGAGATGGCCAAGGCGTCGGGCGTTGTGCTGGCACACGCGAGCTGCACGGTGGGAGCGACTGGCGGACACTAAGGGCCGAGCAAAGGGCATCCGTCAACGAACAAGGTATAGCGCCGGGTCGTGGTAGTATTCCGGAACTTTTCGGAAAGGTGAATCAGCAAATGGCGGCGCCCGCTTCGATTTCCGACTTCCAGACAGCTTTGTCTCTCATGAATCACATCTACCTCAATCCGGTGATTGGAGCCCTGGTTCGCCATGGAGTGCCCGACCATTTGGATAAAGGTCCATTACCTGCCGCGGAACTGGCGAAGATTGCCGGAATGAACGCGCTCTCGCTGACTCGCGCGCTCCGAGCGCTTGCGGCGATGGGCGCATTCCGTGAGGTATCGCCAGGGATGTTTGCCAATAGCCCCATATCCGATCTCTTCCGCAACCGTCCGGGCGGACTGCGGAATCTGGCGCTGTACTACAGCTCGGAGGACGTTCAGAAATCGGCCGCGGCGCTTGGTCATAGCGTTGTGACGGGCCACTCAGCGATCACGCATGTGCTCGGCCAGACCTTTTGGGAGCACATGCGACAGCATCCGGAAAAGAATGAGACTTTCAATCGTGCGCTGGCCGAACTTCGCGGCAATGAGCACCAGCAAGTCGCCGATGCGTATGACTGGGCTGGGGTGAACACGGTGGTGGACGTTGGCGGTGGTGTGGGGTCATTGCTGGTGGCCATACTGGAAAGCCGGCGCGGAATCCGCGGTTTTCTTATCGAGCAGGCGGAGCTAATCGCTGATGCGGATCGCATGCTGAGCGACCGCGGCGTCCGGGACAGGTGCGAGCTGTTGGCCCAGAGCTTCTTCGACCCGATCTCTACCGCCGGGGACGTTTGGATGTTGAGCCAAGTGCTACACGACTGGCCGGACGCGGAGTGCCTGAGAATTCTGCGGCGCTGCCGAGATGCGATGCGCTCGAAAGACCGCCTGCTGGTGATTGAGATGCTTACGGTACCCTGCGAGCCAAATATCCACGTTGGCCTGATCGACATGATGATGTTGATGTACTTCGGGGAAGCACGACAGCGGACGGTTGAGGAGTACAAAAATCTGTTCGATTCCACGGGATTCTCGCTCGCCCGCGTGTTGCCGACGGCCGGGGCGTTCAGCATCGTGGAAGCATTGCCTGCCTGAAAAAGTGAACGTTACGGGGCTCGCCCGGAGCGGAGTGCAAGTCTAAGGAGGCGAGGCCCAAACGTTCCTGTCTGAACTTGTGTCTGTGACGTCGCGGGCAAGCCTTCCAATTCGCCACCTAAATTGGCAAGCAACGCGAACAGTGCAATGGCCATGAAGTTCGAGTATTATCCGTGCCATGCGAATCATGAAGACATGGATCGTCCTGACGTTGCTGGCAACCACTGCGGCGTTGGCGCAGCAAACCCATAAGGAATACGAACCGCCGAACGCACCGGGCGCCGGCCAGAAGCTGCTCGCGCAATTTGCGGGAGACTGGGACGTCGTCAAGACGTTCTTCCCGAAGGAAGGGAAACCGATCATAACCAAAGGTACCTGCAAACAGTACATGATCGAGGATGGAAAATTTCTGCAGTCGGATTTTGTCTTCTTCAATGCGGATGGAACGAAGAGCACCGGTACCGGAATTTCGGGCTTCGATTCGAAGACGAATCGCTTCACGACCGTGTGGTACGACTCGCGGCAGACGACCATGTCGATTCGGCAGAGCGATGGCACGTTCGACGGCAAAAACATTGTCCTGTGGGCCACGCCGCTCGATCCCGACCGTCCCGGACGCAAGACCGTGGCGCGAGCACACCTTGAAGAAGATGGCCGCGTTCTCGTGCACCGCCACTTCCTGATCGACGACAAAGGGAACGAGCGGATGATGATCGAGTTGCGGATGACGCGGAAGTAGTCCCTCCAGGATCTTCGCTGAAGACGGTTACGAGACATAAGCCCGGAAAAGTGACAGACACCCGGATTCTTCTTGAAGCCTTGCGGAGTCACATCCTGTCAAAAAGAGTGGCGCGCCCGGCCCGATTCGAACGGGCGACCCTCTGCTTAGAAGG
>DATKNR010000190.1:0-25937 GCA_035541255.1 Patescibacteria group bacterium | reverse complement strand
GCGGTCGGCGATCAGACGTGGAGTTGCGCTGACACAGGAGGCGGAATCATGTGGCGAAAGCTACTGTTGGGAGCAGGGGTTGTGGCGCTGGCATGCGTGGGCACGGCCCCGGGCACGGCAACGACCCGTGCCGCGGAAACTGACGAAGGACAGCCGTCGCTGACCGTGTACAACCAGATGTTTGCGGTGGTGCGGCAGATGGTGCCGATGGAGCTGAAGGCCGGAGAGAACCACGTGACGTTTACGGACATCACGACGCACCTGGAGCCGGACTCGGTGATCCTGAGGGATCCCACGGGAGCGCGGCGGCTTTTGGTGCTGGAGCAGAACTACCGGAACGATCCTGTGTCGCAAGAGCTGCTGCTCTCACTCAACGAAGGAAAGACCATTGACTTCGTGACCAAGGACCGCGAGGGGAAGGACGTGATCATTCCCGGAAGAATCATCCGCAGCGGCTACATGCCGCACTATGCGGCGATGAGCCAGTACGGGCAGCAGTACGCCATGCAGCAGTACGGCTACGTACAGGGAGGCTCGGGGCAGCCGATTATCGAAGTGAACGGCAAACTGCAATTCTCGCTGCCGGGGATGCCGGTATTTCCAGCGCTGGCGGACGACACCATCCTGAAGCCGACGCTCGACTGGCAGATCGAAGCGGACAAGGCGGGCAGCACGCCGGTGGAGCTGAGTTACGTGACGGGCGGAATGCGGTGGGAAGCGGATTACAACATCGTAGCGCCGGAGAACAGCGACATTCTGGACGTGGTCGGGTGGGTGACGCTGGACAACCAGAGCGGAAAAACATTCAAGAACGCGAAGATTAAATTAATGGCCGGCGATGTAAACAAACTGCAGCCCGGCGGTCTCGCCTACGGCGCGGCCAACGCGAAGGCGATGGACATGGCGGCGCGGGAAATGCCGGCGGTGACGGAACGCAAATTCGACGAATACCACCTGTACACGCTGGAGCGGCCCACGACGCTCCGCGACCGCGAGATGAAGCAGGTGGAGTTCATCCACTCCTCCGGCGTCGAATCCCACAAACTCTACGTCTACGATGGCGTAAAAGTAGACCCGAACATGTATGGTTGGAATATGGAAAACATCCGCAACAATCCGGGCTACGGGACACAGTCAAATCCGAAAGTGTGGGTGATGCAGGAATTCAAGAACTCGAAGGAAAACCACCTGGGAATTCCGCTGCCTAAGGGGCGCGTGCGCTTCTACCGGCGCGACAAGGACGGGCAGGTGGAATTCACGGGCGAGAACACGATCGATCACACGCCGAAAGACGAAATGCTGCGGTTCTACACGGGCAACTCCTTCGACCTGGTGGGCGAGCGGCGGCGGACCTACTACAAAGTGGACAACGCGGACAGCTGGGTGGACGAGGCGTTTGAAATCAAGCTGCGGAATCACACGAAGGCTGCAGTGGAGATCCGGGTGGTGGAGCATCTGTACCGCTGGACGAACTGGGAGATCACGCAGAAGTCGGCGGCGTACAACAAACTGGACAGCCAGACGATCGAGTTCCGCGTGAACGTCCCGGCGGACGGCGAGACGAAGGTGACGTACCAGGTGCACTACAGCTGGTGATTGGTGACTGGTGGCCAGTGACTGGTGAAAAGCAGTGCGCGGCCAGGGGCATCTTCGCGGCTAGAAACTGAAGGCCGGCAAGATGCCCTTCGGCTTCGCTCAGGGCAGGCCGGCGCTACGAATTCCAGGCGACCTGACTGATTTGCTTGCGGCGCTCGGCCCACTCGGCGCTGGGATGGATTTCCGGTGCGACTTCAATTACGCGAGTGAGCATCTGGAAGACGGAGACCTGCGTCCAGGGCGCCCCTTCGCGTGTGCGCAAGTCGCGGCGATTGAGCTCCGTGGCGATGCGCGAGAGCGTGAAGTCCTGAACGATAAATTCCATCATCATTTTGAGCACCTGCATTTCGAGGGGATTCTCCTCGAGATGCAGACAATCGTCGGAAACGCGTAGGCCGTAAGGGACCGGTGAGAGTTTGCGGGCGGCAGTCGGCTCCGGGCGGGGGGTATCGCCGGGTACATCGCGCTCCCACTCAAGCGAGACGAGGCGCCAGCCGGCGGCGGCGCGCTCGGTGAAGTAGTTCAACTCGAGCGGGAGACGCGGGACTTCACGGATGCGTTCGGTGCGGGACATGAGCCCTCCTCGAGTGCGCCGCCGGAGGGGATGCCGGATAAGGCCCGGCGGCAGAATAGAGCACTGCGCGGCCCGACACTGAGCACGCCGGATGCCCAGGGCTGCATCCAGTAACACTCGGATTTTGTGAAGGTTAACGGATCCGCCGCGGGCGGACCGGGAGAAGGGCTGCTCGATTTCAGGAAGAGACTGTCGCCGAAATAGACACACGGGATGGGGCGTGGAGCGGTTCGCGCGGCAGGGCCGGGAAACGTATACTTGGGAGAGCCGCCGGAAGCGGTAAGGGCTGCGAGAGGGAGCGGATGAGCTGGGCCTTGAATACACGCCGGAAGCGGCATGAACTGGCCAACAGCCTGACGCATGGAGCCGGTCTGGCGCTGAGCATCGCGGGGTGCGCGGTGCTGGTGACGCTGGCAGCGCTGCGGGGAACGGCCTGGCACATCGTGGCGTGCAGCGTGTATGGCGGGACGCTGGTTTGTCTATATGCAGCCTCGACGATGTATCACAGCGTGAGTTCGCAGCGCTGGAAGCGACTCTGGCGGATCGTGGACCACTCGTCGATTTACCTGCTGATTGCAGGGACTTACACGCCATTTGTACTGGTGAACCTGCGCGGGGCATGGGGATGGTCTCTGTTCGGAGTGGTGTGGGGACTTGCGGTCGCGGGGATCCTGTTCAAAGTGTGGTTCGTGGATCATTTTCCTGTGGCGTCGACGATCGTGTATCTGCTGATGGGATGGCTGGCGGTGGTGGCGGTCAAGCCGCTTGTGACGATGGTGCCTGTCGGAGGACTGGAGTGGATCCTGGCGGGCGGGGTGCTGTATACGGCGGGAGTGGGATTTTTCGCGTGGGAGAAATTGCCTTATCACCACGCGATCTGGCACGTGTTTGTGATCGGCGGGAGCGTGTGCCACTACTTGGCGGTGCTGTTGTATGTGCTGCCGACGCGGGTGGCCTAAGCCGAGCAAGGGCCGCAGGACCGACTCCCTGCGCAACAGAAGCTGAGAGGTGGCGCTTGTCTCGTCACTGGGGCGTTGCTAGACTGAAGAGGATTCACTACCTCCCCAATGCGGAAGTGGCGGAACTGGCAGACGCACCATCTTGAGGGGGTGGCGCCGCAAGGCGTGTGGGTTCGAATCCCACCTTCCGCACCAAATTCCCTTCCTGTAGAAATGCCACGGAGCTGAAACGCCTGAGGGCCAGGTCTGTCCAAAGCGCCCGGGAGTAATGCCCACGGCCCAAAAGGACAGGCCGTGGCTGTCTAGGAACAATCAGTGCAACTGGAAGCCGGCTATGGTTTCTTCGCCGGAGGAGTCTGCTGAGCCGGAGCGGACTGCGCCGGGGCTTGTTGCGCCGGCTGCTGCTGCTGTGGAGCAGGAGGAAGCACGGGCGGCTGGTTTGGAAATGCAGGTGCCGCAGGCTTCTGCTGCTGCTGAGTGGCTGGGGGCTTGCTGCCCATGCGTTCGAAGAGCGAGCCGAGACTGCCGGGAGCGTTGGACTGGCGTAGAACGAGGACCATCGAGGTAGCCATGAACATAATGGCGCACCACGTGGTGGCGCGGGAGAGAAAACTGGCAGCCCCGCGCGGGCCAAAGGCTGTCTGGCTGCCCGCGCCGCCAAAGGCGCCGGCGAGGTCCGCGGCCTTGCCGCTCTGAAGCAGCACGACGATGGCGAGCAGAAAGCAAATGAGCACGTGAAGGGTGACGAGGACCCAGTGGAATCGCCAGCCAATGGCAATGAAAGCGCCGCCAATGAGCAGCGAGATGGCCCACTTACCTGGATTTTCAACTTCCATGTATCGGCTCCCAATCGATGTTACGCCGCGCGCTGCTTTGCCGCAGACCCGACGGCTCGGAAGAGGAGGACAGGCTAAAAGCCCGTCCTACTTGGCCGCGCGGGCGATGGCCGCAAACGTGACCGGGTCGAGGCTGGCGCCGCCAACGAGCGCGCCGTCTATCTCCGCCTCGCACAGCAGACCACCGCAGTTCTCCGGCTTCACGCTTCCACCGTACAGGATGCGCAGAGCGTCCGCGGCGGCGGCCGAGTACGCCTCCGCAGTGAGTCCCCGAAGGAAACAATGGGCGGCTGCAGCCAACTCCGGCGTGGCCGTGCGGCCCGTCCCGATGGCCCACACGGGTTCGTACGCCAACAGAATACGGGAGAACTCAGGAGCGGTCAAACCGGTGAGTGCGGAAGAGAACTGGCGGCGAAGTATCTCCTCGGTTCGGCCGGCTTCTCGTTCGGCCAGCGTCTCGCCGACGCAAACGATGGGAGAAAGACCGGCGGCAAGCGCGGAGCGGAGCTTGCGGTGAACCTGATCGTCTGTCTCGCCGAAGATGTGGCGGCGCTCGGAGTGGCCCACAAGAGTGAAGCGGCAGCCCGTCTCCGCAATCATGACGGCGGAGACCTCGCCGGTCCACGCGCCTTCCTTCTCCCAATAGAGATCCTGGGCGGAGATGGCGATATCGGAGCCGCGGGCAGCGTCCACCGCGGCGGCGAGCGCGGTGAACGGCGGCGCGATGATCAGATCGCAGTGCCGGAGATCCGCGGCGAGCGAACGGAAACGGGAGAAAAAAGCGCGCGTTTCTGCCTGAGTCTTGAACATTTTCCAATTTGCGGCGATGACGGGGCGGCGCATGGGTGCTGTCAGGGAAAGCGAGAATAGCAGAGGGAGACTCGGGACGGGAAAAAAAGCGAGGAAGGACGTTCAGTGATTGGAGAGGGCTTCAATACCCGGCAGGGTACGCCCGCCGAGGAGTTCGAGCGAGGCGCCGCCGCCAGTGGAGATGTGGGTGATGTTTTCGGAAACGCCGGCCTTGTGTAGGGCGGCCACGGAATCGCCTCCGCCGACGACGGAGGTGGCGCCGCGCTTGGTGGCTTCCGCAATGGCGTAAGCGAGTGAGAGGGTGCCGCGCTCGAAGGGAGAGATTTCAAATACGCCCATGGGTCCGTTCCAGAAGATGGTGCGTGCGGCGGCGAGTTCCTTGCTGTAGTTCTCCACCGTGCCGGGGCCGATATCGAGCCCCATCCAGTCTTCGGGAGTTTCCCGTACGCTGCAGATTTTGACTTCGGTGCCCTTGCGCATTTCTTTGGCGATGACGTGGTCGATGGGCAGGAGCAGACGGCAATTGTTCTTGGCGGCCATTTCGAGGACGCTTTTGGCAACGTCCAGCTTGTCGGCTTCGACGAGCGATTTGCCGACGGAAATGCCCTGAGCCTTGAGAAAGGTATAGGCCATCGCGCCGCCGATGAGCATGTGTGTGCAGGTGCGGATGAGATTCTGGATGACTTCAATCTTGTCCGACACCTTGGCACCGCCGAGAACCACGATGTAAGGCTTGGGTGGCGCGCCCATGACCATGCCGAGATACTGAAGCTCCTTCTGCATGAGGGTGCCTGCGGCAGCCTGGCGGACGAACTTGGTGATGCCAACCACGGAGGCGTGGGCGCGGTGTGCGGCGCCGAAAGCGTCGTTGACGTAGATGCCGTCGCAGAGCTGAGAGAGCTTTTGGGAGAAACCGGATTCGTTCGCCTCCTCACCGGCATAAAAGCGCAGGTTTTCAACGAGAAGGATGCCCGCGTCCTGGAGTTGCTTGCTTTTCTGGATCGCTTCGGTGCCGATGCAGTCCACAGCGAAATCTACAGGGCGCTCGAGCAATTCCTGAAGGCGGCGGCTGACGGGCCTGAGGGAGAACTTCATATCCACCTTGCCGTTGGGACGGCCGAGGTGCGAAGCGATGATGATGCGGGCGCCGCGGGTGACGGCGAGCCGGATGGTGGGCAAAGCGGCGCGGATGCGGGAATCGTCCATGATGCGGCCGGCTTCGAGGGGAACATTGAAATCGACGCGGAGGAACATGCGGCGTCCGCGGAGCGTAAGGTCGTCGATGGTGAGCTTATAAAACATGAGCGAAACGGAGCCGCGAATGCGGGCCGGCCTGGGGCCCGAAATCTCCTTTCCTGCCTTAGAGCTTTAAGCCCATGAGGCGGATCAAATCCACGCAGCGGCAGGAATACCCCCACTCGTTGTCGTACCAGGAGAGGACCTTGACGCACCGGTCGCCCACGACGCGGGTGTAGCCGGAGTCGACGATGGAGGAACGGGGATTGCCGCGGAAATCGACAGACACGAGTTCGTCTTCGCAATACTCGAGAACGCCCTTCATGGGGCCATCGGCGGCGGCCTTGAGCGCCGCGTTGACCGTAGCCACGGTGGCGGACTTTTCGGTTGTCACGGTGAGGTCAACGACGCTGACGTTGGGAGTGGGGACGCGCATGGCGTAGCCGTCGAGCTTGCCCTTGAGTTCGGGAATGACGAGGTGAAGCGCCTTGGCGGCGCCCGTGGACGTGGGAATCATGGAAATGGCGGCGGCGCGGGCCCGGCGGAGGTCCTTGTGCGGCAGGTCGAGCAGGCGCTGGTCATTCGTGTAGGAATGAATGGTGGTCATGGTGCCGTGGACGATGCCGAAAGAATCCTGAAGAACCTTGGCGACCGGGGCGAGACAGTTGGTGGTGCAAGAGGCGTTGGAGATCACGTGGTGCTTGGCGGGATCGTAGGTCTTGTCGTTGACGCCGAGAACGATCGTGTGATCCGGATCAGTGGCTGGGGCGGAGATGAGGACTTTTTTCACGGTGCCGCGGATGTGTTTGCGGGCATCGGGGCCTGAGGTGAACAGACCCGTGGATTCCACGACGACTTGAGCGCCGACCGAAGCCCAGTCGAGCGTGGCAGGATCCTTGACCTTGAACACCTTGAAGGATTTGCCGTCCACACTGATGCTATCGTCCGTATGCGTGACTTTATGAGTGAGGTTGCCGAGGATGGAATCGTACTTGAGAAGATACGCGAGAGTCTTGGCGTCGGTAATGTCGTTGACGGCGACGATCTGGATGTCGTGATTACCGAGAGCAGCGCGGAAAATGTTGCGGCCGATGCGGCCAAAGCCATTGATACCGACCTGAATGGCCATTAGTCCTCCCAGGGCCTGCGCGCGGCGAGCGGACGGGACAGAATCCGGGCGGACCTGCGCGCGGAAAACGGCATGCTAGGGGCATCGGAGGGAAATGTCAACGGACCAGGGACTCAGTCAAATTTTTCGACTCGAACGACCTTATCGCCGATGAACGTGACGAAGACCGTCTTTCCCGGCGGTGTCCCGTAAATCCAGTCCTCGGTTTCCACGCCATCTTCATTGCGCTCGCGCACCTTGCGGTCCGGCCGGCCCATGGCAGCAATCACCATATCGTGATCCATGCCGACGGCGGCAATCTGGTTCTTGATGGCCTGCTGAAACTCTTTGGGAAGCGTATCGGCGTATTGCGCAGCCGCGGTGCGGTGCGAATTGAAATCCAGGACGGGAGCGAGCTGCAGTTTGAGCTCTTCCGGCGAAAGATCGGGGAGCCTGTGGCCGAAGTCGAGGAAGATGGTCGAGCCTTGTCCCTCCAGGCCGGCCGCGGGCGATTGCGGCGTCTGCATCGAGGAAGAAGTGGACATGGGGCCGCCGAGGGTGAGTTGCAGGTGGTCGCGGAGATGCCATTTCGTGCGGCCGCCGCCATTGAGGTCGATGACGATGCTCTTGTCGCGGAATTCGACGCGAGTGATCTGCACCTGGTCGCCCTGGTGAATTACCGGCGGACGCGAAGCAACGAGAACATGGGAGGAAACAAAAGGGTTGTCATCCTGCTGCTTGTCGGCTTGGGCGAGGGGGGTATGAGGCTGGCCAGCCTCCAGGTGCAAGCCGTCCTTGCCACCCGGAAGCGCAACCTGAGCGCGGACAAACTCACCGGAAATGGCCCGGAGGATGGCGAGGCGCGAATTCTCGGAGAGCGCGGCGGCCTCACCCGACGTGGAGGTGGATGCGGACTGCGGCTTGGCGGCCGGCGACTCCGCCACGGGAGAGGGAAGATTGCCCTGAGGAGCGGGCTTCTCCGCATCGGGACTTGGATTTTGTTGGAAGGCGAAGTGGAACAGATGGGAGATGTCCGGAGTCGTCCCTAGGGCCACGACCAGGACCAAACATGCGGCACGTGCCATCGTGCAGGCTCCCTAGCCCGTCTTACGCCGGTAGTCTACATCCGAAGCGGTGCGGATGGAAGAGAAAGGTATCGGGATGCGGACCAGGAGGAGCAGCCCAACAGCCACTACGGCAGTGAGGGCCGCGCCACCCTCCGGGCCATACGCTCCGCCCGATAGCCAGGCCAGCGGAGGGGAAAATACCGAGATTTCCTTCGCGCCAAATGTGTACCCGCTGACAGGGAAGGCGAACACGGGACCGAGGAAAAAATTCCAGGCAAAGTGAAGTCCGATGGGCATCCAGAGACCGCGGCTGCGCAGCCGCGCTGTGGCCAGCAGCAGGCCCGCGAGCGTCGTATTGAGGGAGGAGAGCAAAGTAGCCTGTGGGTTGGCCATGTGGGCCCAACCGAACAGAAGGCTGGAAAAGAGCGCTGCGGCAACCGGGCCGATGGAATCCGCGGCGCGTTGAAGGGCATAGCCTCGAAAGGCCAGCTCCTCGAACGTGGAAGAGAGAAGAAAAAACAGAGCAAAGAAAACGACGCGTAAAACGGATCGCAATGCCAGTGGAGACAGCGCAGCGGCATGCGTGACGACGAGGAGCAACGAGGTGAGGGAAATGACGCCGGCGCCCCAGGCGACTCCGGTTGCCGACTGCACAACCCAGCCGGGAGAAAATGAGAGCCCGAGGGCGCGAAAAGGATGTCCCTCGAGGCCGCAAAGGAATGCTGCACTCAGTGCAAGGGCGAACGCGTCGAGAACTCCGTAATAGAGAACAGCCGCAACATGAAATCCGGCCGCGCTGAACCAGTCGAGGCGCGGCCGCCACAGGCCTACGAGAATCATCCAGCCGAGGAAAAGGAACACGCCAAATCCGGCGGCCAGCCAGAGGGGGCCAATCTCCAGGCCGGGTCTGTTGGAAGGCGGAGTAACGGACGGCGCTGACTGTGGGCGGTCGCTCATCGAGCTGGGATGGGTCCCGCCGGAAGGCCGGCCAGTCCCGGGAGTGGGATGATAGCAAAGGGAACCGCGACCCGCCGGAGGAAGGCAGAGCAGAGCGGGAACCGAACTGGCGGAAAGCGCAGCGAATTCGCGTTTGCATTGGTGAATAGGCCACAGAAAACTGCCCGGGTGATTGCGTCGCGGGAATAATGGCGTTAACGTAACCGGACCGGAATGCACGCCGACAGGACGACCAAAGAAGCATGAGTTCGGACGCCAAAACCGCCGCAGCACGCGCCTTCGTCCGCAGCCTGAATATTCTGCTGAAGTTCGCGCGACTGTACGAGTTCGGGCACGCGCGGACGGCGGCACAGTTCGAAATCACATGGAACGAGCTTCGCTCCGTGCTGCAGGGACAGGGCGGAGGGAGCCTGCTGCTGGGCGCGCACGGCGACCAACTGCACCTGGACGGTGTGCCGCTGGAATCGGCGGCTGCGGAAAAGAGCTTCGCGAGGCTTCTCTCGAGCGCGGGGATTGCCAGCATCATGTTCACCTCGCAATGCACCCAGGCCACTCTGGCGAGATTCATTCGCGCATTTCCCTCCGGTACAGGCGGGTCGGCTGCCACGGTGGGAGCCCTGGCCGAGCAACTCCGTACTTCGCTCGAAGGTGATCCCGGAATCCGCGTAAACGAAGTGCGGTTCGTTCGCGAGGACCCGGCGATGGCGGGCGTGAAGACCGCTGTGCAGATGACGGCGAAAGCGCTGGGCGCGGACGCCGCGCAGATGAAAGCGTGGTTCGACGACCCGCAGAAATTGCTGCAACTCATTCTTGCATCGCAGGGTGCCCGGAACCCAGGCGGCGGACCGGGAGGAGGCCCCGGAGGCGGCGGGCCTGGTGGAAGTGGCCCCGGTGGAGGCGGCGGAGGCTGGGGCTCTGGCGGCGGAAGCGGCAGTGGCGGAGGCCCGGGCGGCGGTGGACCTGGAGGTGGAGGCTCCGGTGGAGGCGGCGGGGGAGGCTGGGGCTCTGGCGGTGGAAGCGGCGGCAGCGGCGGTACCGGAGGGCCCGGCGGCGGTGGACCTGGAGGTGCGGGCCCCGGTGGTGGCGGTGGAGGATCTTGGATTTCCGGAGGCGGCAGCGGCGGTACCGGAGGGCCCGGCGGCGGACCCGGAGGAGGCCCAGGCAGTGGTGGGCCGGGGGGCGGATGGGGTTCGGGTGGCGGAAGTGGCAGCGGTGGAGGAGTAGGCAGCGGAGGGCCCGGGAGTCCGAGCGCCGAAGGAAGCGACGCTGCCAGCGGATGGGTTTCTGCGGGTAGCGGTGGAGGCGGAGGGGGAGGCAACGCAGGAGGCAGCGGAACCGGCGCGGATGGGGGTGCCTCTGGCGGATGGGCTACCACAGGCAGTGGTGGCAGTGGTGGCGGACCGGGAGGCGGTGGGCCCGGCGGGGGCGGAACAGGCGGAGGTCCTGGCGGCGTATCAGGCGGGGGTGGAAACTTGGGCCCGAGTGGAAGTGGACTCGGGGGGGGCAGTGCCACTGGACCTGCTGGAGGTGGACCGGGCGGTGGCGGTGGTGGTGGAACTGGCGGGGCGGGAGCTGGCGGGGGTGGTAGTTGGGGCTCCGGCGGCGCCGGAACAGGCGGAGGTCCGGGCGGCGGATTCGGCGGACCCGGTGGAACGGGAATCGGAGGAGGAGGCTGGGGCACTGGCGGGGGACCAGGCTCTGGAGGCGGACCTGGAGGTGGAGGTAGCGGTAGCGGAGGACCGGGCGGCGCCGGAGGAGGCCCTGGCGAGGCCGGCGGCAAGAAGGTGCGACCGAGTATGTGGGCCGCGGCGGCTACGGCAGGACTCTCCGTCGACGTAAAAGGGACGACGGGAGGTGCGGCTCCGCCTTCCGGCGTGTACGTGCCCGGCAGTTCGTCTGGAGCCACATTCACCATCCAGCAGGAAGACATCCGCGGCGTGCTGCAAATGCTGGTGCAGCTGGGAAAATCCACGACAGGAACCGCGGGCGGGGCCGAGCCGGCAATGTTCCAGCAGCGGCTGACGACGATGCCGATGCGGGCGCAGACGTTGCTGTACAACGCGCTGGCGGGGCTGGCCGCGCAGGCGACCACCGACCAGCCGGACCAACCGATGCTGCTGAAACTGGCGCAGCACATCGCCATCCGCTTCGCGCTGGAGAGTTACGAACGAGGCGAGGTGCGGGTGAACGCGGTGAAGCAGATGTTCGAGAGCCTAAACCAGGAGATCGACGCGCTGCGGCGGGTCATCGGCGCGCACGAGGATCGGATGTCCCAGTCGGGAGTGAAGTACGAGTCGCACGTGCAGTTGATGACGCAATTCTTCTGGGAAGAAGTGCCAGAGGATAAAAAGAAGGAGGTGCTGCTGACGGGAGAAGCGTGGTGCGTGCCGTCGCGGAACATCCGGCAGTACGTGGACGAGCTGAGAAAGAAAGGTGACAAGGAAACTGCCCTGAAAGTGCTCCGGAACTACGTGAACTGCATCTCGCTGGAAGATCCGGAGGCGCGGCGGGAAACGGCTTTGGGCCTGCCGGACATGGCGGACCTGATGATGGGAGAGGCTTCGGAACTGCTCCTGGAATCGCTGGAAGTGGTAGGCAAGCAACTGGCGGTGGAAGAAAAACCGGAATTGCAGACGCTGATCGGAGCTTCGTTCGTGAGGCTGAGCCAGGCCGCGGCGAGCCTGCATTCGTTCCCGGCAATGATCAAATCGCTGGACCTGGTCGAGGAAATCGAAAAGTCGCGGCCGGGGTCCGGACAGAACCTGTTCTCGCGCATCGGTGTGGAGAACCGGATTCCGGAATTTATCGAAGAGGGGCTGCGCGAAGAATCGATCCCCGAGGGGCTGACGGAGCTGCTGAGGCGGGCGCCGCGGCCGGCGATTGAACAACTGGCGGTGAGATTCAGCCGCGCGGGATTCCGGGAAGACGTGGACATCCTGCTGCGCATGGCGCGGGAACTGGGCGAGACGGGCGTGGCGTTTCTGCGGGACGTCCTGCGGTCCGGCCCGCCGCCGCAGGCGGTGGAGTCGGTGGGGCTGCTGGCGCGGCTGGATCCGGAAGCGTTGGAGCTGTGGCTTGCGCCGAAAGTGGGAGAATGGCAGCGGTCGTTCCACGACCGGGTAATCCGGCAGATCGCGGCGGCGGATTCGGCTCACCGGTGCCGGCTGCTGCTGACCATGTTCGACCAGCTGGACCCGCTGGTGAAACCGCTGGCCCTGGACGAAATCGGACTGAGCGGGGACGCGGCGGCGGTGCCGATGCTGATGGAGCTGGCCGGTGGGAACCTGCCGCCGGAGAGCGCGCCGTACCTGAGGATCAAGGCGATCGAGGCGCTTTCGCGGCTTCGCGCGGCCGACTCGATTCCCATCCTGCGGAAAATCGTGGAGACGCGGCAGATGTTCCGGTGGAGCTATCCCGCAGAAATGCGCATCGTATCGCTGCAGGCGCTGGAGAAGATGGATCCGGATTTCGTGAAGAACTTCTTTCCCAAGAGCGGAGTGGAGGCGGGCGAATTCGCGATCGCGGCGCCGCTCGAGGAGCCCATGTCATCCTGTCTGAGACAGCGCCGGTACGCACGGCTGAAACTTTCGCGGCCGCTGCCGTTGGTGACCACGAATCTGCGGGAAAATCAGAAGCTGGAAACGACATCGATGAATCTCGGCGGCGGGATTGCGTCGTGCGAGCGATACCTCACGCCGGGAACGCTGCTCCAAATCAAATTCACGCCGACGATGAAGAGCATCAAAGCAACGGCGTTTGTGAGGGATTCGCGAAGTCAGATGATGGGATTCGAAATCGTAGACATCGACCTGGAAGAGCGGCACAAGCTGCGCCGGGTTCTGGCCGACCTGGCGGGCGTCACGCCACCGACTTCACCGAAGAGCCGGAGCAGGCGTCGCGACCGGGCAGTGGCCGCTGTTCCCACCACGCCGCCGCCCAAAGCCAGCGGAACGTAAGAAACGGAAGCCTCGGCACGAGCGGTCGCAGCGATCCCGAGGGCCGGTCCCCCTCCCCACGCAATTCAGCGCAGAGCCGCAGGATCCAGGTCGAAGTGCGTCTTTACGGAAAAGCGCTGGCCACGGAACTCGAAAGTGACGCGCGAGACGCGGCCCAGTGGAACCAGAGGCTTGCCGTTCACTTCGCGAGCAAAGTAGAAGTGGGCGGCCGCCGACGCCCCGACGCCCGAATTTTCGTACTCGAGAGGCGTCACAGTCACCTTGCCCACGGATATGCGGGCGCGCGGTCCGGAGGCATCGTTATCGAGAGAGCCGATGGGATCGCTGGGCATGGAGCCCGCGGACGCGCCCACAGAAACGGACTTCTGCAGAGCCTTCAGAGTGACGACGTAGCGGTCTGCGGGAAAGCGCGGAGGGAGGGATAGATATTCGGCCGTTGCGCGCTCGCCCAGCGCGGAGAGGCGGGCAAACGCGTCCTCGACAGGTGCGCAGGATTCCCAGCGGATCAGGAAAACAATCCCGTCGGTGGACGAGAAGTCGGATTGAGAATTGGGAGAAGAATCCGCGGCTGCGCGAACGCGGGTCTGAAGGCAGTTGCCGGCCGCATCCATGACCTCCGGATCGCAATGCGTGCGGGACCTGTCGATCGAAACCTCAGGTTGCGCTCCGGACTGCAGCAAGGCGCGCACTTCCTGACGGGCCCAGGGGGAATGCTGCAAGAGCTTGAGCGACTCCTTCAGAGTCCACTCGGAGGAGGGTTTGCGTTTCCAGAATTCCTCGGCGCGTAAAATACCAGCCACGCCGACGAGAACAGCGAGGAGAAGCGCGCCGCGCATGCGAATCGAACGAGCTGGCGGGATCATGGGAGGCACCTCCGCCCAGGGCGGACCGGCAGACACCATGATACGCCCCAGACCCCGAGAGTAACAGGCGGGCCGCGCTAGGCCCGGCGCCGGAATGTGAAACCTATGGACCGGCTTCCGCGACGGAAATCAGTCCGACCAGGCCAGATAGCCGGGAACGATCAGATTCACAACGGGGATGATAATCAGAATGCCCCACCAGCCCGGCTTGCGGCGAGCCTCCGCAACGCCCACCCACAGCAGTACGGTGATGATGATATTTACCACTGGCAGAAAGCAAAGCAGCACCCACCATGCCGGCTTCCCGGCCACGACGGTCATGAGGTAAATGTTGGCGATGGGAATCCAGGCGAGCCAGCCGTTGGGAGTGCGAGTCTTCTCGGCGATCACTTGGAGGGCAAGGGCGAAATATACATAAGCACCCACGAAAACGAGAAGAAAAACGTAGAGGAAGGCCCCGAAAACCGCCCAGACTGCACGCTCATCCTGAGCGAAGGCAAGACCCGAAAACAGCAAAATGGCGGCAGGAACCATGAGCAAGGCTTTGCGGATAGCGCTCAATGGACGCTTCGGCATACGCAGTTCCTCCTTTTGGCGCAGAACGGAACCCGGGAGATTGAGGGGACTGTACTGGACGCGCCGAGGGGAGTCAAAGGTGTACTGCTGCGAAGTTTCGAGACTTGAGAAAGTTCGCTTTGGAAAAATCAAAGCGCGGTGAAGAAAGGGAGAGAACGCCGGTCGCCACGCACAGAGCACCATTTCCTGATGAGAAATGGTGCGGAAGGAGGGATTTGAACCCCCACGGCCTCGCGGCCACAGGGTCCTAAGCCCTGCGCGTCTGCCAGTTCCGCCACTTCCGCATGGGGATGAATCTAGCACTCGTGGAGTGGACGGGCAAACGAAGGAAATGGAGAGTGCGATGAAAAGACAGTCGGCCGGCAAATCTTATTCGCCGGCGCGCAGTTCCCTGCCCCGGGTCTCGGGAAGAAGCAAAGTGCCGAAAATCATCACCAAATAGGCGCTCGCTGCGAAGACGGCGATGGCCTGGCCCAGCGGAATGCGGCTGCTGAGGAAACCCACGAGCGTGGGGAACAGTGCGCCCACGCCACGGCCGAAATTGTAGGAGAAACCTTGGCCCGAACCCCGGAGATGGCTGGGGAACAGCTCGGTGAAAAATGCGCCGATGGGACTGAACACCCCGGAAGAGAAAAATCCAAGCGGAAAGCCAAGAATCAGCATCACTGGATTGGAAATGGGAAGGTAGGTGTAGGCAATTACGGTTATGAAGGAGCAGACGGCGTAAAGGACTAGAGTCTTCTTGCGGCCCAGCAGGTCGGTGAGATACGCGCTGACCATGTAGCCTATGAACGAGCCGAGGATCACCACGGCGAGATATGCGCCCGTATTCATGACGGAAAGACTGCGCTGAAGCTTGAGATAGGTAGGCAGCCAGGTGTTGATGGCGTAGTAGCCACCCTGCGCGCCGGTGGCAAGCACGGAGGTGAGGAGGGTGATTTCGAGCACCTCCGGCGAGAACAGATGAAGGAAACCGACACGCGTGCCCGCCGCTTGGAGCTTTTCTCGCGTGTCGCGGTACACCTGGGGCTCGGGAACGCGACGGCGGATGTAAAAGACCAGGAGCGCGGGGAGAATGCCGATCCAGAAGAGGGCGCGCCAGGCGACCGCTTCGGGGAGAAAGCGGAACAACACGGTGTAAAACAGCGCGGCCAGCCCCCAGCCGACGGCCCAGCCGGCCTGAACGGTGCCGACCGCTTTACCGCGGTGTCCAGCTCGAATGGCTTCGCCCATCAAGACGGAGCCGACAGCCCATTCGCCGCCGAAACCCAGGCCCTGCAGCCCGCGCATAACGAGGAGTTGCGAGAAGGAGTTCGTAAAGCCGCAAAGAAACGTGCACGCAGCAAACCACACAATGGTGAGCTGGAGAATGCGGGCGCGGCCGAACCGGTCTGCGAGCATTCCGGCCAGCCAGCCTCCGATGGCTGAGATCAGCAGGGCGGACGTGCCGAGCAGGCCGGCCTGCGCCTTGGTGATTCCCCATGCCGCAATCAGGGCGGGGATCACGAAGCTGTAGACCATCACGTCCATACCGTCGAGCGCCCAGCCACCGAATGTGGCCACCATGGTGCTGCGCTCGGAGGGCGAGAGCTGAGAGACCCAGGAACCGGAAGCGGAACCCGGTCCCGAACTGGGGTTGGAGCTGGAATTCATGTGCGACGATTGAACGAGTGCGCGAAACTGCGGCACATTCTAGTGGCGGAAGGCTGGAAACCATAGAAAAAGTTGGAGAGCCTGAAGGAACGGCGCCGCGACGGAGGAAACCTGGCGGAGAGGCGGACATCGAAGTTCCATCAGAGGAGGAGGAGAACATGGCCGTGCAGAATTACGAGAACCACACGAAATTCGTGCCGATGTTTCACATCGGAGTGCTGGGGATACTGGTGGCGAACGTCATCTGGAGCATCGTGCGGGTGATCCGTTACTTCAATGCAGAGAACGCCTTCGCGGTGCTGGTGACGATTGCGGTGCTGGCGGGGATCCTGTATGGGCGGATCTTCGCGCTGACGGTGCAGGACCGGGTGATCCGGCTGGAGATGCGCCTGCGGCTGGAACGGGTGCTGCCGGCGGACCTGCGCGGTCGAATCGGAGAGTTCCGCGTGGGGCAGCTGGTGTCGCTGCGATTCGCGAGCGACGCGGAATTGCCGGATCTCGCGCGCAAAGTCCTGGAAGGAAAAATCGAGGACCGCAAAACCATCAAACGGATGGTGAGGGACTGGCAGGCGGACTGGCTGCGGGCCTAGGACGGATTCCCAGGGGAGTGAATCCGCCCGTGGTGGAAGGGCGCCGAAAAGGAACGCGAAGACTGCGGGGCTTTCCGCTTGACAATCCAGGGGCTCCCGTCCATCGTACATAGTTTTCTTCACCGGGAGATTCTCAGCAGACTGTGCGCCCATGGTCGCGACACCCATACAGGTAAGGCTGTTTTTCCACGACAAGTGCTTTGACGGCGCGGCCTCCGCCGCCGTGTTCACACGCTTCTACCGGGAGCGTATCCGCGCGGATGCGCAATTCCATTACACGGGGATGACCCACCGGGCGAGGCATCCGTTCACGCCGGAAATGTTCGACGGGGATGAGAACGCCATCGTCGATTTCAAGTATTCCAGCTCGCCGAAGCTGACCTGGTGGTTCGACCATCACCAGAGCGCATTTCTTTCGCCGGAAGACGCGGCGCATTTCCAAAACGACCATTCGGGGAAGAAGTTCTACAACCCGGAATATCATTCGTGCACGAAGCTGCTGGCGGATGTGGCCTCGAAACAGTTTGGATTCAACGCTGCGCCGCTGGATGAACTGGTGCGCTGGGGCGACATCATCGATGGAGCGCAATATCCGGACGCGGCGACGGCCGTGGGGCTGGCGGAGCCGGCGATGAAGCTGGCGCTGGTGATCGAAGCGGCGCCACAGGACGACTTGGTGCCGCAACTGATTCCGGAGATCGCGCGGCGGCGGATGGCGGAAATGATCGAGCTGCCGGCCGTGAAGAAGCATCTGGGCCCGCTGCTCGAGCGCCACGAGCGCTCGCTGGAACTGTTTCGAAAGCGGGCACGCGCGGAAGACGGGGTGGTGTATTTCGACTTGAGCGGGGACGAAATGGAGGGATACAACAAATTTATCCCCTACTACCTGTTTCCGAACGCGATCTACTCGGTGGGAGTGAGCGCATCGCCGCTGCGCGTAAAGGTGTCCGTGGGCTCGAACCCGTGGACGAAGGAGCCGCTGCGGCACAACCTGGCGGCGCTGTGTGAACGCTACGGCGGCGGAGGGCACGCAAGGGTGGCGGCGATTTCGCTCGAACCGGGAGACGTGGCGCACGCGCAGAAGGTGGCGCGAGCCATCACCGAAGAACTCCGCCACTAACCCCTCCCCTTCTGAGGCAGCCGGTAGGGTCCCGGGTTGCCGAGGCTTCTCGTCTGGAACAGTTCCACCCTTCACCATTGCAAACACATTTTGCGGGCACCAGAATCACAGTGCGCTCCCGGCAGAGGAGCGGCGAAGGGGAGGGCGAAACACATGTCGCCGATGCTGAACGCGCATATGGTCACGACCGGAGGCGAACTGGTGGGTTACCGGATTGTGAAGAATCTGGGCCTTGTGCGGGGAATCGTGGTTCGGTCAAGGAGCCTGCTCGGGAATATCGGCGCGGGCCTGCAGACGCTGATCGGCGGCAACATAACGATTTACACGGAATTGTGCGAGAAGACGCGGGAGGATGCGTTCGAGCTGATGATGCAGCACGCGGCGGAACGAGGCGCAAATGCCGTCGTCTGGATGCGCTACGACGCCAACGAAGTGATGCAAGGAGTGACGGAAGTGCTGGCGTATGGCACGGCCGTGCAAGTCGAGCACATCCCGCAGTAATTAAGTACATCCGCGCGGGGCGAGTGCGCGCGCGGGCCCAAACCCCCCGTCAACGGTCCATCCGGTCAGGAATTTGTCCATCCTTTTGGTCCGCTGCCTGAGGTGCGTTCCGCATACCGTTCCTGGATATGGCTTTGGCGCAATGTGTCCGAAGTCACATTCGGTTGTGGAGCGCGTCACCGAACTTGTGTGCGCAATGGCGGAAAGTGGCCTCTGAGAAAGCTGAGCTGAACGACCATGCCGCCACGGGTCCCTTCACCGGAATTGCCTCTTTCCATTGACGGACTCCGAGTCCATTGCCGGCGGCACCGAACCGGCCGTGAGCCGGACGGTTCCCCAGGCGCCGTGCGGGAGTGGATCGCAATCCATGGAAATTCAACGGAGGAGATGTCGCCATGCCGATCACGAGAGAGGAAGCGCTGAACTACCACGCCGGGCCGCGCCCCGGAAAGATTGAAATCACGCCCACAAAGCCGTGCCTGACGCAGAGGGACTTAAGCCTGGCGTACACGCCTGGTGTGGCGGAGCCGTGCCTGGCAATCCAGAAAAATCCCCACGACGCGTTTCTCTACACCGGGCGAGCCAACCTCGTGGCCGTAGTGACCAACGGGACCGCGGTGCTCGGGCTGGGCGACATCGGAGCGATCGCGGGGAAGCCTGTGATGGAAGGCAAGGCGGTGCTGTTCAAGCGTTTCGCGGGCGTGGACGTGTTCGACATCGAGGTGAATTCGAAAAATCCGGAGGAAGTGATCCGGGTGTGCCAGCTCCTGGAGCCGACCTTCGGCGGGATCAATCTGGAAGACATCAAAGCGCCGGAGTGTTTCCAGATCGAAGAGACGCTGAAGCGCACGATGAAGATTCCTGTGTTTCATGACGACCAGCACGGGACGGCCATCATCACGGGAGCGGCTCTGCTGAACGCGCTGGAGATTACGGGCAAGGACATCGGAAAGATCAAGGTGGTGTTCAACGGGGCGGGAGCCTCGGGAATTGCCACGGCGGAACACTACATCCGGCTGGGAGTGAAACGGGAAAACATCTTCCTGGTGGATACGAAAGGGCTGGTCTACCAGGGCCGCAAGGAAGGGATGAACGAATACAAGCTGCGGTTCGCGCAGGGCACCAGGCCTCAAGCGCTGGCGGAAGTGGTGCGGGACGCGGACCTGCTCGTGGGCCTGTCCGTGAAGGGCGCGTTCACACCCGCGATGCTGAAGAGCATGGCGAAGGACCCGATCGTGTTCGCGATGGCGAATCCGGATCCCGAGATTACCTACGAGGAGGCCCGGGCAACGCGCAGCGACATTCTGATGGCCACTGGACGCTCCGATTATCCCAACCAGATCAACAACGTGCTCGGATTCCCCTTCATTTTCCGCGGGGCGCTGGATGTGCACGCCACCGCGATCAACGACGAAATGAAGCTGGCAGCCACGCGGGCGCTGGCGTCGCTGGCGAAGGAAGATGTGCCGGATTCGGTTTGCCGTGCGTACGGCGTGAGCCAGATCCGGTTCGGGAGGGATTCGATCGTGCCGCGCCCGTTCGACACGCGGGTGCTGCTCTGGGAAGCCACGGCAGTGGCGGAAGCGGCGATGCGCACCGGCGTGGCGCTGGAACCCGTGGACCTGGACGAGTACCGCGAGCGGCTGGAGGAGCGGCTGGGGCGGGCGCGTGAGGTGATGCGCGGAGTCACACACCGCGCCAAGGCTTCGCCGAAGCGCGTGGTCTTTCCCGAAGGCGAAAACGAGAAAATCCTGCGCGCGTGCCACGTGCTGGTGGACGAAAAGGTGGCGCTTCCGATACTGCTCGGCAATGAAGCCCAGATCCGGACGAAGGCGCAGGAAATCGGCATTCCGCTCGAAGGCGTGAAGATCGTGGACGTTGAGAAGAGCGAACGCAGAGACGAGTACGTGCAGGAGTATTACCGGCTCCGGCAGCGGCGGGGAGTCACGCTCACCGAGTCGCGGGAGCTGGCCAAGAACCGCAATGTGTTCGGCTCGCTGATGGTGCATCTGGGCGACGCGGATGCGCTGGTCTCCGGTGTGACACAGCACTATCCGGACACGATCCGGCCGGCGCTGCAGATCGTGAAAGTGCGGGACGGTGTGCACCGCGTGTCCGGGCTGTACGTCCTGCTGACGAAGAAGGGCGATCTGCTTTTCCTGGCCGATTGCAGCGTAAACATAGAACCGACGGCGGAGGAGCTGGCGGAAATCGCGCTGTGCGCGGCGGAGACGGCGCGGCGGTTCCAGGTGGAGCCGCGCGTGGCCCTGCTGTCGTTCTCGAATTTCGGCAGCACGGAACATCCGCTGTCGAGGAAGGTGCGACTGGCGACGCAATTGGTGAAGGAGCGGGATCCGCTGCTGACGGTGGACGGCGAAATGATGCCGGATACGGCGGTGCGGCCCGACATCCTGGAGAAGGAATATCCCTTCTCGAAGCTGCAGGGCGGGGCAAACGTGCTGATCTTCCCTGACCTGGAATCGGCCAGCATCGCCTGCAAGCTGCTGACGCACGTGGGCGGGGCGGAAGCCATCGGGCCCATCCTCATGGGCATGAGCAAGCCGGTGTATGTGCTGCCCCGGGGCGCGGACACCGACGACATCGTGAACATCACGACGCTCGCTGTGGTGGACGCACAGGAGCAGCGCATGACGGAAGCGGTGGAGGAATGGCAGGTCGCGCCGGTCGCGGCAGACTGAGGGCGTGGCAGGACACCCAGCAAGGCGGCTCTCCCAACCTGCGCGAGCGGGCCGAAAGGAGGAGCGATGTCCTGGGAAAAGGATTACCGCAACAAACTGCGGCTTCCGGGCGAGGCGCTCGATTCCGTTCGCTCCGGAATGCGTGTGTACATCCAGCCCGGCTGCGCTGAACCCGAGACGCTGGTGGAGGCGCTGCTGGAGCGGGCACCTCATGTGACCGACGTGGAAGTCGTGCACCTGCTGACCTTGGGGTGCGCCGATTATGTAAAGCCGGAGATGGACGGCCATTTCCGGCACAACGCGTTTTTCATCGGCGGAAACGTCCGTGAAGCCGTGAACGACGGACGCGCGGACTACACACCCGTTTATTTGAGCGAAGTGGAAGAGCTGTTCGAAAGCGGAGCCATGCCCCTGGACGTGGCGCTGATTCAGGTGTCGCCCCCGGACGCGCACGGGTTCTGCAGCCTGGGCGTGGGCGTGGACACGACGCTCACGGCTGCGAAATGCGCGCAGCTGGTGATTGCGCAGGTCAATGACCAGATGCCGCGCGTGTACGGAGACAGCTTCCTCCACGTGGGCCAGATCCACATGTTCGTCGAGTCGTCTCGGCCGCTGTGCGAGCTGCCGCTGGAACCCATCACCGGGCTGCACGTGGACATCGCGCGGAACGTGGCCGGACTGATTGACGACGGCGCGGTGCTACAGACCGGCATCGGAGGAATTCCGAGCGCGGTTCTGCCCTTTCTGGTGGACCGCAAAGACCTGGGGATTCACACCGAACTGGTGTCCGATGCGGTGATCCCGCTGATCGAGGCAGGGGTGATCACCGGCGCGCGGAAGACGTACAAGCCGCGGAAGATCATCCTGGGCTTCGTGCTGGGAACGAAGCGCCTGTTCAGCTACGTGGACAACAATCCGGCATTCGAATTCCGCCCCTGCGCCTACACGAACGATCCGCGCATCATCGCGCAGAACGACAACATGGTGGCGATCAATTCGGCGCTGCAAATCGATCTGACCGGGCAGGTTTGCTCCGATTCGCTGGGCTCATATTTCTACAGCGGAATCGGGGGGCAGGTGGACTTTCTGCGCGGTGCGGCCGACGCGAAGGGTGGAAAGCCCATCATCGCCGTGTCGTCCACGGCGAGAAATGGATCGGTGTCTCGGATTGTGGCCACGCTGACTCCGGGGTCAGGCGTGGTGACTTCGCGCGGATTGATTCACTACGTGGTGACGGAATACGGCGTCGCCTATCTGCACGGAAAATCCATCCGCGAGCGGGCGAAAGCCCTGATCGAGATCGCGCACCCCGACTTCAGGGAAGAACTCTACGACTATTGCGAACGCACGAAATGGCTTCGGCATCCGCAGCAGGAACCCGCCGCAGCCGCGAGGTGACCTATGCCCGCGCAAGCGTCCGGAAAAGTGCTCATCAATGTGGAGGAATGCAAGGGATGCGGTCTCTGCGTGGCGTCTTGCCCGCCCAAGTGTCTGTTCCTGGCGCCGGAGCTGAGCGCGTATGGAGTGCATCCGGCCAGCTACACGGGGCGTGATTGCACCGCCTGCGGAATCTGTTTCTATTGCTGTCCGGAGCCGGGGGCCATCGTGGTGTACCGGCGAGCAGCCGCGACAAAGGCGGCGACGGGAAAGCCGCAAGGAGGCGCGTATGCGACAGCTCTGTAAGGGCAACGTGGCGGTCATCAAAGGCGCCATCCTCGCGGGATGCCGCGCGTACTACGGCTATCCAATCACGCCTGCGAGCGAGATAGCGGAATCGGCCGCGGCGTTTCTGCCGCAAGTGGGAGGAACCTTCGTGCAGGCGGAGAGCGAAGTGGCGGCGATCAATATGGTGTACGGAGCGGCGGCCGCGGGAATGCGCGTGATGACGGGCTCGTCCGGGCCCGGCCTCAGCCTGATGCAGGAAGGCATCTCGTATCTGGCGGGCGCCGAGCTGCCGTGCGTCATCGTGGACGTGATGCGAGCCGGGCCGGGACTCGGGAACATCGCACCGGAACAGGGCGATTACTTTGCCATGGTGAAGGGCGGCGGACACGGAAACTACCGAAACCTTGTCGTGGCGCCGGCGTCCGTGCAGGAGATGGCGGAGCTGACCATGCTGGCATTCGACCTGGCGGACCGCTATCGAAATCCCGCCATCGTACTGTGCGACGGGTTTGTGGGTCAGATGGTTGAACCCGTGGAACTGGAGGACCGCGAGACGGCTGCGCCGGAGAAGCCGTGGTCGGTGAGAGGTACCGCGGACACGAGAAAGAACCTGATTACATCGATCTACCTGGAGTCGGATGTGCTGGAGGAACACCAGCGCAAGATGGAGGCGAAGTACTCGATCGCCCAGCAGGAAGAGCCGCGCCACGAGCTGTTTCAAGCGCAAGATGCGGAAGTGCTGCTGGTGGGCTACGGGATCGTGTCGCGGGTGCTGCGTTCCGCGGTGGAAAAGGCCCGTAAGGAAGGCCGGCGTGTGGGATTGTTCCGCCCGATTACTCTGTGGCCGTTCCCGGCAAAGGCGCTGGCTGCGGCAGCCGGGCGCGCGGAGAGAGTGTTGGTGGTGGAGCTGAGCAACGGGCAGATGCTCGAGGACGTGCGGCTCACACTCGATGGAAAAGTTCCGGTGGAATTTTACGGACGCGTGGGAGGCAACGTGCCCACCGTGGAAGAAGTGCACGCGCGGATCGCGGCGCATGCGATTGCCGCGGCGTAGAGGAGACTGGCCATGAGAGAGGAAGAAGGCGGAGTGGCCGTTTCGGAGAACAAGACCCCGGAAACCGAATTCGAGGTGCTGCACAGCAAGTCCCCCGTTTTCTATCCGGTGTACGAGCGAAAAACGGACCTGAAGCAGCAGACACACTACTGCCCCGGCTGCGGGCACGGAATCGTGCACAAATTGGTGGCGGAGGCTGTCGAAGATCTGGGTCTGCAGGACCGCACGATCCTGGTGAGCCCGGTGGGTTGTTCGGTGTTCGCCTACTACTACTTCGATGTGGGCAACGTGCAGGTGGCGCACGGGCGCGCGCCGGCTGCGGCAACGGGAATCAAACGGGCCTGCCCGGAACAGGTGGTGATTTCCTACCAGGGGGACGGCGACCTGGCGGCCATCGGCACGGCGGAAATCGTCCATGCGGCGAATCGGGGAGAGAAGATCTGCGTGATTTTTGTCAACAACGCCATCTATGGAATGACGGGAGGACAGATGGCGCCCACGACATTGGTGGGTCAGAAGAGCACGACAACGCCCTGGGGACGGCGCCCGGCGAATGAAGGTTATCCGATCCGGATGTGCGAGCTGCTGGCGACTCTGGAGGCGCCCGTGTACATCGAGCGGGTGGCGCTGTCCGGCAACAAGAACATCATGAAGGCGCGGCGGGCCATCCGGAAGGCGCTGGAAATCCAGCGGGACGGCACGGGTTTCGCGTTTGTTGAAATCCTCTCGCCGTGTCCGACCATCTGGGGCCTGGACGCGGTGAAGGCGCGCGAATGGGTGGCGGAGGAGATGATTCCAGTGTTTCCGCTCAACGTATTCCGCGACCGCAAGCCGGAAGCGCCGGCGAACAACGCGCCGAAGCAGCGCAGCGTTGCGGAGGTCCTGGAGATCGAACCGCGGAAAAGGGAACAGACCCAGGAACTCGCGGCGCCGGCCCATTCCTTCCACACGCTGACTCTGAAAATCGCGGGGAGCGGCGGGCAGGGAGCGCTGCTATTGGGCCAGCTGCTCGCCGAAATGGGACTGAGGGAAGGCCTGGAAGTGAGCTGGCTGCCCTCCTATGGGCCGGAGATGCGGTCGGGAAGCGCGCACTGCCATGTTTGCCTTTCCAAGGAACGGATTGGGTCGCCGCTGGTGTCGCACCCCGACGTGCTGATCGCGATGAATGAAATTTCGCTGCGAAAATTCGCGCCGCAAGTGGCCCCACAGGGCCTGATCTTCTACAACCGGGACACATTGCCGGCGGATTTCGCCGCGCCCGAGGCGCGCGTGGTGTGCATTCCTGCCTCGGAAATCGCGGACAAGCTCGGATCCACGAAGGCGGCAAACATGGTGTTGCTCGGCGCGCTGCTGGAGGAGACCGGATGCCTGGAGGCGGAGACAGCGCTTCGCGCGATCGAGGAGAAAGTGAAAAAGCCCGAACTCCTGGAGACAAACCGCAAAGCACTCGAGGCAGGACGTCGGTTCGTGGACGTGAGTGTGTGGACCGGTGCGGAGACCCAGCCGGACGGATTCGCGTGAGCCGCGAGCAATCGTCCATATGTGAACTGGGGCACGGGGGCCCGTGACCAGGGTCACCGCGCGCGCGCACAATCTGCCGCTAATAACTAAAGTACGGAAGGGAACCAGTCTGTGGGGCGGGACCGCGGGTGATGCCGGTGATTGACATCGCAGCGGCTCCGAGCGCTGGTGGCGCGTCCCCCAGGCAAAGGAGGGACCCATGAGACATCGGGGAATCGCAACGCTTGCGGTAGCAGCGATTGTATCCTTCCTGCTATTGAGCCAATACGACCCGCAATTCTGGGTTCTGCACGTCTATGAGTCGGCCATTTACATGGTCCTGTTGTTCCTGCTGAGCATCGACGTGGAAGAATGGGCCTACGTGCTTGGAGTTGCGGGACCGGCGGCCTGGTTGGTGCTGATCAGCACGACCAACCTGAGCGGAATCATGCGCCAGGCGGAACGGGTGGTTTTGTTCAAACGGCCCGACTATCCGGCCAATCTGATCGGCGCGCTGGCCATGCTGATCTCCGCGCTGATGGTAGGAACGTGCGTCTACCGGTGGCGGCAGGCGCGGTGGGGATTCCGGCATGCGTGGCGAACGATTGGCGTAGTGG
>DATKNR010000189.1:0-3743 GCA_035541255.1 Patescibacteria group bacterium | reverse complement strand
GGTGAGCCACGGCGGAAAAGTCGGTGGCTCGGTGAGCAAGAAGACCGACTACGTAGTGGTGGGCAGCGATCCCGGCTCGAAATACGACCAGGCGAAAAAACTGGGCGTTACGATTCTGGATGAAGCCGCATTCGAGAAGCTGGTAAAGGTCGAGTAGAGGGAACTTCAGGCCTCGCGGTCTTTCTCCACGTCGTGGGCAGCGCTGCTGGGCGCCTGAATCCACGAGCCGAGCGAACGCGTCAGACGGACGAGCGGAGATTCCGGCACGAGCAGATCCACGCGTGGCGGCGCACCCACGGAAGTCTCTCGAAGCAATTCCGCACCCGGTGCGATGCCCACAGCGTAGTTCCGGCCCGCCTCTTTCGCCGCGTACATAGCGCGGTCGGCCAGCACAAGCACGTCGTCCACGCTCAGGGCGTCGGGCTGCGAGGGAATCCACGGGAACGCGGCCCATCCAATCGAACAGGTCATCGGAATCATTTTCCCGTCGCCGATGTCGAATGGCTCCTCGCCCATCAGGCGGAGCAGACGGCGGGCCAGGATGTCGCCATCGGCGCGTGTGCCGGAACGCAGCACGACAAGAAATTCCTCGCCACCCCAGCGGATGAGCAGGTCGGACTGGCGGACGATGTGCGTCAGGCGGCGGGAGCACTCCATCAGCACACGGTCTCCGGCATAGTGGCCGTATTCGTCGTTGACGCGTTTGAAGTGATCGAGGTCCACGAAGTAATAGATCAGGTCGCCATGCTCAATCGGACCGGCGTTCGGCCCGGCGCGGCGATAGGCACGCACCACCTGCATCGCGTCCGCCTCGATTGTTTCGCGGAAGAAGCGCCGGTTGCGGACCTTGGTGAGCGGGTCGGTGAGCGACATGGCCTGCAGCTCGGCGTTCGCACGCGCCAATTCCGCGCTGCGCTCCGCCACAGCCTGCTCCAGCATCAGCCGGTCGCCTTCCAGCCTGCGGATGCGGTAGATCACCACGGCGCGGACGGCGAGAGCGAGCAGCAGCAGCCCGCCGATGCGCGCCCACCAGCTGGCCCACCACGGAGGCCGAATCGTAAACGAGAAGGTGGCCGGCGCCGCGCTCCATCCGCTGATCACGGAGCCGCAGCGAACCGAAAACTGGTAATGTCCGGGCGGGAGAGCGGGATAACGCACTTCGCGCTGCGTGGACTCCTGTAACTCGTTTTCCAGGCCCCGCAACTGATACTGGCAGCGTACGCTCTCCGGGTTTTGAAACGTCATGGCCGCGAAATCGGCCACAAAGGTTGCGCTGTCGTGCGGCACCTCGACGCTGGACTGATTCAGATACTGTTTGCCTCCCAATTCCGCGGAGGTAAGCACGACGGCGGGCGCATTGCGGGATGTGAGCGCTCCGCCGGGAACGTAGCGGGAAATCCCGCGGCTGGTCGAGATCAGGACCGATCCATCGGGATCGTTCCAGGTATAGCCTTCGTCCACGTCGTCCCAGAGCAGCCCGGAAGCCCGATCGAAGTGCGCAATCACCCCGCGTTCATTCAGCAGGGAAATGCCGCGGTCGCCGCCGGCCCAGATTCGCCCTTGAAAGTCGCGGCCGAGCATGTAGACGGAATCACTGGTTAGGCCCTGCTCCGTGGTGAACGTCGTGACCGTGAGCTTTCCGTCCTCCAGGTGTACCCGGCTGAGCCCCTTCGATTCCGAATAACAGACCCAGGCGGTGTCGGCGTCCACGGCAAGCACGAGATCGAGGCTTCCCTCGAGCAGCCCGTCCGCATGCGTGAACGCGGTCCACTGGTGGCCGTCGAAACGCGCCAAACCGGCGTAGCCATCCGTCCACATGGTCCCGTCCGGGGCGAAGGAAACCACCTGTGTTTTGCCACGCACTTCCGGCGGAATCGAAACGGGATGCGGTTCGGTGACCCCGTTCTCCGCGCGCACCACATAGAGAGCGGAGCGCGCGCCCATCCATACCTGGCCGTCTGGCGAGGTGGTCAGCGTGGCCGGCGCGGCGTCGTTGCGCCCTGGTGACTTGATGATTCCAGGCGCCAGCGTGTGCGGATCGAAGCGCGTGATTCCGCCGGGGATCGAAAGCGCCCAAACCGAACCGTCACCGGCCACGGTGAGGCCCCGAACCGTGATGCCGGCGATCCCGTCGGCCTGTCTCCATACGCGCCAGCGGCGTGCAGTCGAATCCCACATGGCCAGCCCGTTGTTCGTGCCGGCCCACAACCGCTGCTGATGGTCCCGGACCACCTGCCACACCACGTAATCCGGCAACCCCTCCGCTTCACCCCATCCGGACCAGTTTTCGCTGCCTGCCCAGCGGTCCACCCCTGCGCCACCCAGTCCCATCCAGATGGCGCGCTCGCGGTCCTCCAGCGCCGAATACACCGCATTGGTGGCCAATCCCTGTTTTTCTCCGACGTTGACCCATTGATTCCCGATTCTGCGGAAAAGCCCCATGACGGTGGGGAGCATGAGGTTTCCCGAGCGATCGATGGTGGGCGCGCCAAAATCGTTAGCGCCCGGAATTCCCGCGTCCGCCGGATTGTACGCGGAGAGCGATGGGTCGAGGTAGCCGACGTGGTCGTGTGTCCGCACCCATACCTGTCCCGCTCCGTCCGTCAGAATGGCAAACACCCGTTCGTTGGGGAGTCCGCGGACCGGCAGCATTTCCGGCTGGTGCGAACCGGGACGGATGATCCCGACGCGGCCGTCTCCTCCGAACCACACAGTGCCATCCTGCGCCGACGAAACCGAGGTCACATGCAGGAGCGAAAGGCCGGTCTCCGGAGACCAGAGTTGGACGGCGGGTGGCTGTCCCGCGCGGTCGCCGGAACGCATGCACAGCAGGCCGTTTTCGGTGGCCAGGTAGACGTCGCCGCCGGGCGGCAGCGCGAGCGATTGAGGATAGCCGCGAATCTCAACACCCTTGGGCAGCTCCACCTCTGAAAATCGCAATCCGTCGAAGCGATATACGGACGTGCCCACAACCCCCCAGAGGTTCCCTTCCGGGGATTCCACCAGCTGCTGTACCCGGTCGTTCAGCATGCCCGCCTTCTGGCCGAAGCGGACGGCTTTGATCCCGTCGAAGCGGTAAAGACCATTCTGGGTTCCCATCCAGAGAAAACCCTTCTGGTCCTGCACGAGCGAAGTGACCGTGGCCGTGGCCAAACCAATCGCTTCGCCCAAATGCTGGATGGCGTAACGCGGATGGTCGGGAAGCGGAACGGAATGGCGTGACGCGGGGGAATCTACGGTCGCAAGGAGGCAGGGGACGACCACCGCAAATAGAACCAGCGCCAGCGCGGGGTGCGGACGTGATTTGGGCACAGAAAGCGCTCCGAGGGAGCGAATCCTCTGCGGCTCTAAGTCCCTATTTTCCAATAGGCATAGGGCCCGCAGGCAATTGATATTTGCGGACGCGATACCGTGCAGGCAACCCAGGTGGAGGAAAACGGAAATCGAGAATCAGCCCGCCGCCAGGTGGCGCTTTCGGTTGAGTATTCCGGATTTGGATGTCCGCTAGCTACGGCCGGCAGTCGAGCACGGCGGCGCCGGGAATCGCGTCGTTCTTCAGTGCGTTCAGCGCCCGATTCGCTTCGCGAAGCGGGAATATTTCGGTGTGCGTCTGAATGGGGATCTCCGCGGCAATGCGTAGAAAGTCGCGTCCATCCTCGCGGGTGTTATTGGCCACGCTGCGCACCACGCGCTCCTGGTAGAGCAGGTTGTAGTCGAGCGGAGGGATGGTGCTCATGTGAATT
>DATKNR010000188.1:0-14463 GCA_035541255.1 Patescibacteria group bacterium | reverse complement strand
CGCTTGCCGGTATCCAATCCGGGCTCCTACCGTGCGGCTCGGCACGGACGTGCCGTCCGAAAAAACGGAAAGGAGCCGATACCGATGCAGATATTCCAAAAGAACTGGTGGAGTAGTCTTTGCCGTATGGGCCTGACGGCGACTGTGCTGGTGGCGCAGAGCGTGAGTCTTCTCGCCCAGAATGCTCCCCAGCCACGAACTGTGAAAGTAGAGAAGGGCCAACTTCTGGAGATGGCGCTCGAAGAGAATCTTTCTTCCGGCTCAGCCACCGAGGGACAGCAGATTGCATTCCATCTGACCGAACCGCTGGTCGCCGACGGAGAGACTGTTCTCCCCGCAGGCTGGAAACTCACCGGGCGAGTTACCGGCGTCGAGAAAGCAGGCAAGAACTGTAAGTGCGGAAAGCTGGACTGGGAAATCGACGATGTGAAAACGCAGCAGGGAACCACGATCCGACTGCGTCCGGCATACGCCATTCGCGAGGGCGACGGCGGCCGGCTGGTGGAGCCGGATCCGCCACTCACGATCCGCGAGAAGCTGAGGATTGTGCTGCTCTCCCCGATCATCGCCGCCGGCTTCATCCTGATTGCTCCAATCTACGTGGCGCTGACGGCAACGGATCGCGAACCGAAATGCGTCGGACAGGGGAGGGAGGACGTCCGCTTCGCGGGCTGGATCTCGCATGCGGCGGTTCGCCGCAGCGTTCGCGTAACCGTGGCGGGAAAAACGGAGTCCGGCTCGGCCGATTCGGCGGCCACGACCGCCCCATAGATTCCGGGACGAGGGCCGGCCGCGCCTCTGGAGCCGTGGCGCGGCCCTCCCTCAGCGAATCGGGCTCAGGGCAAACCGATGCGGCGGACGAGCGGCGCGAAGCGCGGGTCGCGCCGCAGGCGGTCGCTCATCGGGTCGGCGTTGAGCAGCACCATGCCGTCGGCGCGCTCTTCGAGCGCAGTTTCGAACCACGTGAAGGCGCGGTCGTAGTCACCGAGCGCGGCGCAGAGAATGCCGGGATAGAGAGCGGGAATGTAGCGGCGTTTGCGCTGCTCTTCGAGGGTGTGAAGAATCCTCCCCGCGTCCTTCTTGTGGCCGGAGAGGGCCTGTGCGAGTCCCACGCCGGCGGCCATGAGCGGTACATCGTTCGCGTGCTGCTTTCCGGCGAGCAGGGTGGCGATACCATTCTTGACGCGGCCGCCGCGAAGGAGGGCGTGTCCCAGCAGGTACTGGAGCAGAAAATCGTTGCGGTCGAGCGAGAGGGCCTCGCGGCAATCGGCGGCAGCGCGCGCGAATTCGCGGGCGAAGTAGAGCGCGGCAGCGCGAGTGGCGCGCACCACCACGATGAGGTGCGGATCGATTTCCTCGGCAATTTCCAGTGCGCGGGCGAGGCGCGCGAGCGCGTCCGGGTGGCGGCCGAGGGCCAGCAGCAGCCAAGCGTAACGAAGCAGCGCGGCGGTGTAGTCCGGATTCAGCTCGAGGGCGCGCAGGTAGGATTTCTCCGCTTCCGCCCAATTCCATTCGTAGTGATGCAGGACCAGGCCGAGTGCAGCGTGCGCTTCGGGAAGCGAAGAATCGAGTTCGAGCGCCTTTCGCGCGGCGGAAGCGGCTTTGGGCATGGCTTCGCGGGGCGGAAGCGCGTCGAAGGGGACCGTGGCGAGCAGGCCATAGGCCTGCGCCATGCCCGCGTGGGCCAACGCGAGGGCGGGGTCGAGCGCTACCGCGCGCTCGAACCACTCGAGGCTTTGCACGAGCGAGGCCGCGGTCATTTTGTTCATCAGGAAGCGACCCATCAGGAATGCTTTGTAGGCTTCCGGGTCCGTGGAGGCGCTGCGCGCGGCCGCGTGATCGGCCCGGGGGAGAGCCAGGCGCACTTCGCGGGCGATGGAGCCTGCCAGCTCGCACTGGAGCGCGAAGACGTCGCTCAATTCGCGTTCGTAGCTTTCGGCCCAGAGGTGAGTGTGCTCGCGCGCATCGACGAGCTGCACGTTGACGCGCAGCGCGGTGCCGTGGGCGCGCACGCTGCCTTCGAGGATGTAATCCACGCCCAGCTCGCGGGCGATCTGGTCGGCGCGTTTCGCCGTGGGACGGTAGGACATGGCCGTGGTGCGGGCGATCACACCGAGCCGTTCGGGCTCGAGCCGGGCGAGGCGCGCAATCATTTCCTCGGTGAGCCCGTCGGAGAGATATTCCTGCTCGGCGTCGCCGCTCAGATTCGCGAATGGGAGCACGAGCAGGCGGATCCTGCGATGAGCATCGGCACGCGCGGCGCCGGCGCGGATGGCCGAAGCGGCGGACGGAGCATCGGAGAGCTGGGTGGCGCGCGAATCCCACCAGGCAGCGACTTCCGACTTGAGTGCATAGACGGAGCCGAGCTTGGCGTGCTGGTGGCGATGAACGGGGAGCGCCTCCGTGCGCTCCCAGCGCTGAACGGTGCGGACGCCGCGCTTGAGGAACGCGGCAATCTCCTTCCAGGAATCGAGGCGGTCGTCCGAGGACGCGTTGGACGGCGGTGCGGTGCGTGGCGGAGCCATTACGCCATGATCCAGTGCCAGTGCAGGATGGACGGCCATGCGATCTTACCTTCCGCACAGTGTGGGTTCAATTTGGCGGAGGCGGATGCGCCAAAGCGCGCCAGAGTGCGCCATTTCTGCCGCGGCAGACAGTGGCGCTTGTGCCGGTATGCCCGGGAACCTAGCCTCGAATGCTGGGACAAGCGTTCCGCGCTTCGAGGAGGCCGGCGATGAAAAAATTCGCGGCAGTGTTCTTTGCACTTTTTCTCACGATGTCTTCCGGGTGGGGACAGACCATGCGGCCCCCCGTGGAGCAGCAGGGCGAGCCGGGAGAACCGGCCGCGCAGGAGCCACAGGCTGCGCCGGACCAGGTGAATCCGGGCGATATCCCGGACGTCATCAGCATTCCATCCGGCACGCACATTCCGATGACCATAGTGAAGACGCCGCAGGAATCGCCGGCGCGCGAGGGGGAACGCGTGTACCTGCGCACGCGCCTGCCGATTCACGCCGAAGGGCGCGTGGTAATTCCGGCGCGCACGCTGGTGGTGGGCGTGCTGGCCGGCGAATCGGGCCCGGGGGCGGGACATGGAGCCATGTCCGTCCGTCTGCGCACGATCGTTTTTCCGAACGAAAACCGGATGGCCGTTTCCGGCCGGGTGCAGGGAATCCTGCGCCCGGCGAACGGCGGACAGCAATTTGCGGCCGGGCAGGGAGCGAATCCGCTGGGCGCCCTTGCCAACCTCACTCCGGAGCAAATGGCAGCGATCAGCACGTTCGCGCTGGTGGGCGGACAACTGGGGGTGGCTGTGGGCAAAACTCCGAAGGGCGGAACGATCGGCACGTTGATCGGCGCGGGAATCGGATTCGCCGCGGTGATGGCGATGAACGAGTCGAGCCTGCACCTGCGCGTGGGAGCGAACGTGAATGGCGTACTGGACGAGCCGCTGACGCTGGACCCGCGCATGCTGGAGTAATCGTTCGAGAAAATCTCGGCGTCCACCCCGCCGCAGAGGCGGAAGGCATCAGGGCAACGGCTGCAGGCGCGCGTTGGTGAGAAACGGATCGGAGAAATCCGTCATGTCGCCGGCGCGCTTTCCGGTAACGGGCATGAGACGCGCTGCCAGCGGCTTTTTCCAGCGGAGGGCGAGAGCGGCAACGTCGGCAAAGATCCGCTCGAGCTGCTCGCGAGTGACGTCGCCGGGGAGCGGGATTGTGTCCAGCCCTGTGGCGCATACGGCGGAATAACCGAGCAGTGAGTCGAGTGAAAGGCGCCCCTCGCTCCAGCGCTGCGCGAGGCGCGCGTCCTCCAGCACCGGCAGCATCAGCCCCGAATAGCCCACCTGACGCACGGGCACGGCCTGTACCGCGCTGGTCACCAGGGCGCATGCCGCGAGTGTGCCCGGCGAGCCGAATGGAACGCCGGTGAATGCCTCGATGGCTGCACCCATGGAAATTTCGTGCAGCGGGGCGGGCGTGGGATCGAAACCCAGATAGCGCCAGCGGGTGACGCGTTCGATGCGGCGCGCGGCCGCCGCCAGCGCGCGTGCGTGAGCGGTGAGCGAAGCAGTGAGTTCGCGTCGCGCGATTGCCGGGTTGCCGAGATGCTCGCGCAACAACTCCTCGACCACACCCGCGGATTCCAACCCGATCGCGAACCGATTGCCGGGCCCGTTGTGCCACGAGCCGGGAAAGAATGGCGAATGCTGGGGAACACAGGCCAGTGCGGTGAAATTGAAGGCGCCCTGGCTGCGCGGGCTTGACGCCGCGGCATGGAGGACGGTTTCCGCGGCGGCGCGCATGGCGCGCGGATGCGGGCCGCGGTCCGAGGCAATCAGCAGATTGGCCTGGAGCAGGCGGGCCGTCTCGAGCGCTTCGGCGAGAAGCCGGGCAGGCGCGGGAGCGTCGTCATCCGCGCGCATGGCCGGGCCGATGGAGAGCTCGAACGGAGTGGCCACCGCGAGATCGTCCATGCGGCGCAGCGTGGCGAGCGATTCGCGGCGCGGCAGACCGAGAAGCCACGACGGAAACGGCTGTGTGGTGATGCGGATGGATTCTACGGAGTAGCCGCGGTCTTCGACGATGGCGCGAGCGGCGCGCAGCTTTTCGAGTGTGGCGGCAAACTGCCGCTCCCAGCCCGCGTGGGAAATGCGGACGAAGGCAGCGATGGCGCGCACTTTGGGATTTGGCATAGCGAGGGGATTTTCGCATGGAGGAAGAACGAACGGGGAGAGGAGAAAGAGCCTCTCGCCCGCCGCGGCGGGTAAACTCCGACGCTAAAACGCAAAGGCGGGAGGAGAAGACGGAGAGAGCTGAGCTAAGAAGGCCAGGAAGCCGCCGTCAGGCGCGGAAGACAAACGCATCCAGCGACCAGGGACCCGCGCCCACGCACAACAGGAACAGAAGGCCGAGGAGCATCGAAAAATCCGTGCGCGCTTCCGAGAGCATGCTCCACAGGCCATAGCGGTGCAATTGCGCCAGATGAAACGGCCCGTAGCCACGGCCAAGCAGAATGGGAATCTTGGTGGAAAGAATGGCCACGGAAATATCCGCCAGCAGGGGAATGGAAGCCAATCGCGTGAAGAATCCGATGAGCACGAGCGCCCCGAAGAAGATTTCCACCGCGCCGACGAATGGCCCGGAGAGGTTGGGCCAGGGGATGCCGATGCGGCCGAATCGCCCCGCGCCCATCAGCTCCGGAAACAGAAGCTTCTGAATTCCCTCTTCAAAGAAGACTCCGCCGACCAGCAGACGGATGAGCACCACGGCCGCGGGCGCATCGGACCGGAACAGCCAGGAAGCATTGCCTTGATTGCTCATCGCGTTTCTCCGCGGGAGGCGAGGACGGGCGCCGGCGCCAGTCTCCCAGAAGAGAGATGCCAGTGGGAGGCGTCTGGGTGCACGGAAGATTCAGCGCGCGGGCCGCGCAGTGCTCTTGAACTGCTTGGAGAGCGCGAGTGCCTGGCCTTGATACGAGGAACCGATTTTCGCGCCGTAGACCTTGTCGGGAACGGAGAGCAGGTGCATGTAATAGAGCCGGCCGACGGCCTGCCCGTCCTCGATCTGAAAGGGCACTTCGTGCGCGCGCACTTCAAGTACGGCGCGAGTGCCCTTGATGTCGTCGTTGGAGCCGAATCCGAAGCCGGGATCGAAGAATCCCGCGTAGTGAATGCGGAATTCGCCGACAGAGGTTTCCAGCGCCACCATTTCCGCCGCGTATTGCGGCGGGACGCGCACGCGCTCTTTGGACGCGATGATGTAGAACGCGCCGGGGTCCAGGATCAGCGAGCCGCTGCGCGGCGGGTGGATCAGTTCCCAGAAATCGTCGGGCTCGTAGTGATTCACTTTGCTCAGGTCGATGACGGGAGCATTGCTGCGGGCCTTGTAGGCCACGACATCCGAGGGGCCCTCCGCGCGCGTGCTGACGCGAATCCACAATCCCTCTTCGATTTCGGCTTCCGCGCGGTTGTCCTCGGTCAAGTAGACGAGGCCGTGCTGGCGGTCGAGAGCGCGCAGGCTGCGGTCGTCGGAAGAGGGGTCGCCGAGGAAAAAGCGCATCTGGCTGAGCTTCATGCCGGCGGAAAGCACCACGCTGAACGTCCGCGGCACCACCTCCGCATAAAGCGGGCCGCGGTAGCCGCTGCGCACCCATTCGAAGTCTTCTCCGAAGTCGGTGATCAGGCGGGTGAAGATGTCCAGACGGCCCGTGGTGCTCTTGGGATTGCACTTGGCGGAGACATCGTCGGGCAAGTGGAGTTCCTCAACGAGAGGCACGATATACACGCAGTTCTTTTCGAATACGGCGGGGCGCGTCAGGTCCACGACGGACATCTGCAGGTCCTGAATCTTATTCTCCACGGTGGCGGATTTGCCGGGAAGAAAACTGGCGCGGACCCGGTAGGCGATCTCACCGAGGCGCAGGTCGATGCTAGCGGGCTGGATCTGGTCTTCAGAAATCTGGCGGTGAACAGCGCCGCGGGGAACGATGCGGCCGGATGCAATCAGATCGCGGATGGATTGCGAGGGGAGGACGCCGCTGGTGTTTTGCCCGCCGGCCTGGTGGGCCACGCCGGGAAAGAGAAGCTGCTCGTGAGCCATCGAGTTTCGGATTCACTCCTGCCGAAAGCGCGGCATCCGGGTGGAAGTATAGCAGGGACGGGCGGAGAAGTGCGGTGGCGGGCCCGCCGAAGCCCAGGCTGTGGCGAGCGGGGCGGAACTACTTGCGTGTGCGTTCGTCGGAGTGGATGCGGCCGTCGCGGATGTGAATGACGCGGTGGGCGTGGGCAGCGATATCCTGCTCGTGGGTCACGAGAATGATGGTGTTGCCCTGCTCGTGGAGGCGTTCAAAGAGCGCCATAATCTCCTCGCCCGTCTTGGAATCGAGGTTCCCCGTGGGCTCGTCGGCCAGAAGGATGGATGGCTTGTTGACCAGAGCGCGTGCGACGGCCACGCGCTGGCGCTGTCCGCCGGAGAGCTCGTTGGGCTTGTGCATCATGCGGTCGCCCAGGTCCACCATGCGCAGGGCTTCCTTGGCGCGTTCCAGGCGCTCGTCGGCCGGCGTGCCGTTGTAGATCAGGGGCAACTCCACATTGTGCAGCGAGGTGGCCCTGGCCAGCAGATTGAACGTCTGAAAGACGAAACCGATTTCCTTGTTGCGAATATAAGCCAGCTCATCGTCATTGAGCGAACTGACCAGGCGGCCCGCCAGCCAGTAACTGCCCGAAGTGGGAGAGTCCAGGCAGCCGATGAGGTTCATGAGCGTGGACTTGCCGGAGCCAGAGGGCCCCATGATGGCCACATATTCGCCGCGCTCAATCAACAGGTCCACGCCGCGAAGCGCGTACACCTGCTCGGACCCCATCTGATACGTCTTGGTGAGGCCTTCGGTAAAAATCACGACACCGCGGTCCAGCAGGTCCTGCCGGACTCCGGTTCGTTCAGACGCAGGCGCCTCGACGGGCATGGGATTCGGGTTCCTCCGCGGAACTTTGCTCAGGAGAGTTCCGACTGCTTGGGCGTCTCGTTGTTGACCTTCACGCGATCGCCCGGCTTGAGCGCACGCAGGGCCTTGTAGCTTCCCGTGACGATTTCATCGCCGTCCTTGAGCCCCGATTTCACTTCGATGTCGGTGATCCCGGTGATTCCCGTGTCCACCTGCACGAACTGGACGTGCCCATTGCGAACCACAAACACGCCCTGAATTTCTTCTTTCTTGGGATCCATACCTGGCGGGGGTGGCTTGGCCGCGGCGAGGACCACGCTGCCGGAGTTCGATTTCTTTTCCGCGGCTTTTCTGGCCTCGTCGAGGTCCTTGCGTGTGCGCATGGCCAGGGCCTGAAGCGGAATGGCGAGCACGCCCTTTTCCTGAGCGGTCTGAATCTTGGCGGTGGTGGAAAGTCCGGGCCGCAGGGTTGTGGGCGGATTATCGAGAGTCACCACCACCTTGAAATCCTTGGCTTCCTGGTTGTTCGCGGTGGTCTGTGTGGTGGCCAGACCCGAAGTGCGCAGAATGGCCTGATCGCCCATGTCGGTGACCCGTCCCTTGAAGACTTTGCCGGGCAGGGCGTCGATGGTGACGTCGGCAAGCTGGCCACGGCGGACGTTGACGATGTCCGTCTCATCCGCCATCACCTCCGCAGTGACCACGGACATATCCGAAATGGTCATCAGGTAGCTGCCCGAGGAATTTTGAATGCCGGGCACCACGTTTTCGCCCACGCGCACGGCGATGAAACTGACCACGCCGTCAATCGGGGCGACATAAGTGGTCTTGCGAAGCACGTCGGCCAGGCGCGTGAGCATGGCGCGGTTCTGCTCGAGCGTGGCGTGCTGCTTATCGCGATCGCTTTTGGCCTGCTGCATCTGCGCCTGGCTGGCCGTGAGCGCGGCTTTGGCTGCGTCGTAGGTGGCCTTGCGCGTGTCGAAATCCTGCTTGGGGATCAGGCCGGCCTTGAGCAATTCCTGGCCGCGCTTGAAGTCCAGCTCGGCATGCTCGAAATCGGCCTGGCGCTGCGCCACAGTGGCCTGAGCGGAACGATAACTCGCTTCGGAGGACTGAACGGCGTCTGAGGCGGACTGGATGGCCGCGCGTTGCGCCTCCACGTCGGCGCCCGGTTGCACGTCTTCCAGCCGGAGCAGCACGTCGCCGCGTTTCACGACGTCACCTTCGTGGACCACGATTTCCCTGATCTTGCCGAAGCCTTCACCCAGAACGTTGGTGTAATTGCGCGGCTTGATCTCGCCGGAAGCCGTAACGATCGAAGTCAAATCCTCGTGGCCCACCTTCGAGGTCTGCACGGTGACCACGTCCTTGTTCATCTCATACCGAGTGATGCTGACGGCGATCAGGAGCACTAACGCGGCCCCGATTCCAAGCAGCACTTTTTTCCACGTCTTCATGTCATCCCATCCATTTTTCGTCCCGGCAGAGGCCCCCACCGCGGGAGTTTCGACCATACATACCGGGGCGCACTCTTAGATACGCTTTCCAGCCCCCAAAAGTTTCTCAGCGGGAGGGGTAGGCCGTCCGCGCAGGACATCCGGAGGCAGGGGGCGCTCCCGACCCCGGAAATGATGTTTCCCGGCTGCGGGCCCTAAGCGTGGCGATGGCCGTGCCATTGCCTAGACCGCAATACCTATTTTAGGTGGAAGCGGCGTGAAATTCCACCCCCACAGCGCTTGCGGCACCCTCCCCGTCACGGGCGCCACGGCCACCCTACCCGGTTTCGCCAAGAGTTTGGACGAGTCACACCTTCATCGCGTCTCCTGAAAGTTTTCCGCCCTGTGCGTGTGGCTCAACTCGAGAATTCAGGCCGCTGCCAGATTCTTATCCGCGAAGCTGAACCTCATCCCGGAGCCGGTAGCTAAAGGTTAGAAATTCGCGGTGGTAAGGGCTCATAACATCTTAGTTTGCAAGCAGTTGGAAGAAATCTGTATTGGATTCCCGATTGCCGTTTCTGTCTCCAGACGTTTCCGGTTTCCAAGTGGCCTCGCCGTTCTCAACGCGCCGGAAGGCAGCGAATTGAGCCGGAGAGACGAGACGGGAAACCGAGACTTGAAGAAGGAGCGGGCGGAAATCATGAGAAAAGCAATCGCGGTTGCACTCGGTCTGGCACTGCTCGCCATTGTGCCCGTCATTTCGGCGCAATCGGTGAGCGGAAACATTTCCGGCACGGTGACGGACAAGAGCGGCTCGCTGGTGCCGAAAGCCAGCGTGACGGTTTCGAATCCTGAAACGGGCTTCACCAAGACGCTCACGGCGAACGAACAGGGCGAGTTCCTGTTCACGGACCTGCTGCCGGGATCGTACGACATCACGGTGACGGCGGCGGGGTTTGCGAAAGCCACGTTAACCAGATTTCCGGTGCAATTGAACCGGACCAACTCGGTGGCTGTGGTGCTCGATGTAGAGTCTCACAAAGTGACGGTGGAAGTGAGCGGCACTGCGCCCCCCATCAATACATCCACTCCACAGATTGAAGGAACATTCGAGTCTAAAGAGACGGCTATGCTCCCTACGGCCACACTGGGAGGTTTCACGGGACTGGGTGTTCTCAACCTGGCTCTGCTGCAGCCTGGAGTGTCTTCCAGCGGCGGAGTGGGGCAAGGCACGGGACCCGCGGTGGGAGGACAGCGGCCAACGAACAATAGTTTCACCATCGAAGGGGTGGACAACAACCTGAAGTACTCCACCGGGCCGAACGTATACGTGCCCAATGACTCGGTGCAGGAATTCTCGGCGCTTCAAAATCAGTTCAGTCCCGAGTTCGGCCACTCGAATGGCGGGCAATTCAACCAGGTGATCAAGACCGGGACGAACACGTTTCACGGCATGCTGTACGACTACACGCAGAACCGCTACTTGAATGCCACCGACCAGCTGGCCGTGGTGGACCAGGTAAGTCCGCAACGGCCGCGCCTGGATCTGAATCGCGTGGGCGGCCAGCTCGGCGGGCCGATCCTGAAGGACAAGCTGTTCTTCTTTGCCAGCGGCGAATACAGCCCGCTCGGACAAGCGGCACTGCCTCCCGGCGGCGTATGTGCGCCGACGGCGGCGGGCTACGCGCAAATCATGGCGTTGCCACCCGGCCTGAGTCCCGACGGCGCGACTACCGTCAGCGTGAACATGACGAACGTGGGAGTCCTGCAGCAGTTCCTGGGAACGGCGCAGACCGGAGGAAACTGTGTAGGCACGCAAGGAAACCCCAACTTCACGACCGCGGGAGGAACAAGAGTCACCAACCCGCTGTACATCTGCACCGGCGGAGCGCCGCCGAGCGGCAGCACCTGCACCTCGGGCATTGCCGAAGGCATCGACGTGGGCAACCTGCCCATCACCGCGCCTTCGTTCGAAAACGTCTATGCGCTGGTGACGGCGGTGGACTACAACATTTCGGACAAGGATCAGCTCCGGGTACGGTATATCTACAACCGAACCTCGGGGCTCGATAATCTGGCTTCGCTGCCGATTTTCTTCGAGCCCTCTCCCATCCACAATCACCTGGTGGCGATCAACGAATACCACACGTTCCGGCCGGACCTGACGAACGAACTGCGGCTCGGGTACAACCGTTACTATAATTTCACTACCGCGGGGAATTTTACCTTCCCGGGCCTGGACCAGTTCCCCAACCTGCTGTTCCTGGACGGGCTCAACGTGCAGGTGGGGCCGGATTCCAACGCCCCCAGCTTCACCATCCAGAACACCTATCAGGCCAGCGAAAACCTTTCCTGGACGTACAAGAACCACAATGTGCGAACCGGCGTGGAGATTCGACGGTACATCGAACCCACGGACTTTATCCAGCGCGCGCGGGGCGATTACGACTACACCTCGACCGGGCTGTATCTCTACGACATCAACCCGGACTTTCTGGCGCAGCGCAGCGTAGGCACATTCCGTTACTATGGAGATAACATCGATACCGCCTGGTACGTGAACGACGTTTGGCGCATCCTTCCCTCCTTTTCCCTGAATCTGGGCGTGCGTTACGAGTACGCCACGATTCCACAGGGCGCCCGGATTCAGCAGCTGAACAACGCAGCCACAGTGCCGGGCGTGCTCAACTTCAGCGAACCGCGGGCACCGAAAAACCAGTTCATGCCCCGCCTGGGATTTGCCTGGTCGCCGGATGCGCAGCGCACCTGGGTGGTCCGCGGCGGCTGGAGCATGGGCTACGACGTGGTATTCGACAACCTGCCCGGGAACATCACGTCCACCGGAGATCCGCCGACCATCGGCACCACCGTGGACGTGACCCAGGGTTCCACGCCCGCGTCGGTGATCAACAATTTCCTGGCCAACGGCGGAATCCCGAACGTGATCCCGCCCTTCATGACCGTGGTCGAGCAACAGCAGGCCACCACGGGACACATCCAGCCCAACTGGCTGAATCCCGTGGCCATCACCGCGAGCCTTGGCGTGCAGCACGAGTTCGCCAAAAATTACACGGTGGACGTGACTTACATCTACACGCACGGGTACCACTTGAGCGTGCAAACCCGCCCCACCCGGCAGGTGGAAATAAGCCCGACGAATTTTATTCCCACGTTTCTCACGACTCCGACGGCCGCACAGCTCGCGGGGCTGACGGTCACACCGGAGACGCTCGCCGGGCCCGCGACGATTTCCGGCGCCGGCGTCAACAGCTACGTGCCGTCGTACGTGGCGGGATGCGCCGCAGTGACTGGAGCGCCGGCGGATGCCAGCCCGTGCTTCTCACAACCCGCTTTCGTCGAATTCAGCCCGGAGGGCACCTCCGTGTATCACGGGCTTGCCACTCAGCTGACCCGGCGGTTCAGCCACGGGTTGCAATTCAGCTTGGCGTACACGTTCAGCCATGACATCGACAACAGCACGGCATCGCTGGCCACAACCACGCTGACGCCACGGCGTCCGCAGGACTTTCAAGACCTGGCGGACGACCGCAGCAACTCCGCGCTGGATCACCGCCACCGGGTCAGCCTGATGGCCTATTACGACTTGCCATACTTCAAGTCCGGAAGCTGGCTCAAGCGAAACGTCCTGGGCAACTGGATGTTCGTTCCCGTCTTCACGTTCCAGTCCGGAGGCTGGGGAGATCTCCAAAGCTCCCTGGACGTGAACGGAAACGGCGACTCGGCCGGAGACCGCGTACTGATCCATGCGGCCGGCGCCCCCGGAGTCGGCACCACGGTCACGGCAACCTGCCTGATCGGAGGCATCGTGGTCGTGGGCAGCGATGGAATGGGCAATTCGTGCAACCCGTCGAACACCGTAGCCTACACCGCGGCCAATCCGGACGCGCGGTACATCCGCTCGGGCGCGGGCGGCTTGATCGCCAACAACGGCCTCGTGGTTGCCGGGCGCAATACGATACAGATGCGGCCGATCGACAACCTCGACTTCACGGTCGCAAAGAAGTTCGACGTCACCGAACGCGTACGCTTTGAACTCCAGGCGCAGTTCCTGAACCTGCTCAACCACCCGCAGTACGTTCCGGGGAGTATCAACACAGTTAACCCGGTTCTCTACCAGCCAGGCACCGGGCCCGGCGTGGCCGTTCAAGGCTTGCTCACCCCAGGCAACGCCCTGTTCGGCCACCCGGAACAGGTGTTCTCCAGCAACCCACGGATCATCCAGCTCGGGGCGAAGCTGACCTTCTAGCGGCACAAACGACCGGCGAAGAACGCCCGGGGAGTCCGCAGTTGCGGGCTCCCCTTTTTTTTTCAGCTCCCGCGCTGATCCCCTGACTGGCAGCTGGATGACCCGTTCGGATCGCCTCCACAGGCCTCTCATTTTCAGCGCATCCAGTGCAATCCCCCGACTGCGCGGGGCGACGGAAAGCCCGGTGGAATCACACCGGCGCGGCCAAAAATGTGTACAGCTGAGAAGGAGATGGGAAGCGAAAAGGGGAATAAATAGCGAATCAATATTACTATGACTGTAGTCGAATTTAGGACGACAACTTCCAGAATCCATATGTTGCTGTGGTTTGCGGTAGCGGGGCACCACTTCCTGCCCGCCCCTACCAGTCCTAAATTATTGAATTCATGAGAGTAATTTAGATTTTCCGTCTGGTAGCGGAGTTGCAATCTTGCGGCCCGTCGCTATGCATGTCTCTCCGTTGGGGGGCTCGGTGCACCAACCAAGTTCGATAGCGGCCCGCATTTGCAGAGATTTAGGGCAGGGTAGGGAAATGAGTTTCAACGGGCAGAAATGCCCACGAGGAGGCAGTCGAATGCTAAGTAAGCGGGTGGTTGTAGCAGTACTTAGCCTGATTTGCATCCTGGCACTCTCGGCAGCGCCGATGTTTGCCCAGGCGACAAACACAGGCACGATCGTTGGACAGGTGACGGATCCATCGGGAGCCGCAGTCGCGGGCGCCACGGTGACCCTCACCGACACGGCCACCAACATCGCGCGGTCTACGGCCACGAACAACGACGGACGGTACACATTCGTCAACGTACCTCCGGCGACGTATAGCGTGACCATAACCGCGAAGGGTTTCCGCGCGGCCAAGCTGTCCGATCAGAAAGTGCAGGTCGGACTCCAACTCACCTTGAACGTGGCGTTGCAGGTCGGAGCGACGACCGAAGTGGTTGAGGTCACCGCGACGAACACCGAACTGCAGACCCTGAACGCCACGGTGGGCAACACGGTTTCGGGAGTCGCGGTGGATTCGCTCCCCAGCATCGCCCGCGACGTCTCGACGTTCGTCGTGTTGCAGCCCGGCGTCTCCCCAGAAGGCTACACGGCTGGTGCGGTTTACGACCAGAACTCCTTCTCGCTGGACGGCGGACAGAACACCAACGATATGGACGGCAGCATGAACATTTACACGCCGAGCTACGCCGGCGACCCCAGCGGTGTTGTGGGTGGCGGGCCAACGGGCGTGATGCCGACCCCGATCGACAGCATCGAGGAATTCAAGGCCAACACCACGGGCCAGACAGCGGACTTCAACAGCTCCGCGGG
>DATKNR010000187.1:0-9883 GCA_035541255.1 Patescibacteria group bacterium | reverse complement strand
GCGGGAATTCCGGACCAGCCGAACGTGTTCTACATCGGGATGGTGAACGGGGGAATCTGGAGGACGGACAATGCGGGGCGGACCTGGACGCCGATATTCGACGCGGAATCGAGCGGGTCGATCGGGGCGCTGGCGATTGCGCCGTCGGATCCCGACATTATTTATGCCGGAAGCGGCGAAGGGCTGCAGCGACCGGACCTGGCGGTGGGCAACGGGATGTACAAATCCACGGACGGCGGGAAAACGTGGACGCGCCTGGGCCTGCGGGACGGACAGCAATTCGCCCAGATCCTTGTGGACCCGCACGATCCGAACCGCGTGATTGTGGCCGTGGTGGGACATCCGTACGGGCCGAACGCGGAGCGGGGCGTGTTCCGTTCGACCGACGGCGGGCAGACATGGCAGAAAGTGCTCTACCGCGACGAAAACACGGGCGCGGCGGACCTGGCGTTCGATCCCGCGAACCCCAAAATCATCTATGCCGTGCTGTGGGCCGCGCGTGTGGCACCGTGGGAGGTGCGGAGCGGCGAGTCATTTATCACAGGGGGGAGCGGGCTCTACAAATCCACGGACGGCGGGGACACCTGGAAGCAACTGACGAACGGCCTGCCGGGAGCGGACGACCGGCTGGGACGAATCGGGATTGCGGTGGCACCGTCGAATGGGCAGCGGCTATACGCGTCAGTGGAGGCGCGCAAAAATCCAGGCGTATACCGCTCGGACGACGGCGGGGAGACTTGGGCACAGGTGAACGGCGACCGGAGAATCGGCGGGCGTGGGCCGGGCGCGATGGGAATTGCGGTGGCACCGGACAATCCGGACGAGGTGTACGTGGCGAACACGGCGTCGTACCGGTCGATGGATGGCGGGCACACGTTTACGTGCTTCAAGGGAGCGCCGGGCGGCGACGATTACCAGCGCTTCTGGATCAATCCGCGGAACCCGCGAATCATCGCGCTGTCCGCGGACCAGGGCGCGACGATCAGCGTGGACCACGGCACAACGTGGAGCTCGTGGTACAACCAGCCGACGGCGCAGTTCTACCACGTGACCACGGACACGCGCGTGCCCTACTGGGTGTACGGCGCGCAGCAGGAGAGCGGGTCGATTGCAACGGCGAGCCGCGGGGACGACGGCAGCATCACCTTCCGGGACTGGCATCCGGTGGGCGTGGAGGAGTACGGCTACATCGCGGTGGACCCGCTGAATCCGGACATTGTCTATGGCGGGCGCGTGACGCGGACGAATCAGCGGACGGGAGAAGTGGCGGACGTGGCGCCGGAACCGATCCGGCGCGGGCAATACCGTTACAACCGGACGATGCCGGTGGTGTTTTCTCCGCTCGATCCGCACACGCTGTACGCCACGGCCAACGTGGTGTTCAAGACCACGAATGGAGGGGAGAGCTGGCAGGTGATCAGTCCGGACCTGACGCGGGAGAATCCGGCGGTGCCGGCGAGCCTGGGCGTCTTCAAAGAAACGGACCCGGAGCACGGGAAGCACCGCGGATTGATATACGCGTTGGCGCCATCGCCGAAAGACATCGGCCTGATCTGGGCGGGAACGGACGACGGGCAGATCCAGGTGACGCACAACGGAGGCGGCCAGTGGACGAACGTGACGCCGCCGTCGCTGGTGCCCTGGAGCAAAGTGTCGATGATCGAGGCGTCGCACTTCGACGCGGGGGAGGCGTATGCGGCCATTAACGCGTTCCGGCTGGACGATCTGCGGCCGCACGTACTGCGCACGCGCGACAGCGGAAAAACATGGCAGGAAATTACCAGCGGGCTGCCCGGCGACGAGCCCGTGAACGCCGTGCGCGAGGACCCCGCGCGGCGCGGGCTGCTCTATGCCGGAACGGAGGGCTCGGTATATGTGTCTTTCGACGACGGAGACCACTGGCAGTCGCTGCAACTGAACCTGCCGCACACGTCGATGCGCGACCTGGTGGTGCACGGGGACGACCTGGTGGTGGGGACGCACGGAAGGTCGTTCTGGATCCTGGACGACCTGACGCCACTGCGGCAGTTGACGGCGCAAGTGGCCGCGGCGGAGGTGCACCTGTTCAAACCGGAGACGGCGTGGCGGTTCCGCCGCAGCCGCGCGACGGATACTCCGCTGCCGCCGGAAGTGCCGGCGGGGCAGAATCCGCCGGACGGGGCGATCATTGATTACTACTTGAAGGACGCGGCCACTGGGGCAGTGAGGCTGGAAATCCTGGACGGGCGCGGCGAGGTTGTGCGGCGCTACGCGAGCACGGACGCGGCCATTGACATGGCGGCGACGGCGAAATCGAACCCCATCCCGATGTACTGGGTGCTGCAACCGAAAATTCTATCCGCGGAGGCGGGGATGCACCGGTTCGTGTGGGATTTGCATTACACGGCGCCCTCTTCACTCTTTCACGGCTACCCGATATCCGCGGTGCCACATGCCACGCCGCTCGAACCGGAGGGCGTGCGCGCGCTGCCGAATTCGTACACGGTGCGGCTGACGGTGGGAGGAAAAAGCTGGACGCAGCCGCTGACGTTGAAAATGGACCCGCGAGTAAAAGCGGAGGCGGGAGCGCTCGGCAGGCAATTCGCCATGGAAAGCGACGCGGTGAGAGGCATGGACGAATCGTATGCCGCGCTGGAAACCGTAAAAACCGTGCGGGAACAACTGAAGGACCGCGCGGAGAAAGCGGGAAAGGGCGAGCTGAGCGAGGCCATTGCCGCCATGGACAAGAAACTCGCGGCGCTGGAAGGGGCGCAGCTGCAGGGATTTTTCGGCGTGCCGCCGACGGGACACGAAAAGGAAAATCTCTCCACGCTGAACCAGCATTTCGGCGCACTGCTGCGCATCGCGGACAGCTGCGACTGCGTGCCGCCCACGCAGGTGCAGGCAGAGGCCCGCGAACTGAACCTGGCGCGCATCGCCGTGCTCGGGGACTGGCGGGGGATCGAGGCGCAGAGCCTGCCAGCGCTCAATAAACAACTGGAAAAGGCCGGGCTCTCACCCGTGGACACGAAGCGCAGCTCGAACGCCGGGATGTCGCCGGAGGCAGAGGACGAGGACGAACCGTAAGACAATCCGGGAGGACCGCAGAAACGGCGAGGCCGGGAGACGGCAGCGGGCGAGGCAATCGTGCAGGACGGCGAGGGCGGAATGCAGTGGCTGACGGCGGCGGGATCGCTGGCGGTTGGAGCTGCGTTCCTGGCGCTGTGGTTCTGGCTGCTGCCCGGATGGCTGGGATTTACGGTGGAGGCAACCGAGAACCCCTGGCGGTGGGCGGGCGCGGTTCCCTCCGTGCTGGGATTCGCGGTGGCGCTGCGGTGCATTTGGGATTTCGGCTGGACGGGGCACGGAACGCCCGCTCCGTTTATTCCGCCCAGCCGGCTGGTGGTCGTGGGGTTTTACCGTTACGTGCGGAACCCGATGTACGTGGGATTTGCCGCGGGGTGGATCGGGCTGTGGGTGGTGTTCGGGCACGCGAACCCGGCGCTGATCGCGGCAGTGGCGGCGGTGGCACTCGGCATTCATTTGTTCGTGAGGTTCTACGAGGAGCCGACGCTGCAAAGAAAATTCGGGGAGGATTACCGGGAGTATTGCAGGAACGTGCGACGCTGGTGGCCCCGGTTGCGCCCGTGGAGCCAGGCGCACGGAAATTCCGAGGGAGTGGAGGAGAAAAACACATGAATCGAGGATGGAAGATCGTTTTGACCGGAATCGCCGTAGTGGGACTTGCGGGAGCAGCGCGCGCGCCGGAGAAGGCGCCACGCAAGCAGTTGATTGCGCCGAGTGGAGTCAAGCCGACGGGGCTGCCCTTCTCGCCGGGATTGATGGTGGGCGACACGCTGTATCTCTCCGGCGTGGTGGGAGCGGATGCGAACGGAAAGCTGGCGGCAGGGGGGTTCGAGCCGGAGATGCGGCAGGCCATGGCCAACGCCCATGCCGTGTTGCAAGCAGGGGGACTGGATTTTGCGGACGTGGTGGCAGTGAACGTGTACCTGGCCGACATGAAGGACTTCGGGCAGCTGAATCAGATCTACCGGGAGTACTTCAAAACGGAACCGCTGCCGGTACGCGCGACCGTGGCAGTGTCGGGACTGGCGCTGGGCGCGAAGATGGAAATCTCGATGACCGCCGCACGTACCAGCAAGTGAACACTGTCCGCGGGTACCATTGAACCGGGACCGCGGCGGTGACTAGGATGGCGGGAAGGAGAACGATACCGGTGCGGCATCCCATCCTAGTCTCATTGGGCGCGGGAGTGTTTGCCTGCGCGCTGCTGGCGGGCACAGGGCTTGCCCAATCGCAGCCAGCGAACGCGCCGCAGGATCACACCGCCGCACAACAGAACTCGAACACCGGATCAAGCGCGGCCGACAGCCCGGCGACGAAAAAGGTGTACACGAACGACGACCTGCGGGCCATGCGGGGCGGCGACGTCTCCGTAGTGGGGAACTCGAAACCGGGCAGCAAGGCCCGGCAGACATCGGCAACGGGACCAAAAAACGAGCAATACTGGCGCAGCCGGTCGCAGAAGCTGCGGAATCAGATGGCGGAAGTGGACCGTCAGATTGCGCAGATTGAGGCCGCGAACGAGAAAGCGCACAACGCCGTAGGCAGCTCCAACGGAACGAATCCGCCACCCCCGAGCGCATACACCGTAGGAGCGCACGCGCGGGGCGCCAGCGGCTATACCACCCAATTGGACCGGCTCAAGGCGCACAAAGCACAAATCCAGGCGGAGATCGACCAGATGGAAGAGGAAGCGCGCCGGGCGGAAGTGCCCCCCGGCTGGCTGCGCTAATCGCGAGAGAGGAGACGAAGATGCAAAATCCACAGAAAGCAGGATGGATTGCGGCTCTCGTGACGGGCGTGGTGCTGGCCGCAGCGCCCGCCGGGATCTGCCGGCAGCAATCGCAGGATCAAAAGCCGGGAGGGCAGCAGGCGCAACCGGCGCAGCAACAGCCCCCGCAGGAAGATTCACTGGCGGAAGCGGCGCGCAAGGCCCGAGCAAACAAGCCCAAAGATGCGCCAAAAAAGACTTATACAACGGATGACATCTCCACTTCGTCCGGCTCCGGCGGAAATTCCGGGGCGGGAGATAAGGACTCCGGAGGGGGCACAGCCGACGCCGCGCACAAGGCTCTGGGAACTGCCGGTGGCGCGACGGGAGGGAACATGTTTCCGGCAGCCAGCGGGAGCAGCGCGGGCGGCGGAGCGGCCAAAGCCGCCAGCGGAGGTCCCGTGAAAGATGAAGCCTACTGGCGGCAGCGCGCACAGGCATTGCGGGACCAGATGGCGCAAGTGGACGCGGAAATCGACAAATTGCAGGATGAAATCAAGCGGGGCGGCAACGCGGGGTTCAACGTGCAATCCGGCCTGAAACAGGACACCGTATATTTCGAAGACCGGGATACAAAAATGAAGCGGCTGCAGCAGAAAAAAGCGGATATCCAGAAACAGATCGACGCGCTGGAAGATGAAGCGCGAAAAGAAGACGTGCCCTCAAGCTGGATTCACTAACCCACCGAAAACCGGGAGATAAGAACTATCAGCGGCGCGGTTTAGGCGGAGGCGAGGCCGCGGAATTTTCCGCCGCGGGCGCCGGCGCGGAGGCGCTGGCCTGGGTGATGATCTGCTGAGGAGTGGGAATCTGCGACGCATCCCAGCCGCCGCCAAGCGCCTCGATGAGCAGCACGCTGGTGGTCATCTGCGAGGTGCGCAGGTTGAGCAGGGTTTCCTCGTTGTTGAGGAGGAGGACCTCGGCGACGAGCACGTTCAGGTAGGGATCGATGCCGAGCTTGTAGCGGTCGTTGGCGAGTGAAAGGTTGCGCGTGGCGGAGGAGACGGCGCGGTCCTGCTGCTGGATCTCGGTGGACAGGATGCGCAGGCCGGCCAGATTGTCTTCCACCTGCTGGAACGCGGTGAGCACCGTCTGGCGGTAGTTGGCCACCTGCTCATCGTACTGAGCGCGGAACTGCTGGACGGTGGCGCGGCGCAGTCCTGCGTCGAAGAGGGTCTGGGCGAGCGCGGGTCCAACGGAGAAGAAGCGGCTGGGCCAGGTGAACCACTCGGCGATGTGGGTGCTCTGGAAGCCTGCGGAAGCGTCGAGCGAAACGACGGGGAAATAAGCGGTCTTGGCGATGCCGATCTGGGCGTTGGCTTGCGCCACGACTCGTTCGGCAGCGGCGATGTCGGGACGGCGCTCGAGGAGCTGGGAAGGCACGCCATAGGGGATGGCCGGCGGCTGGATATCGAGCGGCTCGGGCGCAACGGTGAAGATGGAGGCAGGCTGGCCGGTGAGGGTGGCGATGGCGTGCTCGAACTGGGCGCGAGCGATGCCGACAGCGGTAGCCTGAGCCTGCGTGCTCTCGAGTTGCGTTTCGGCCTGAGCGACGGCTTCGTCGGAGCTGATACCCGTTTCGTAGAGAACCTTGGTGAGATCGAGAGATTGCTGGAAGTCGACGACCGTTTTATCGAGGAGATTCCTGAGCGAATCCTGGCCGCGGAGGGAAAAATAGTCCACGGCGAGTTCGGCCTGGACGGAGAGGCGAACGTTTTCCAGATCGGCGGCGCTGACCTGAGCGCCCGCGAGAGTGGAACGAACGGTGTTGCGGACGCGGCCGAAGAGATCGGGCTGCCAGGTGGCGTCAAACGGAAGCGAATAGGCGGTGAAGGTGGGAACGGACTGCGAGCTGGAGCCCGTGGTGGCCTTGGTGGAATTGCTGGAAGAGGGACGCTGGGCGGTGATGGAAGGATTGGTGGAAACGGAAGGGAAATACTGGCTGCGCGCCTCGCGGACGATGGCGCGAGCGGCCATGAAGTTGGCGGTAGCGGCGGCCAAGGTCTGGTTGGAAACGTCCACCTTTTCCTCGAGGGCATTGAGCTGGGGATCGTGGAAGATTTCCCACCATTTGCCGCGGAGGATGCCGTCGCTCGGCTGCGCGGTGCTCCAGCCAGCGGTCTGAGGATAGTCCCTGGGGGTGAGCTCCTTGTACGAGTCGGGCAGCTGCGCCGTGGGCGTGTGATATTTGGGGCCGACGGTGCAGGCCGTAAGCGAGACGGCCACGAGCGCGGCGAGCGCCGAGCGAAGCGCCCGGCCGGTTTGTTTTGCGGTGATGGACATTTTGCAGATCAATCGAGTTCCCTTCCCTGTTCAGTCTCCGGGCAATTGATGGGGCGCCGCCGCAGCCGGACCGTGGCGAAACGCCTCCCACCAGAGGCGCAAGCGATCGAGATAGAGGTAGACGACCGGAGTGGTGTAAAGCGTGAGCGCCTGGCTGAAAATGAGGCCGCCGACGATGGTGATTCCGAGGGGGCGGCGCAATTCAGAGCCGACTCCGGTGCCAACGGCGAGAGGCAGAGCGCCGAGCAGAGCGGCCATGGTGGTCATGATGATGGGCCGGAAGCGGAGCAGGCAGGCCTGGTAGATGGCGTCGCGGGAATTCTTGCCTTCATTGCGCTCGGCGGCCAAGGCGAAATCGATCATGAGAATGGCGTTCTTCTTGACGATGCCGATGAGCAAGATGATGCCGATGAGAGCGATGACGCTGAGATCCATGCGGACGAGCATGAGCGCGAGGACGGCGCCCACACCCGCGGAAGGCAGCGTAGAGAGAATCGTGATGGGATGCATGTAGCTTTCGTAAAGAATGCCAAGAACGATATAGACAGCGAGCAGGGCAGAGAGGATGAGGAAAGGCTCGCTGGCGAGTGAATCCTGGAAGGCCTGAAGCGTGCCGGCAAACATGCCGTGAATGGTGGGCGGCATGCCGATGGTCTGCTCCATCTTGAGAATGCGGTCGGCGGCGTCGCTAAGGGGCACGCCGGGAGCGAGATTGAATGAAAGCGTCGCCGAGGGAAATTGCCCCTGGTGGTTGACGGAAAGAGGCGCGGTGACGGCGCGGAAGTGCGCGATGGCGCTGAGTGGCACTTCGCCGCCGGTGGAGGGGTGGAGGTACACATTGTCGAGGCCAGTGGGGCTCTGCCAAAACTGAGGCGCGACCTCCATAATGACGTGGTACTGGTTGAGGGCGGTGTACATGGTGGAGACCTGAGCCTGGCCGAAGGCGAGGTAGAGGGTGTTGTCGATCATCTGGGGTGTGATGCCCATGCGCGCGGCGGTCTGGCGGTCGTAATCGAGATTGGCTTGCAGGCCGCTGAGCTGCTGATCGGTATTGACGTCGGTGAGGCCGGGAATCTTGCGCATGGCCTCGAGCAGGATAGGGCCCCAGTGAGTGAGGTCGTCAAGGTTTTCACTCTGAATCGTGTACTGATACTGGGCACTGGACAGGTGGCCACCGATGCGCAGGTCCTGTCCAGCCTGGAGGAAGACGGAAGCGCCCGGGACGCTCATGAGCTGCGGGCGGAGACGATTGATGATCTGGCTGGCGCTGGCGTTGCGTTCCTCGCGTGGCGTGAGACCGATGTAGATAAAGCCGCCGTTGGTGGAGCCGTTGCCGCCGGTGAAGGCCATCACATTCTGGACGCCGGGATCCTTCTTGATGATGTCGACGAAGCGCTTGATGTTTGCCTGCATGGCCTGGAAGGAGATGTCCTGAGCGCCCTGGGCGCCGCCGTAGATGGTGCCATTGTCCTGCTGAGGGAAGAATCCCTTGGGAACAACGACGAGGAGATAGACGTTGAGGGCGATGGTGAAGAGCAGGACGCCAAGAGTGAGGGCGGGGTGCTGGAGAACCCAGGAGAGAGTGGTTTCGTAAGTTTCCAGCATCCAGGAAAAGGCGCGCTCGCTGGCGCGATAGATACGGCCGTGATCCTCGGGACGCTCGTGCTTGAGCATGCGGGAGCACATCATGGGCGTGGTGGTGAGCGAGACGAGAAGGGAAACGACGATGGCGGAAGAAAGAGTGACGGCGAATTCGCGGAAGAGGCGGCCGACGATGCCTCCCATAAGGAGGATGGGAAGAAAGACGGCGACGAGGGAAAGGCTGATGGAGAGCACGGTGAAGCCGATTTCCTGAGCGCCGGCAAGAGCGGCTTCCATGGGCTTCATGCCCTGCTCGAGATAGCGGGAAACATTTTCGATGACGACGATGGCGTCGTCGACGACGAAGCCGGTGGAAATGGTGAGGGCCATCAGCGAGAGGTTGTCGATGCTGTAGTGGCACAGGTACATGATGCCAAACGTCCCGATGAGGGAGATGGGGACGGCGACGCTGGGGATGAGAGTGGCGCGGACATTACGGAGAAAGACGAAGACGACGAAAATGACGAGGACGACGGCGATGAGCAAAGTGCGCTCGACGTCGTGGACGGAGGCACGGACGTTGGCGGAGCGGTCCAGCACGACGGTCATGTTGATCGCGGAGGGAATCGAGGCCTTGAGAGAGGGAAGAGCGGCTTTGACGCGGTCCACGGTGTCGATGATGTTGGCGCCGGGCTGCCGGAAGACAGCCAGCATGACGGAGGCTTCGCCGTTGACGAAGCCGGCGGCCCGGATGTTTTCGACGGCGTCGGTAATGGTGGCGACATCGGAGAGGCGGATGGCGGCGCCATTGTGATAGCCGACGATGAGGGGCTTGTAGTCCTCGGCGTGTAGCAACTGATCGTTGGCGAGGAGGTCGCTGGTGACGAGGTCGTCGGAAAGCTGGCCTTTGGGGATATTGGCATTCTGACGGCTGAGGAGGGAGCTGACGTCCTGGAGGCCGAGGCCATAACCGTTCAACTGGGTGGGATTCAAATCGACGCGAACGGCGGGAAGCGAACTTCCCCAAACGAAGACCTGGCCAACGCCGTCGACTTGCGAAAGGCGCTGCGCGCAGATGGTGGAGGCGGCGTCGTAGAGCTTGCCGCGGTCGTAGAGAGTCGAGGTGAGGCCGATGATGGTGATGGGCGAGTCGGCGGGATTGACTTTGCGATAGGTGGGATTGGA
>DATKNR010000186.1:0-18326 GCA_035541255.1 Patescibacteria group bacterium | reverse complement strand
TCAAGCGCCGCCCATTCTCTTTAGTGCCCAGGGCAACAGCAGCCCGGTGGCGCTGTCCTCCGTAAAGTGCGCCAGCATCCCGGGACGAAGACTCTTCATTCGCGCGGCCAGCAGTCCGAACAATCCGCCGAACACCGAAATCGTGATTACGGACTTCCAGCCCTGGTAGCCGTGGCAGACGCCGAAAATCAACGCCTGGAGGACCAGCCCCACCGAGGCGCTGCGCGTCATCCGCCCCAATTGCTGTTGGAAGTATCCACGGAAAATGGTTTCCTCGCAGAATCCCGCCGTGGCTGCCACAAAAATCCAGACGATTTTTTCCGTGGTCGTTTGTGGGAGGATATCGCGCACTGCCTGGTTGGGCCTGGCGTGCAGCGCAAATTGAATGGTTCCCAGAATCACGGTGGAGCAAAGCAGGAAAAGAATCGCGATTCCCCAGTCGCGGAAAAATGCGCCCACCCCCGACCAGCTGCCGCCAATCAGCTCCGACATCCGGAAGCCGCGTAGACGCACACCCCACACGATAAATGCCACGGTCAGCCACTCCCATAGAAAGACCGTGGCGTAACCTGCCAACCGCGCTTCGCCACTTGCCTTTCCTACTGGGGCGAAGGAACCTCTCCACGCTGAAATCCCCGCAATCCCGAATGTGAAGGCCGCCACCATTGCCGTGTGCCAGGCGGGCGCGATGAGTCTGGATTCTTCAGGCTGCGGCGGCAGGCCGGGCGGCGCGCTCATGGCCTCACCCCGTCTTCACTTCCTGGCTGGCGCGGATCTGCTGCCATCGCCGCGGCCGTTTTTTTGCGTCCAGCACTTTTTTCCGCAACCGGATGGATTTCGGCGTCACTTCCACGTACTCGTCGTCAGCGATGAACTCGATGGCCTGCTCCAGGTTTAATTCCCGGTGCGGGATCAGCCGGATGGCCTCGTCTGCGGTGGACGCGCGCATGTTCGTCTGCTTCTTTTCTTTCGTCACGTTCACATCCATGTCCGCTTCCCGCGCATTTTCTCCCACGATCATTCCTTCGTACACTTCCGCACCCGGCCCGAGGAACAGTTCTCCCCGCTCCTGCAGGTTCCAAAGCGCGAATGCCGTGGAGACACCGGCCCGATCCGCTACCAGTGCTCCCGTGGGCCGCAGCGCCATCTCCCCGCCGTAGTCGATCCAGCCGTTGAAGATTGAGTGAAGCAGCGCGGTGCCCCGCGTATCCGTCAGCAGCTGGCTGCGAAGGCCGATCAGCCCACGCGCAGGAATCCGAAACTCCATCCGAACGCGCCCCGAGCCGTGGTTCACCATCTTCACCATTTCGCCCCGGCGTGCGCCCAGCCCTTCCATCAGGATTCCAATGAACGAGTCCGGACAATCCACTACCAGCAGTTCTTCCGGCTCCAGCTTTTTCCCATTTTCCGTGCGCACCACGATCTCCGGTTTGCCCACCAGCAGTTCGTAGCCCTCGCGCCGCATCGTCTCAATCAGGATGGCCAGTTGCAGCTCCCCGCGCCCAAGCACCCGGAAGGAATCTGTCGATTCCGTGTCTTCGACGCGGATGGAGACGTTGGTCAGCAGTTCTTTCTGCAGCCGGCCCCGCAGGTCGCGCGACGTAACCAGCGTTCCCTCGCGCCCGCACAGCGGCCCCGTGTTTACCGTGAACACCATCGCCAGCGTCGGCTCGTCGATGGTCAGCGGCTCAAGCGGCGCCGGCGTCTCCAGCGATGTAATGCTCTCTCCGATCTGAATATCGTCTACCCCGGCGATGGCTACCATGTCGCCGCACTCCACCGTGTCTGCTTCGTCGCGTTCCAGACCGCGGAACGTAAACAGCCGCGTAAGTCGCGCCGGCAGCAGCGCCCCGGAAAGCTTGCTGATGCCTACTTCCGTGCCCCGCCGCAGCGTTCCATTGAACACTCGCGCGATGGCCAGCCGCCCCAGAAAATCGCTGTAGTCCAGGTTGGTTACCTGCACTTGCAGCGTTCCTTCCGGGTCTCCGGCCGGCGCGGGAATCGCCGTGAGAATCGTCTCGAAGAGCGGCATCAGGTCCTGCGAAGCATCAGCGAGTGCGCGGTGCGCCACCCCGGCTTTCGCATTCGCGTAGAGCACTGGAAAATCCAGCTGGTCTTCGGTCGCATCAAGGTCGATGAACAGGCTGTAAATCTCGTCCAGCACCGCCGCGGGCCGCGCGTCGCCACGGTCTATTTTGTTGAGTACCACGATGGGCGGCAGCCCTCCGGCCAGTGCCTTCTGCAGCACGTAGCGCGTCTGGGGCAGCGGTCCTTCACTCGCGTCCACCAGCAGCAGAACGCCGTCCACCATCCGCAGCGCGCGCTCCACCTCGCCGCCAAAGTCGCTGTGTCCCGGGGTGTCCACGATGTTGATTTTTGTGTCGCGGAAAAAGAGCGCCGTGTTTTTTGCAAGGATGGTAATGCCGCGCTCGCGTTCCAGGTCGTTCGAGTCCATCACCCGATCCACCACCGCCTGGTTTGCGCGGAAAATTCCGGATTGTTTCAGCATGGCGTCCACTAGAGTGGTCTTGCCATGGTCTACGTGCGCGATGATGGCAATGTTACGGATCGACATTTGAGGAATTGCGGGTGACCTGCGATGCGTGGCGATTTGAAGATTGCCCAGGAGCGCCCCAGCCAGTCACGCGCATCCCATCATAGCAGGTGGTTGCGTACTCGGCCAATTCGGCGAAGGAGAGCGTGCGTTCTTCCCGCAATTCGTGTGTAAAATATTTATTGCCCCGCCGGTCGGACGAGACTGCTGTCTCGATATGGGAGGAAACACCGATGCGACACAAATGCACGATTTGGATGGGCGCGCTGGCTCTCGCCGTGGGGCTGGTTGGCTGCTCCAGCGGCTCGAATCAGCCCGCGGATGCGAGTTCTGCCGGCTCCGGTTCGGCAAGTTCTTCGAGCGCCACGGCCAAGTCCGCCCCTCCGCCGATCGTCATCCCTGCAGGGACTGAATTGACCGTGCGCCTCGAAACCGAGCTCGGTTCAAAAACCAGCAGCGAGGGCGATCCATTTCAAGCCACGGTGACGGAGCCGGTCATGGCCGCCGATAAAGTGGCCATCCCGAAGGGCTCAACCGCCTCCGGGGTCGTGACCCAGGCCCATGCCGCTGGACACTTTAAAGGAGGCGCCACGCTCGACCTGGTGCTCAAGAGCGTCACCATCAACGGCACTCCCTACGCTGTCCAATCTTCATCTGTGGCAAAAGCGACCAAGGGAAAAGGGAAGCGCTCCGCAGTGATGATTGGCGGAGGCGCGGCCGGCGGGGCCTTACTCGGCGGCCTGATCGGCGGCGGTAAGGGAGCGGCCATAGGCGCTGCTGCTGGCGCGGGCGCCGGAACAGCAGGCGCCGGGCTCACCGGCAATCGCGACATTGTTTTGCCGGTCGAGACACTGCTCAGTTTTAAATTGACCTCAGAACTCTCCGTAAAGCAGTAGGCAAGCAGGTCGCCCGGAAAGAGGTGACCTGACTTCCGGATCGCTCATGACTTCTTTCGGCGCTCAATGCTCCCCCCAGAGGGGCGGAGAACCGCACGCGTCCATGTGATGACAGTCACGGCAGTCTTGCACCCCCACGGCCTTCAATGGGGCGGGATATCTGTCAGGTGGACCCGCACGCGCCAGCAGGCGCAAGGGAGGCCGCTATGCCGCTTTCGAAACTGAGAGAATTTCTCGACACCCACAAGGTGAAGTACTTGGTTATTTCCCATTCCCCAGCATTTACCGCGGCGGGGATCGCCGGACTCACTCACATTCCGGGCAGGGAGATAGCCAAGACCGTGATCGTGAAGCTGGACGGCGCGCTGGCCATGGCCGTTGTCTCCGCATCTCAGCGCGTCGACCTGTCGCTCTTGAAGGCCGCCGCGGGGGCCCGAGTTGCGGAATTGGCCACGGAGGACGAGTTCAAGACGAGATTTCCCGATTGCGAAGTCGGCGCCATGCCACCGTTCGGCAATCTCTACGGGATGGCCGTTTATGCCGACCTGAGCCTGGCGCGTGACAAAGAAATCGCCTTCAATGCGGGCTCGCATCGTGAATTGGTGCGGCTCGCGTGGGAGGATTTCGAACGGTTGGCGAAACCCACGCTGATTCGGCTGGCGCAAGTGCCGAGAGGAGCCGAAGCCGCCTGACGGTGCAGGTCTGTTCGGTTCCGCCTATCTGGGGCGCCTCTTTCAGCCGAACGGGGGGTGAATATGCAAGTGACATTGAGCCCTACAGAACAAAGGGTGTTGCTCGAGGTGCTCGAAGAACACCACCGTGAACTGCTCATGGAAATCGCCCGGACCAAACATCGCGACTTCAAGTCCGTTCTGAGAAACAAGGAAAGGGTGATCGAGTCGATTTTTCAGAAGCTCGAAGCCGAGCCAGTCGAGAAGGAAGAAGCGCGCGCCGCGTGAGCGGCCGCGCTACAGTCATCTATCGCTTTCGGTAAGGTGCGGCGCCGCACTTTCCGGCGCCGCACTCTTCGTCGCTGCGTTCCTGCGGGACTGTTCCCGCATCAGTCGTCGGGGTGGCGCACTTTTACTTCCGCGGCCACGCCGGTTGGCTGCGTCGGCGTGTTGAACAGCAGCGCGCTTACGGAAACCGTTTGCCCTGCCGTGAGCCCGCTCACGCCCGACGCGTTTTCGAACACGGTTTCCATCACCGCGTCCACCTGAATCTGGGTGATTCCCGCGCCCGTGAACAGGCTCGGGAGCGGGCTGAGTGTGAAGTTCGGCGGCGAAGCCTGCGCATTGACTGCGGAAATCGTTGTCGTAATCTGCGAAGGTTCCAGCTGCACGCTGCTTGCGCCGACCGTAATTTGCAGGTTGGGAGGCGTGCCGCTAATCGTCACGGGAAACACCGGCTGGAATTCCACGGTCTGCCCCACCAGCAGGTCCATCGGCCCATTAAAACTCAGGCCCGCCGGCAAAGTCAGGCTGTCCGAATCCACCGAGAATGTGGTGGATGAAGAAAGCTGTACCGTGAGCGATGGAACCGCGGAGGCCTGCTGCATCTGCCCACTGTCTGCCGTCGGCCCTTCCGTGAAGGCCAGCACGGCCTGAAACTGGTCCTGCGCCGCGTTGACCGCAACAATCGTGCCCACAAATGCCGGCAATCCGGGCGGCTGCAACAACCTCACCTCCGTCGCCTCTAGCGTCCCGTCGGACATCACGTTGACCTTTACCGATAGGAGCTGACCAACGGCAATGCAGGAAAAATCGTCCGTCGCACACGAACGGCCGAGGTGATACATCGTATTGCTGTCCGTGGTAATCGTGGACGTTTCGCCCCCGAACCCGGATTGCAGCGTGAACGATGGCGCGCTCACGGCCGTCACCACGCCCAGGATGTGCGTCCGCTCGCCGGCGGAGTGCGCCGGCACGGCGAGCTGCGTCAAATCGATCATCGGCGTCACCGAAAGATCGCTCCCGAGCGACGCCTGCACGTCGAAGTGGAGTTGCAGCGCCACGGGCGTCTCTGCGGAGAGCATCAGCGGAAACGGCGCCGTCGGCGCCTGAACCGTTACCGTCATTTGATTCAGCGGCGGTGTGAGTTTGCAGACCGCCATGGCCGCGCACGTCTGCGACCCCACGGTCAGCGCCTGTGCGCTCTCGTTGAATATCACCAGCCTTGGGTTTGAAAATGTCGCCGTCAGGCCGGTGTACTGTCCCGCAGGCACGCTCCGGTTTGCCAGAAATGCGGACTCGGTCTGCAGGTGAATCAGCTCCACGTCCTGCGGGCCGGGCAGCATGTCCACGGCCGGCTGCGTCGTATCGGCCGGCTGCAGACTGGCGGCGGTGAGCAGGATTTTGAATTGCAGGATGTTCACGTTTGCGGGCGGCGTGTCGTGGATGCTCAGCGACACCTGCGCCGTCGAGCCTCCCGGAGGTGGAACTGTGGCTGAAGGGCTGGACGAACTGCTGCAACCGGTGAGCGTAATGCCCGCTGCAAGCGCGAGCGATACTGCAAGAATGGCCTGACGCATATTTCCTCCCCCGAAATCGGTATGACAAGACGAATGAGACTGCTGTGGGCTGGGAGAGGTACCACCGCTACTATCGCCCGAATGGATGCCCCGGTGCAATGCCCGGGTTGCCCGTGCCACTCGTGGGGAGCGCTGCGCCTTCGAATCTAGGGCCTGCTCCCGGGTATCGCGGCGCCGGTCAGAAGCTGAAGCCGAGCTGCAGATAGATTAGTCTGCTGGCGGATTGCGACGAAAAGGGTCCGAACGCAAGTTGGTTCGAGCGCCCGAAATATGGCGATTCCGTCGCCACGGGTGAACTTTCGTTCGGCGGATTTAGGACGGCCGTCGGCGTGTTCAGATTCTGATAGTTGAAAAGATTCCGCGCATTCACGGAGAACGTCAGGTTGTACCTCTTGTTCGTGGGCGCTCCGCCAAACAAGCCTCCGAATCCGCCCCGTCCCCGCCCGGGTCCTCCGCCCGGTCCGCCTCCACCGGGAACGGACTCTCCCGCCCGCTCCGGCGGATTTCCGAACCCCCATGTCTTGCTCAGCCTCAAGTTCAGTGTAAAGCGCGGCGGCCCGACCAGAGAATTGATGGGTACGATGTTCTCTCCCGGCTCCGGAACCGTGTCAAACGCCCCGAACTTCGTCATCACGACGTTTTGCGGCAGCGAGGCCGCGCTCGCGAACGCCGGTCGCTGATTGAATTGTGAACTGCCAATCAAGTCCTGGCTCAGGGTGATGCTATATGGCTGGCCCGAGCTCACAACCATAAACGGAAACACCCGGAATCCGTGCGGCATCCCGATGCTCCCTCCCATGAAGAATCGGTTGCGGTAATCGAACGAAGCTCGCCCGTAGTCCTGTTGCAGGTTGAAGGGGTTGGATGGAAAGCTTCCCGCCCCGGACGTATCGCTGTTCGCATAGTTCAGCACGTAATTGCTGAACAGCGTCAGCCGCGCCCCGGCCCTTACCGTCACCTGCACGAACAACTGGTTTTGGCGGAATACTCCTTCCGACTGGTATTGATACACGTTGGCCGGCATTCCCAGCGGGTACACGGGGGCGGCGGGATATGTGCCCGGGAGCGGTGTGTTGATGTTGTTCGTCAGCAACTGATCGAAGCCGCGCGCGTTCAGGTACGTCAGCGACAAGCTCGTCACCTTGTTGAGTTGGCGTTCCAGCACCACCGCCGTTTGGAGAACGCCTGGCGCGTGCAGGTTCGGCGCGATTCGGTAGATTGTGGGCAGCACCGCCGTCGCGTTCCCAGGACACATTCCGGGCGTCGTGATCGTCGGAATATCCGGGAAGAACGTCGGATTCGCATAGACGCACTGCGACTGGTTGATGCCATTCAACCGCTTCGCCTGCAGCAGCAGGTCCACCGCAAAACGATCGTAGAAGATTCCCGTCCCGGCGCGGATCACCGTCTTGGGGCCGCCCTTTCCATGGCCGATTCCCCAGGCCACGGCGACTCGTGGCGCCCAGTCCAGATGGTTGGGAATTCCCGACTGGGCTTCCAGCCGCAGACCGCTGCTCACCGTGATGTTCGGCCGTACTTTCCAGTCGTCGCTTACGTATATTCCGGCGTCAAACATGGAAGCGTTCGTATCGGGGTTGCCCTCCGTGATCGTGAACTGGGTGGGCAGCCCTCCCGTTCCCTGCAGTGCGCTCTCGTATGTTTCTAGCGAAGAGAAGTTATACGTCCCATTGAACCCGCTCCTCGCGAAGTTGTCGTCCGTCACCTCGCGGAACCGCACGCCAAACTTCACGGTGTGCTTCGTAAGCGCAATCTGCGTGTAATTCTGCAGTTCGTAATGGTTCTGCGTGTGTTCGATCAGCCCCGCGGAGCTGCCTCCCCCTACGAATGCTCCCGGGACGATAATCGTCGCGTCCGTCCCGTTCACTGGTGTCTGATCGTAGGGGGAGTGGAGGAACTGAAACCTCGTCTCGTTCACGATTTTCGTGCCGATCACCTGCGTATCGCTGATTTGCACCGTGTGCTCTGTGGTCAGTGAATGGTACGCCTGCGAGTCCAGGTTGAATCCGCCCACTCCCTGGTTGGATAGGTCGTCCCGGAAATACTGGTATCGGATGGAGAGCGTGTTGTTTGGGGTCAGCTGAATGTCCACCCGGGGACTGAGATTGACGCGCGTCCGCGGGCTCGGGATCGACTCGCTGAAGGGGACCGGATTGAATTCCGGGTCCAGAATCTGCGCGTTCACCACCGCCACGTCGTTGATGTCGCGGTATTGCGACGAGAAGAAAAATGATGCCTTCTTGCTGATCGGGCCCCCGATATTTCCGTTGTACAGAACCGAGTAATACCCCGGTTCCTCCGTGGCAAACGGATTCTTCGAATTGAACGCCGAATCGTTGCCCTGGAATTCAAAGTTCCCGTGCAGCTGGTCCATTCCCGGCTTGGTGAAGATTTCGATCCGGCCGTATCCCAGCTTGTCGTACTCCGGCGAAAACGGGTTTTGGTTGATGCGGATCTCCCGGATCGCCGATTTGGGCGGCAACTGCCCGCCGGTAAATCCGTCGATGTAGATCTGGCCCCCATTTGGGCCGGCGGATGGTCCCGCGAGGGCTTCCAGGTCGTTCTGCAATTCGTCCGGATCGTCCGACAGCGCGTCCAGGTCTTTCTGCGTCATCACGATCGCCCCGGCGTTCTGCTCCGGACTCACCTCCACGGCCGGCGACGTGCTCTCCACAATCACTTTTTCCTTCTGCACTTCGAGCGTGAGCGTCACGTCCAGCTTCTGCGACTGTCCCGCCTCGATCTCGTAATCGAGCACCTCAAAGGGCGCGAAGCCTTTCGCCGTCACATTCACGCCATATTTCCCCGGCGGCAGGTCTTTGATCTCAAATCTCCCCTCGTGCGTCGTCTCTGCCGTGGACACTTTTCCGTTCGGCCAGGTCACCGTCACCTTTGCCGTGGCCACGGCGGAGCCGGAGGGGTCCGTCACCTGGCCATGGAGCGTACCCGTGGCCGTCTGCGACCGCGCCGCAGCGGCCGGCAGGAGTAGAAGCAGAGCCCAGAACAGCGAAACTCGATAATTACGTCGGGTCAGAAATGACATCACTTCTCCAGAGTCAGATTAGCCTTGCTCTTCTCTTCGCCAGCCGCTGGACGGGCCACCGCTGACCGGCTTTTACACCATCGAGTCCGGTTTCCGGCCATCTCCAGCATGGGGAACTCGGCCTGCTCCTGCGGGCGCCCCGGACCCCTCCATAGGATTCCTGTTCGCACACCGCTCTGTTGCGGATTTTCTACCTCCGGGATATTTTCGCTGCGAACGTCCCGCTGCCCTACGGATTCGAATCGCCGCCCTCCGCGCCCTGATTCCCCCCGATCGTCCACGGCGAAAGCGAGAAGCTCTGGCTGCCGCGCGGCCCGGCCCTTAACAGCGGCTCCACTCCCCCTAGTAGCGTGATGGCCGTCACTCCATCGGAACGCGCGTTTCCGGTTCCCACGAGAATCACGGCCTCTCCCTTTGCGAAGTCCGCCAGCTTTGCCTGCGGCAATCGGTTCACGAGCTGTTGGAAATCTCCTCGAGCTCCTCTCGGCGGCCCGCCCGGTGCGCCGCCCGCATGGCCTTCCGCTCCGCTCGCGCCGCCATGTTCCTCGGACCGCGGCGGGGGCGCCCCGCCTGCTGCCTTGCCTCCCTCTGCGCCGCCTGCGGACGTATTTTTCATTCGCGCTGCCAGCATCATTGCCATTTCAGCAGGCATTTTGCGCAGCTGGGACTTTGCGGAGATCTCCACGGTGGCGGGCTTTCCGGTCAGCACATCCATCACCACCAGTCGCCCCGTCTCCGGATCGATCGAGCTGATCGTCCCGGCAATATTCCGGAACGTGCCCGAAACGATTTCCTCCGCCATGAAGTCGGCCCCGTCCGCGCTTCGTTCTCCGCGCGCGCGAAGCTGGTCTCCTGGCTTGATTTCGTCCATTGGTGCCGGCTTCGCATCGTCAAATTGCACCGAGCCGGGGGCGTACCGGCGGAGAATTGTGCTGCGCGTCGTATGGATGGTCACGGCATGTGTTGCGCCCATCGCGCTCACCGTCAGCGTCAAAGTGTTGGTGGCCGGATCCACGGCTTTCACCAGCCCGCCGATTCCTCGCTTCTGCCAATCCGCGCGCTCCCGATCCTGCTTTGCCTGGATGTCCAGGTGTTTGATCGCAATCACTTCCAGCGCGTATACGGACTTTCCATCGGGCGCATTTCTCCCGCGGATTCGGATGCGGTCGCCCGCCGCAAGATCAGACAACTCCAGCGGCACGGCGTGCGACAAATCCCGTTCTCCCGGCTCCACGCGAAGCATGCGTGCTCCCTCGACGACCACCGCAGTCACGTCCGCGCCTTCGTCCGTGCTCAGAACCAGTTTGTTTCCTTGGATCGATTTGATCGTGCCCAGGTATCGGACAAGCGGTGTGGACGGGGTCTGTTCGTGTGCTCCAGCCGCGCTCCCTCCCAATAGACCCACCATCGCCACGAGCGCAGCCGCCACCGCTTTCGCCCACACGGATTTCAGTCTCATCCCTGTGCCGCCGGAAGCAGCCTCACCTCCGCGCGAACCTCTCCTCTTCAATATTCTGCGTACTTTGGATTCCCGGCGCCGACCTGCACCGGGTTCTTCCGTACAACCATAGCTTAGACGCATGGCACCCTGCCCCTCGTTACGAAAAATCCCAGGCTCCCGATTCCTGTTGTAGGCCAGCCAACATCATCCTGTTTCCGATTTTTCAGAGCCTGTTTCCTCGCGGCACGCCGCCCCATTGCGTCTCATATTGAGATTGCGTCATTCGGCACGCCCGCGCCCACTCCAATTGACTCAATTTGAGACTACAGCATAGGCTTTTTCCGTATCGGCGGCCACTCTTGGGATGGTTCGCCGGCAGGCGGCCGATTGGCCGGGCGTTAATACTCGAAATCTTAAATACGAGTTAGCGCGCAAGCCCCTCAACCCTCATGCGTGCGAGCCAGCAGTCTCACTCCGCGGAGGCGTCCTTGCCGGACGCCGCGTTCCAGAATTTTCTTCTTGATCTGTCCACTCAGCTTTCCACCTCCACGAGCGTTTCCGAGCGTGTCGACTGCTTTTGCCGCGCCATGCGCGCGCAGTTTGAGGCCAGTGTGGCCTGTTACTGGGAACTGTCTGAGCCGGCAACGCTCGAGGTAGTTGGCTGGGCGGGACGCACCCATCGTACCTCCAGGCCGCAGCCCCTGACGCCGGCTTCGAATCTCGTGGCCTTTGACGCCCTCAGGTCCGTTAAGGCTCGCGTTCTGCCTGCGCTCCACAGGCCCGACGCCGCGAAGGCCTGGGGTTATCCAGCCCGCTCCGCTCTCATCGTGCCCGTGGTTCCCGGCGCCGATTCCCCCGGTCTCCTGGCCCTCTTTCACGACAATAATCCACAATTCTTTACCGAAGCGATGGCAGCTCAAGCTGCCGTGGCCGCTGCGCTCGCCGGCCCCGCGATCGAAGTCGGCCGCCTCGCCGTGTCCTCTCAGCAGCATCGCGAGCGCGCCGAAAATCTGATGAGCCTGGCGCTGGAACTCCAGCCTTCCATGCGCCTTCCGGACTTCGCGCGGCGCTTCACCCTACATGCCATGAGCATGCTGCGCGCCCGCACCGGCCTGCTGGCCATCGCGCGTAGTGGCAGGCTCGATCTGGTGTTCTCTCAGTGGGCCGCCTCTGCTCCCGCCGGCATCATCCAGCGCGGGCTGGAAATCGCTCTTCACGGCCTGGCCAGCGCGAATCCTGGGGCCGTCATTTCCGGCAGCGGGGTCGAACTTATCGGACGCGACCTCGCCGCCTCGCTCGGCTGGGAGGACGCCGTTCTGGTCCGGCTACGCACCACGGCTGGAGAGTTGCTCGGCTCGCTCTGTTTGGCGAATCGTGGGCGCGAACTGACGCCCGCGGATCGCAACCTGCTCGCCGCGCTTGCCGGCCATGCCTCGGTGACGCTGGAAAATTCCGGCCTGCTCAGTCGCATCGAGCAGTCGCGCAAGCAATGGATCGAGGTTTTCGACGCCATTACCGATTTCATTGCCGTCCACGACGAGCAGAACAATCTTGTCCGCATCAACCGTTCCCTCGCCGCCTTCATCGGCGCCTCGCCCACCGAGCTCATCGGCGTAAATATGCGCCAGCTCGTGCCCTTTCTCGGCTCCGCCGGCGACGAATCCTGTCCCTATTGCCGCGCTTCCCGTTCTGGTGAGGAGGAGGAGTACATCCACACCCAGCAGGACCGCGTCTATCTCGTCTCCACCTCGCGCATTCCCGGCACCCCGGAAGAAGGCGTACGCACCATCCATGTCCTGAAAGACATCACAGACCGCCGTGAAGCGGAACGCAGGTACCGCGAGCTCTTCGATAATATTCAGGAGGGACTCTTCTTCGCTACACCGGAAGGCCGATTCCTCGAGGTCAACAACGCTCTCGTCCGCATGCTCGGCTACTCCAGCCGCGAGGAAGTGCTGGAAGCCGACCTGGCGCGCCAGGTCTTCGTTCACGCTGAAGACTGGCGGCGATTCTCCGACACTATCGAACGCAGCGGCATCCTCCGCAATTACGAAGTGATGATGCGCCGCAAGGACTCCTCCATCATCCACACCCTCCAGAACATCCTTGCCGTGCGCAACGCGCAGGGAAAGGTCGTCCAATACCGCGGCCTCATGCTCGATGTCACAGAACAGAAGACCTACCAGGCCCAGCTCCAGCGCGAGCGCGATTTCAACCGCAAGATCCTGAACAACACGGCCAGCATGATCCTTGTGCTGGATACGGCCGGCCTCGTCACCTACGCCAATCGCCGCTGCTTCGAGAACGGCTACACCGAGCCCGATCTGCTCGGCCGTCCCTTGCCCGATCTCGTTCCTCCCGCCTCGCGCCGAAAGCTCAAGGAGGCGCTCGAACACGCCCTCCACGGCCGCCTGATGGACAACTTCGAAATCCCCGTCCTCCGCCCCGACGGCAGGACCGGCCAGTTTTCCGTCAACCTCAGTCCTATGCGCGGCGAGCAGGGCACTGTAGACAGTATCGTCACCGTCATGACGGACATTACGGACGCCGCCAGCCTGCAGGCCAAACTCGTTCACGCCGAGAAGATGGCCACCGTTGGCAATCTCGTCTCCGGCGTGGCCCACGAAGTGAACAATCCGCTTACCGCTATCCTCGGTTTCACTGATCTGCTCCTTGAGAACCCCGAGATTCCGGAATCCGCGAAATCCGACCTCCAGGTGGTGTTGCAGGAGGCCCAGCGCACCCGCGTCATCGTTCAGAACCTCCTCAGTTTCGCCCGACAGGCTCCCGCGCAGCGCCAGCCCGTTCAGGTCACCAGCGTTCTTCGTCACACGCTTAAGCTTCGCAGCTATGATTTCGTCAGTCACGGCGTGGAGGTTGAGGAACGCTTCGATCCGCGGCTTCCGGAAATCCTAGGCGATCCCCACCAATTGCAGCAGGTTTTTCTCAACATCCTCAACAACGCCTACGATGCCGTGCGCGAGGCCGGCCGTCCCGGCCGCATTCAGATCGAAACCGCCCGCCGCGGCGAATGTGTCGAGGTCAGCATCCGCGACAACGGCACCGGAATTTCCCAGCCCGACAAAATCTTCGATCCCTTTTTCACCACCAAGGAAGTGGGCAAGGGAACTGGTCTGGGACTCAGCATTTGCTACGGCATCGTCCGCGAGCACGGCGGCGAGATTCTCTGTGAGAACAATACGGACTCGCCTGGCTGCACCTTTGTGGTCCGCTTGCCGCTGGCTGCGCCCAAGGAGACTGTGCTTCGCGCGGAGGTGGGTTCGTGATTACGAACGCGCCACAGGCTGCCGGTGCGAATCTGCGGCCGCCCCCCGTGCTCGTGATTGAAGACGAGCCCGGCGTCATTGCCATGGTTCGTGCCGCGCTGGAACGACGCGGATATCGCGTGGTTCAGGCGGCTTCCGGAGTGGAAGGGCTGCGCATGCTGGAATCGCAAAATTTTGCCGGCGTCATCTCCGACGTCCGGACGCCCGGTGGCGTGACCGGCGCCGACGTCCAGGCCTGGATTCGCCGCCATCGTCCCGCGCTCGCCCCGCGCCTGGTGTTTATCACTGGCGACGTGGCCAACACCGAGACGCTCGCCCTGCTGCGCAGCACCGGCGCGCCGTGCCTCGAGAAGCCCTTTCGGGTCGGACAGTTGCTGACCATCGTGGAACAGACGATTGGAGCCCCATGAACGACGATCTGCGAATCCGCTTCCTTATCGTGGACGATGAGCAGAGCATCCGCAAACTCTGCATGACCATCGGCGGCTCGCTCGGATTCCAATGCTCCGAGGCGGAAAGCGGCGAAGCCGCCATCGAGCGCCTGGAAGCCGAGGCCCCGGACATCGTTATGGCAGACCTCAAGCTTCCCCAGATGTCGGGAATCGATTTCCTCCGCCACGTCAAGACGGCTCTGCCGCGCACCGAAGTCGCCATCATGACCGGCCACGGTTCGGTCGAATCGGCCGTCACCGCCATGAAGCTCGGCGCCTACGACTACATCGAGAAGCCGTTCCGCGTGGAGGCTCTGCGCCTGTTCCTCCAACGCATGGCGGACAAGGTCCGCCTCGTCGCCGAAAATCAGTTCCTCCGCGAGCGCGTCAACGCGCAGCAGGAATTCAGCGGCATCGTTGGCTCCTCCGCCAAAATCCAGGACGTGTTGCGCATCGCCGCCCGGCTCCGCGATAACCGCACTCCCGTGCTCATCACCGGTGAGAGCGGAACAGGCAAAGAACTGGTCGCCCGCGCCATCCACTACGGCGGCGCCATGGCCAGCATGCCCTTTGTCGCCGTGGATTGCGGTTCGCTCGTTCCGACTCTCATGGAAAGCGAGCTTTTCGGCTACGAAAAAGGCGCCTTCACCGGCGCCCTGAAATCCAAGCCCGGCCTTTTCCGCACTGCTAATGGCGGCACCATCTTCCTCGACGAAATCGGCGAACTGCCCCTGGAAATGCAGGCGAAGTTGCTGCGCGTGCTTCAGGAAAAGGAAGTCCGGCCCGTGGGCAGTAACGAGCAAGTGCAAGTCGACGTTCGCGTGATTGCGGCCACAAACCGCGATCTGGAAACAGCCTACCGCTCCGGCCTGTTCCGGAAGGACTTATATTTCCGCCTGAACGTCGTCACCGTCCACATGCCCGCGCTGCGTGAACGGCGCTCCGATATTCCCATGCTCGTCCATTATTTCCTGGACCGGTATGCGCCTGGAGAAAATATTCACGTCGCCCCGGACACGATGAAGGCCTTGCTGGAGTACGACTGGCCTGGAAATATCCGGGAATTGGAGAACGCCATCGCTCGCGCCGTGGTGCTCGGCGACCGCCGCACCGTGCAAGTGGCCGATCTCGCCCCAAACATTCGCGAGGCCGCCGGATCCGCCGCCTCCTCCGAGCCGGCCACCGGCTCCGGCCGGCCCGCAAAAGCCACCGACCTCGAGGACGTCGAGTATCAGACCATTCTGCGGGTGTACACACAGGCCGGTGGCGACAAGGCGCTCACCGGCAAGCTCCTCGGGATCAGCCGGGCCACTCTCTACCGGAAGCTGAAGCGCTACGGCATCGCCTTCAAGCCCGACGAAGGCGAGGAGACCACCCAGCCCCCCGCGGCCTGACGCGCCTCTATTTCTTCGGTCTGTGGTATTCGCAGTAATCCACGATCTTCGCCGGGTCGATGGCTTCGCTGTCCACCTGCATTTGCACCACTTTTCCCTCTTTGTCGATCAGGAAGGTGGCCCGGCGTGCGGCTTTGTACTTCGGATTGTACAGGCCGTATTCCCGCACCACATCGCCGCCCCAGTCGCTCAACAGCGGGAAGGTGACTCCGATTTTTTCCGCCCATGCCGCGTTGCTGAACGTGCTGTCCATGCTCACTCCCAGTACCTGGGTGTCTGCAGTTTCCAGCCGCTTCAGATTGGCTTGGAAATTCTGCATTTCCTTGCTTCAACCCCCGGTAAACGCGAAGACGTAGAACGCCAGTGCCACTGTCTTCTTTCCCCGGAAGTCGTGCAGCGAAACCGGCTTACGGCTCTGGTCTAGAAGCGTGAAGTCGGGTGCCATGTCCCCGACCTTGATTTTCGGTTCCGGTGGCGCTTCCTTGTTGTCCCCCTGCGCCGCCAGCCGGCCGCCCGCTGCGCCCAGTGTGGCGGCGCATAGCAGCAGGCCGAGAAGAATTGCCATTCTCTTGTGCATGGTTGCTCCTCTCAGGTGCGGTCTCAGTGCCGTTTTCGAGAGTACCGGGTGCGCGGCGCGCGGTCAATCCGCGAAGTGTGCATGCAGAGCCCCGGCCCCGGCTGCGAGTAATGTTACAATTCGTCGTTTCATTTTCGGCCGGAGGAGTACGCTGGGATGTTGCGGTTTGTCACTGCCGGGGAATCGCACGGACAGGCTCTGGTCGCCTGGATTTCCGGCCTGCCCGCCGGCCTGCGCGTGGATTTTGACTTTGTGAACGCGGAACTGCATCGCCGCCAGCTCGGCTACGGCCGTGGCGTCCGGCAAAAAATCGAACGCGACAGCGTCGAGGCCATCTCCGGAATCCGCCATGGCCATACCATCGGCGCTCCGGTGGCCCTCCGGATCGAGAACCGCGACTGGCAGAACTGGGAACGCGCGCTCCCGGTCGAGGACACTCCCGAATTCCTCGATGCCAAGCGCACCATGACGGCGCCCCGCCCCGGTCACGCCGACCTCGCCGGCGCGCTCAAATTCAATTTCCACGACGCGCGTTATGTGCTCGAGCGCGCCTCCGCCCGCGAGTCCGCCGCGCGCACCGCGGCCGGCGCCCTCGCCAAACTCCTGCTGGCCGAGCTCGGCATACGCGTCCTCAGCCATGTGATCGCCGTGGGCCCGGAGCGCCTCGAGCGCGAAGCCTCCTGGGACGAGATTGCGGCCGTCTGCGCCAATCTGGATTCCGCCCTGCGTTGCGTCGACCTTCCCACCGAGGCGCGCATGAAAGCCGCGGTGGACGCCGCCGTCCGCGCCGGCGATTCCGTGGGCGGAATTTTCGAAGTCGTGGCTCGTGGCGTCCCTCCCGGCCTCGGAACGCATGCGCAGTGGGACGAAAAGCTCGATGGGCGTCTCGCCGCGGCGGTCATGTCCCTCCAGGCCGTCAAGGCCGTCGAGATTGGCGCCGGCGTCCGCAACGCCACGGCTCCCGGCTCGACCGTGCAGGATGAAATCGGCTACGATGCAGCGGCCCGGCGGTTCATTCGATATTCGAACCGCGCCGGCGGAATCGAGGGTGGCATGACCAACGGCGAGGAGGTGGTGGTGCGCGGCTATCTCAAGCCCATTTCCACCCTCCGCCAGCCACTTGCCACGGCGGACCTCGAGACGAAGAAGCCCGTCAAAGCCGCCTACGAGCGCTCCGACGTCTGCGTCGTTCCCGCTGCCGGAGTTGCCGCGGAGGCCATGGTCGCTTTCGTGCTCGCCCAGGCCTGCATCGATAAATTTGGCGGAGATTCCTTGGGCGAAATGCTTAGCAATTTCCAGGGGTATCGCAAGCAGTTGGAGGAATTCTAGGCAAAATTGCTGGTGGAGGGACGCACGGCGGCTCCCGCGCCCGCTTACGGAGACGAACACTCGCTCATGATCTATCCGATCCTCAAATACGGTGAACCTGTTTTGGAACGCCCCACGCCCCGCGTGGAGAAGTTCGACGATGAGCTCCGAAAACTGACCGACGATATGTTCGAATCCATGTACGCCGCGCGCGGCGTCGGGCTGGCTGCCCCGCAGATCGGAATTTCCCTCCGCCTCGCTGTCGTCGACGTCACCACCGGAAAAAATCCCGAGGCCCGCATCGTCCTCGCCAATCCGGAGCTGATTCACGCCGAAGGAGAGCAGCGCGAGGAGGAGGGCTGTCTGTCGCTTCCCAGTTTCCGCGGCAACGTGATGCGCCCCATGTTCGTCACCGTCCGCGCTCAGGACGCCACCGGCCAGACCTTCGAAATGCGCGGCGAGCAGCTCCTCGCCCGCGCCTTCTGCCACGAGATGGATCACCTCGATGGCGTCCTGTTCATCCAGCATCTCAGCATGCTCAAGCGGGACCTCATACGCCGCAAAATCAAGAAGCTCCGCAAGAACGGGGAGTGGTAACCTCGCCCGGCGGTGCGTCCATGCGAGTCGTCTTCTGCGGCACCCCGGAGTTCGCTGTCCCAGCCCTCCGCATGCTCCTCGGCGACGCTCGCTTCCAGGTTCTCGCTGTGGTCACTCAGCCAGACCGCCCGCGCGGCCGCGGCCTCGCCTCCGCTGAAGCTCCCGTCAAAAGGCTGGCTCGCGAAGCGGATCTGGAAATCTTCCAACCCGAAAAAATCCGCTCTCCCGAAGCGCAGCAGTGGCTCGAAGC
>DATKNR010000185.1:0-41890 GCA_035541255.1 Patescibacteria group bacterium | reverse complement strand
GCTCTGGATCGCAGCGCCGCGCTGGGTTCGGCTGTGCGAAATATCAGGATACTCCTGTGGATGCGGCGAGGGCGCGCCGCGTGGCCCGATGTGCCTTAGGGTAACCGGGGTGAGGGACAGGAGGCGGGAGGGCGGCGAGCCAGATGGAGCGGTGCGAGCAATGCGGAAGCGAAGGAGAATGCATAAAATCGACAGGAGAGGGCTCTACACCCCATCCCCACTTTTTGTAAGTGCAGATGGGAAACGGGTTAGGGGAAGAGGGAATGCATGTGTTGCAGGGAAAGGAGTTGAAGTAGCTGTGAAATGTGCAGATACGAGAGGCCGATGCATGTGCAGAAACTAAAGGAGTTACCGGAAGGGTGGTTTGTAAGTGCAGATTAGAAAGGGCTTGCGGAAAAGAGCGGCGTGTACGGTGATGAATGGCGAGTGACATGAATAGTCATCCCGCGTGGACGTTATCATAAGATAACAGCAAAAGCAAGAAAAAAGGGCGGTCGAGGGAAGAAAGTTGATTCGCTCGGGATCAGGATTCGGGAGAATTTCGCACCCTTCGCTGGGCGGAGGATGGGCCACCCGGCGCTCGCTCGAATAGGTTCTGGACGAGGTGGGGCGGAAAGCGCAGGGGCGCAGTCTCACGCCGGAAATCCTGGATTCCCTCCTCAAGGGCGCCTAGTTGCGCTGCGTTTTCGATACGGATGTACTGGCTCCCCATGCCTTCGTAATGTTCCTTCGTCTCAAAGGTAGTCCTCCAGCCGAATTCCTTGGTAAATGCTCTCCCGGGTGAGCTTCGCTTCTTGCAAGATGCCCTCAAGCTCGGCCCAGTATGGGCGGAGGCGACTGCACATTTTTCTGGTCTCGAGAAGTAGGTTTACTGACGCTAAGACGGATAGGCCGCGAACGACAGTGCAATCTCTCGCGTCCGTGTCATTCACAGGTTCAGCGATCTTCTCGACAAGATAGCGATCGACAGCTCGTTCGCCGAACAGGGTTATAGCTACGCGTTTCGATACAATGCGCGCATCTAGCTCAATTGGAATATCGCGCCATTGGAATTCCAACGCCTCAAGAGTGGTCCTACTCAGGTTTGTGACCAAGGTATTGACCGCCCACAGGGTGGGCTCGTTTGCATGTTGGAGTGCGTGCTGCAATTCGTGAGCCATGGTCATCGTCAGCCCAATCTCATTGGCGCAGGTGGTTCCATACAGATACACAAAGTCATCGACGCCGCGCGGAACGGGAGGCTGGGAAACACCTTCGTCTGGGAAGACGCAAGCGATTACATAGTCTGGAAGTTCATCGAGTGTTGCACTGTCTGACGGAAGCATTCCATGGATAGGCGCGTAAAAACCTCGATTGGCAGGGCCATACTTCCTCTTAAGGTTCGGCGGGTCGCAATCGTCCAAGAAAATCAGGAGTCTGGTCTGCGACAGATGAAAACCAAAAAGGTCAATAACACGTTGCGCTAGCAATTCACGCTGGGCTTTAACTGTTTCGTTATACGATTTAACTTCTACTCTGACCATCGCGCGCTTCCAGAGATGACTGTAGGTTTCACATATCGTCGTCTGACACGACGTTCGAGGCTTGCTCGAAGCGGGTGAAGGTGTGGAGGAAAACGAACTTGAGGACGCCGGTGGGGCCGTTGCGCTGCTTGGCGATGATCAGCTCGGCGCGGTTGCGTTCTTCATCGGGAGCGTCGGGCTTATAGAAGCCGGGACGATTTATGAACAAAACAAGATCCGCATCCTGCTCGATTGCGCCCGACTCCCGGAGATCGGCAAGCTGGGGCCGGCGCTCGTCGCGTTCGGGAGCGCGGGTCAACTGGCTCAAGACGAGGACAGGCACGCCCAGTTCCTTGGCCATGGCCTTCAGGCCGCGGGTGATGGAGGAAACTTCTTCGTTGCGGTTCGAGAAGCGGCCGCGGGCGGACATCAACTGGAGATAGTCCACGATGACGAGGTCGAGGCCCTTGTCGTTTTTCAGGCGGCGGGCCTTGGCGCCCATTTCGACGACGGTGGAGGAGGAGGAATCGTCGATCCAGACGGGGGCGCGGGCGAGCTCGTTGAGCGAGGCGGCCATCTTTTCGCGGTCTTCGTGATTCAGGTGGCCGGTGCGGAACTTGTGCGCGTCGATGCGTGCGTGGGAGGAAAGCAGGCGCATGAGGAGGGCTTCCTTGGACATTTCCAGGCTGAAGAGGGCCACCTTGTGCCCGGCGGCAGAGGAGTTTTCCGCGATATTGAGGGCGAGGGCGGTTTTGCCCATGGAGGGGCGGGCGGCGAGGATGATGAGCTCGGCGGGCTGAAGGCCCGAGGTCATTTCGTCGAGCGAATGATAGCCGGTGGCGAGGCCGGTGACGGTGCGGCCTTCGCTGACGAGCTTTTCGAGGCGCTCGTAATTCTTCTGGACCAGCTCCTTGACGGTGACGAAACCCTGGCGGATGCGGTCGTCGGCGAGGCGGAAGATCTCGGACTCGGCGTTGTCGAGCATCTCGTCGGCGCCGAGATCGGCCTCGAGGGCGCGCTGCTCGATGGAGTGCGCGGTCTGGACGAGATGACGGAGCAGGGACTTTTCCTTCACGATGCGGGCGTAGTGGGGGACGTTGGAGATGCGCGGAACACCATCGACGAGCGAGGAAAGATAGGCGGCGCCGCCGGCGGATTCGAGCTCGCCCTTGCGGCGAAGCTCGTCCGTGAGCGTGAGGAGATCAATGGCCTGGCCGGCTTCGGACAACTCAATCATGCGGTCGAAGATGCGGCGGTGATGATCGGAGAAGAAATCCTCGGTGCGGAGGATTTCCAGAGCGGCGTGAAGGGACTGATTGTCGAGCAGGACGGCGCCGAGGATGCCGCGCTCGGCGTCGAGCGAGGAGGGGAGCGGACGTTCGATGGTGACGGGAGCGGCCATGAGATTTCGTATTCGCCTTTTATTCGCTCTATATTCACTGAATCGTCTCCGGATTGCAACCGGAGACTTTTGCGCCGCAATTCAAGGGGCGTCCTCAGGGGCTAAAGCCCCTGTAGAAGAAGACCGCATCCTCCCGGCACGGCTGAAGCCGTGCCCTGACGCAAACATCACGGGTGGCCGGGCGCTGAACGGCTGAGCGCAAACCTGCCGAAGCGAAAATTGAAATCAGCCGGTTCCCCCGGACGCGACCACTCGCAACGAATGTGGATTGTCGGGAAGCGAGGGAGCGGAGTCAAATGCGCGGCGTTGCAAAATTTTTAATGGCTGTGAATTTCGGAAGGGGCGGGCTTGACAAAGAGAAAAAAACGGAACGAGGAGAGAGACGGGCTTCAGGGGCTGAAGCCCCCTGCTTCGCCGGGGTTTTGGCGGCGGGGATGAATCGCCGCCCTTCCGAAGGCGCTACTCCGAGCGCTTGACGACGACTTTGAGCGAAGCGGTGACTTCGCGATGGAGCTTCGCGGGCACCTGATATTCGCCGAGCGTTTTGATGGGCTGTTCGAGCTGGATGCGGCGCTTGTCGACGGTATAGCCCTGGGCGGCGAGTGCTTCGGCGATGTCGGCTGCGGTGACGGAGCCGAACATCTGGTCGTTATCGCCGGCCTTGCGCGCGAACTCGACCGTGAGAGCGGCGAGGAGCTCGGCCTGCTTCTGCGCGCCATCCCGTTCGGTGGCCTCGCGCTTGGCGAGGGCGCGCTTGATCTGCTCGAGCTGCTTGAGATTGCCGGCGCTGACGGGGAGAGCGAGCTTTCGCGGGAGAAGATAGTTGCGCGCGTAGCCCTCCGCCACCTCCACGATCTGGCCGCGGTGGCCGAGCTTGTCGACGTCTTCCTGCAAGATGATCTGCATGGTGAATCCTTTCGTGTTGCCGCTAGGTGCGCGATTCGAGAAAACCCACGGTCGGAAAACCGCTGACCGCGGCTACCCGAGAAAGAGGGCGCAGCCAGCAGCGCCCCTGCGAAGCTGAACTCGATCCAAAACCGACAACAGTTCCCTCGTCCGCCACAGCGGACTCGGGATGACCACAGAGACAGCTACCGGGCGCCGCCGAAGGGCATGAGCGCGATATTGCGGGCGCGCTTGATGGCCTCGGCGAGCCAGCGCTGATGACGCGAACAGGTGCCGGTAATGCGGCGGGGGACGATCTTGCCCCGCTCCTGAATGAAGGTCATGAGCTGTTCCGGCTTCTTGTAGTCGATGAAATCAACGCGATCGACGCAGAAGCGGCAGACCTTCTTCTTGCGATAAAAACCGCGGCGACCGCGCTTGCCGCCTTCGCGGCCACCTTCGCGGGGCCCGCGGCCTTCGCCGCCACGACCTTCGCCGGGACGGCCTTCGCCGCGAGGGCGGCCTTCATGCGGGCGGCCTTCGTGGGCGCGGGACTCATGGGAGCGCGCGTCTGGCGGGCGGGCCTCAGGAGGCTTGCCCGCAGCGGGCGCGTCGGTGGCTGGATGCGATTCCTGGGGCCGAGCCGGCTTGTGTTCCGGGGCGGCGTGGGCCTCGTGGGATTGCGATTCCTTTTGCGTATCGTCTGCCAATGTATCCTCCTGGACCTACTGCTGCTGAGCGGCCGCGGCGGGCTGCTCGCCGCCGGCGGGGTGGCCGTGGCCACGAGCGCCACCACGAGGCCGGCGCGCGGCCTTGCGTTCGCGGCGCTGCTGGAGCCGCTTCTGGCGCTTGATGTCTTCATCGAGGCGGACGGTCATGTACTTGATGACGGCGTCGTTGACCTTGAGACGCCGCTCGAGTTCGTGAACCATGTCGCCCTGAGTGGAGCGGAGAACCATGAGAACGTAATAGCCCTCGCGGTGGCGCTTGACGCGATAGGCCATCTTGCGAGCGCCCCACTTCTCCGTTTTGTCGATTTTGCCGGCACGCTCGGCCACAGTGTGTTCGAGGGTGGCGATGATCTTGTCGATATCCTCTTCCGGGGTTGCCGGGCGGCAGATGAAAATCAGATCGTACAGTCGTTCTTCCATGTGTCCTCGTTTCCTGGTACAGCCTTCTTCAACCGGGGGACGACCTGCCTGCGACAGGCAGGCATGCCGTGCCCCTACGAAACCTCACCGGGCCCGGAGACGCGGCGGTTAAACCGATTCATGGCGCGCCGCACTCCATCCGTAACCACACATTCCACGGCGTCAGCTGCGAGAGTGACAAGTTCGACTGCCGCGTTGCGCGCCGCCTTGCCCATGCGGTGCGTGACGTAAGCCGCGAGATCTCCCACCGGAAAATCGGGCTGGATGCCCATCCGGAGGCGAATGAACTCGTCGGTGCCGAGAGCCGCAATCACGGACTTGAGTCCGTTGTGGCCGCCGGCGCTGCCCCGTTCGCGAATGCGCAGGCTGCCCCAGGGCAGGGCCACGTCGTCGACGGCAATCAGCACCTGGCCGGGCCCGGTCTCGAAACGCTCGGCGAGTTCGGCGACGGCCATGCCGCTCAGGTTCATGTACGTCTGCGGCTTGGCCAGAGCAACTTCCTGCTGCCCGATACGTCCTTTGCCGACATACGACTTTGCTTCCGGGCGCTCGACGCGGATGCCGGCGCGTTCCGCGAGGAGATCAATCACGAGAAAACCCAGGTTATGCGGCGTCCAGGCAAACTCGTAACCGGGATTTCCGAGACCGACGATGAGCCACATGCGCGCCTTCGAAGTATTCGCGAAGACGCGCGGCTACTTCTTTTTCTCCGGCTTCTCGGACTTTTCGGCCTTGGGAGCCTTTTCCGCCTTCTCGGCGGGAGCGGCGCCCTCTTCGCCCTCTTCTTCCTTCTTGCCCTTCTTGATGACTTCCGGCTCGGCCGGAGCGGCACCCGCCACGGCTTCCGGCACCACCTCTTCTTCCTTCTTCGGCGCGACGACGTGAGCAATGACGGTCCTGGCTTCGCTGATCAGCTTCATTTTTTCCGGGTCGAGCGGTAGGTCAGAGAAACGGAGCTGCTTGCCGATCATGAGACCAGAAACGTCCACGCGAAACTCATCGGGGATGTCCATGGGCAGGCACTCGATTTCGACCTCGCGGGAAATGACTTCAAAAACGCCGCCCTGCTGCTTGACGCCGACGGGATCGCCGGAGGTGTGAACGGGAACGCGGACGCGCATGCGGACGTCTTTGGCCACGCGGAGCAAATCCACATGGAGCAGGCGACCGTAGAGCGGATCCATCTGCCAGTCCTTGAGGACGGCGAGCTCCTCGTGGAGGCCTTCGATTTTCACGTTGAGAAGGGCGTTGTGGCCGGACTCAGTACGGAACAACGGAGCGAGTTCCTTCGCTTCAAGAGCGACGGGAACCGCTTCGCCAGTTCCGCCGTAGAGAACGCCGGGAACGCTGCCGGATTGGCGGAGGCGCCGCATGGCGTTCTTGCCGCGGTCGTCGCGCTTCTTACCCTGGATTAGAATCTGCTGCATACGCCTTTCGCCTCTCTTCCTTGCACAATCGAAATCTTCCTGATGACCTGTCAGATGAACAGCTCGCTAATGGAACTCTCCTCGTGGATGGACTGAATGCCGCGCGCAAACAGGTGCGCGACGCTGAGTGCGTTAATCTTCGGGCAGGCCCTGGCCGCCGGAGTGAGCGGAATCGTGTCCGTCACCACGACTTCGGTGAGGGCGGACTTGGAGATGCGTTCGACAGCCGGACCGGAGAGCACGGCATGGGTGCAGCACGCGGTGACTTCGGTGGCACCATGCTCGAGCAGGGCCTCGGTGGTTTTGACGAGGGTGCCGGCGGTGTCAATCATGTCGTCGATGATCAAAGCCGGGCGGCCGCGAACGTCGCCAATGACGTTCATGACTTCGGCGACGTTCATTTCGACGCGGCGCTTGTCCATGATGGCGAGCGGGGCGTTGATCTTCTTGCCGAAGAAGCGGGCGCGTTCGACGCCACCGGCATCCGGCGAAACCACGGTGTATTCCTTCTGCGCTTTCTTCGAGAAATAGTCGACCATCACCGGGGTGGCGTACAGATGGTCCACCGGTATATTGAAATAGCCCTGAATCTGCGGGGCATGGAGGTCCATGGTGAGCGCACGGCTGGAACCGGCGGTCTCGAGCAAGTCAGCAACGAGCTTGGCGGAAATGGGGACGCGCGGCTTGTCCTTACGGTCCTGGCGGGCATAGCAGTAGTAGGGGACCACGGCGGTGATGCGCCAGGCGGAAGCGCGTTTGAAGGCGTCAATCATCATGAGCAGCTCAACGAGGTTCTGGTCCACCGGATGGCAGCAGGGCTGGACGACAAAGACGTCGGCCCCGCGAACGTTTTCGAGGATCTGGAAATAAATCTCGCCGTCGCTGAAGCGGCCGAGAGCGCACTGACCGAGCGGTACGTGCAGGGCGCGCGCAATTTCCTCCGCGAGCGGACGGTTGGCCATCCCCGAGAACAGCTTGAATTTCTCGTCGACCAAAACTCCCCCTGAGAACTGCCGAACTCGAGACTCCTAGAAATACCGCGGGAGGCATCGCTCAACCCGGCGCAGTCCGCGAGAAACTTCCTCACGCACCGCAGAGCGCGCGGCGATACTCCGGCCCAGAAACCGTTTCCGTGATGAAAACCTGGTCGTCCGGAAACACGATCGCGGCACGGCGCGCCTGCGCTGGGGACGGGAAAACACCGAACACCGCCGAACCGCTGCCCGCCAGCGCTGCTCCCACAGCTCCGTGCCGGAGTAACGCGCGATGAATCCGCGCCAGCCTGGGGTGCCGCCGGAACACGACGGCCTCGAAATCGTTCTCGAGGGAATCCCCCTGGCCGCTCCAACAGAGAGCGCAGAAAGACGTTAGTTTACGGGCAGAAGCGCGAGTTGTCAACGCCGGCGCGCGAAGCCAGCCGTAGGCGTCGCGGGTGCTGACGGCGATTCCGGAAGGAGAAACGACGACAACGGTGCGTTTGGGCACGCCGGGCAGAGGGTAAATTTCCTCGCCGCGGCCAATGCCCATGGCGCGGCCACCGGAGAGAAAAAACGGGACGTCGGAGCCCAGTTCGCCCGCGATGCGCAGACGCTCCGAGGGAGGGATGGCGCGGCGCGCCAGGCGCTCCACGCCGATGAGCGCGACAGCGGCGTCGCTGGAGCCACCGCCGAGGCCGCGGCCGACGGGAATGCGTTTTTCAAGGCGGACGAGCACTCCGCTGCGCATCCCGACGGCCCGGCGGGCGGAGGCCACAGCCCGCCAGACGAGATTTTCACGGCCAGCAGGGAGCGCGGGGTCATCGCACTCCAGACGCACGGTGGGAGAACGAAGGATAGACATCTCCAGCATGTCGTGCAGGCCGATGGTCTGGAAGATGGTGCGCAATTCATGATAGCCGTCGGGACGGCGGCCCAGAACGTAGAGGCATTCGTTGATCTTGGCAAAGGCGGGAAGACGCAGAGGTTTCATCAGCAGCCCGGGAGGGAAGGCATCACGGCTTTGAGGTGGCCGCGCCGGACTGGGCCAGTTCACGCTTCAATTGACTGATTTTCTTGTCGAGCTCGGCGGCCCGCGCAGGCTCGAAGTCGGCCGGGACAACCTCAAGCCAGTAGGACTGGGCCTTGGTCCATTCCGCAAGCGCCTGGGTGGGACGGCCGAGCTTGTAATAGACCTCGCCGAGATGTTCGCGGACAGTGGGATCGTGCGCGGTACGTGCGACAGCCTTCTCGAGTTCGGTGCGGGCGGCTTCCAGCTTGCCCTGCTTGAAATAGGCCCAGCCGAGGCTGTCGAGGAACGCGCCGTTGTAGGGGTCATCGGCAAGAGCGCGCTGGATCATGGCCACGGCCTCGTCCAATCGAATGCCGCGATCGGCCAGGGTGTAGCCGTAATAGTTGAGCGTGGAGTCTTCGTGAGGATCGACAGCCAGGACGCGCTTGAATTGCTCTTCGGCCAGGTCGAATTCCTTCTGCCGTTCGGCAATGGCGCCCTTGAGGAACCACACCATGATGCGGTCTGTCTTGCGGCCGGCGAGGCTTTCCGCCTCATCGGCGGCGGATTCCGCCTTCGGATATTCCTTTCCGCGTTCGTACACCTGCGCGAGAGTCATATACAGTTCGAAATCCTTCGGGGAGTCCTTCAGCAACTTCTGGATGAGGGAGGCGCCGGCGGCGGGGTCGCCCTTTTCCGCGAGCAGAACGGCGCGGGTGAGGACGAAGGAGCGGTCGTCGGGATAGGCGGCAATGGCGGACCGGGATTCCTCGAGGGCCTTATCGATCTGGCGATTCATCCGGTAGGTATCGATCATCAATTCGCGGGCGCGTTTTTCCTGGTCGGGGCCGAGATCGCGAAGGGCCTGATAGGTTTCAAGGGCCGCGGGATAATTCTCCACCTCGCGGAACAGAGCGCCGAGTTGCTCGTAGAGGATGGCCATGGTGGAAGGACGTTCCTCGCCCTTGGCCGCGGCGACGGCGTCGCTAAGCACGCGAATGGCGTCATCGAAACGGCCCTGCGCGCGATAGGTGAGCGCCTCGTTATAGATGACCTCGAGGCTATCGGGCGCGTCCTGCTTCGCGTGGAGCATGCTTTCTTCGGCGTTGTCGAGCTGGCCGAGATGGCGGTAGATCAGCGCGAGGCGGAGGAAGTGCTCGGGATTATCCGGCTCGAGCTCGGAGAGGCGCTGATACTGTTCGAGCGCGCCCTTGTAGTTCTCCTGGAGAAGAAGGGCCTCACCGAGACATTTGCGAGCTGAGGCGTTGTCCGGGAGCAAATTGACGGCCAGGCGACACGCGCCTTCGGAGGAGGGATAGTCGTGCTCCTTCGCATAGGCCTCGCCGAGGAGGATGGACCATTCGGGCGAGGTGCCCTTTTTGACGATCGAGTTGATCAGGGCGACCGCTTCCTTCCCGCGGCCCTGATCGAGGAGCAGAAGGCAGAGCTGGCGAACCAGGCGCTCGTCGTCCGGGGACTGGGCAAGCGCGTCGTGCAGGACCTTCTCGGCGTCCGCGTCGTTCTGGTCGATGCGGTAGAGGCGCGCGAGCCACAGGGCAGACTCGCCGTCGGTGGGATCGAGCTTCACAATCTCGCGGTACTGCGCGATCGCCTGGTCCACGATTTCCTTTTGTCCGGAGATCGAGTCCATGCCGCCGAGGGAACGGACATAAATGCGGGCAAGGATGCGTCGGGCAGGCAAATTGTCGGGATCGCGCTTCAAGACCCCTTCCGCCTCCGCGATGGCATCGGGAATGCGGCCCGCGCGCGCGTAAGCCTCGGCCAGCCGCTCTCCGATCACGGAGGAATGGGGATCGAGCTCGTAGGCGCGCTTATACGCCGAGATGGCGCGGCCGGCGAAATCCGTACTTCCAGTCAGTTCGTATTGCTCCTCATAAATCCGGCCCATGGTGAACTGGTAGTAGGCTTCGCTCCTGCGGTCCACCGCGGAGGTGTGAGCGGCGGGAGACTGTGAGTCGCCGGGTGGCGAGGCCTGCGCCGGCACCTGCTGCGCACCGAGCGAAGCGGGAAGGAAGGTCGCGGCGAAAATGCCGACTCCCCAATTCCATGCGATGCGTGTCTTTCTATGCATGAACTTTTATTATCCTATAGTGACCGAGAGGCGCCAATGCTCCGAAGCTCTGCCCCCGCCGTACCAGATACTTGGATGCAGTTTCCGGCGAAGGGCAGCCTGCGAGCGGCGGGCTAATGCCGGAAGTGCCGGATGCCGGTGAAGACCATGGCCATGCCGGCCTTCTCCGCAGCCGCGATGACGTCGGCGTCGCGAACGGAGCCACCGGGCTGAATGACCGCGGTGGCGCCGGCGCGGGCAGCCTCCTCGACGCCATCGGGAAACGGGAAAAAAGCGTCAGAGGCAACGACGCTGCCCACCAGCGGCTTCTGCGCCTTCATCACCGCGAGCTTTACGGAATCGACGCGGCTCATCTGGCCGGCGCCGATGCCGAGCGTGAATCCCTCACCGGCGAACACGATGGCGTTGGACTTGACGTGTTTCGAGACTTTCCAGGCAAACAGGAGCGCACGCATCTCGGCATCGGTGGGGGCGCGCTTCGTGACCGTCTTCACTTCCTCGGGGCGCAGCACGTGGCCGTCCGGCTGCTGCACGAGCATGCCACCGGAAATCTGCTTCAACTCATAGGGGGAATGGTCGTCCTCGGAAGGCATTTCCATCAGCCGGACATTTTTCTTGCCGGCCATGGCCTCGCGAGCAGCCGGTTCGTAGCCGGGAGCGGCAACGCATTCGACGAATAACTTCGCCAACTCCTGCGCGGTGGGAGCATCGAGGGGGCGATTGAAGGCCACGACGCCGCCAAAAGCGGACACCGGGTCGCACTCGAAGGCGCGCGCGTAGGCTACGTGCAGGTGCGCCTGCTCCGCCGCACCGCAGGGATTGTTGTGCTTGATGATGGCGGCGGCGGGACGTTCGAATTCGCGGACGAGCTTCCAAGCGGCGTCCAGATCCACGAGGTTGTTGTAGGAGAGTTCTTTTCCCTGCAGCTGTCGCGCGCCTGCGAGGCCGACGGGGCGACGGCCGGAGGAGACATAGAGCGCGGCGAGCTGATGCGGATTCTCACCGTAGCGCATTTCCTGCTGGCGGACGAAGGCGCCGAACAGCCTTTCGGGCAGCGCGGGACGCGCGGCGAGAGCGAGATGGCCGCCATCGGCGGCCAGGCGTTCGAGTTCCATCGAAATGAGGCCGTCGTAGCGGGAGGTGGTGGCGAATACCTTTCTGGCCAGGCGCAGACGAGTGGCGAGACTCAATTCGCGCGCGCCATTCTGTGCCAGCTCCGCGGCAACGGCGGCGTAATCCGCGGGGTCGCACACGGCCGTCACACTTTCGAAATTTTTCGCGGCGGAGCGCAGCATGGTGGGCCCGCCGATATCAATATTCTCGACGAGCTCTTCGGCCGTGAGTCCGGCCTTTGCGGCCGTTGCCTCAAACGGGTAGAGGTTGACCGCCACGAGGTCGATGGAACTGATGCCGTGCTTCGCGGCTTCTTCGCTGTCGGCGGGCAAAGTGCGGCGAAAGAGAATGCCGCCGTGGACCTTTGGATGGAGCGTTTTCACCCGGCCGCCGAGCATTTCCGGCCAGCCGGTGAGCTCGGCAACGTCACGAACGGCGAGACCAGAGTCGCGCAGGAGCTTCGCGGTGCCGCCGGTGGAGAACAGCGCCACACCGAGCGTGGTGAGCTGGCGCGCGAACTCGACCACTCCGGTCTTGTCGTAGACGCTGACCAGTGCGCGCTCGATGGCCATCCTCACCTCCGCCAGCCCGCCTGGGCGGGCCGGCACGACGAAAGCCTCCACATTCTACGCGGGAATGCGGCGGCGCGAGCACGAGAGTGCTGCGTACGCAGCAATCGCTACGGCGGCCGACAAGCGATCCATTCCAGATGGCGTTACTGATAGAAGTGCGCTTCGAGATGCGCCGGAGGTGGTTACTGACCCTTGACGCGGGCCTTTAGCTTGATCTGGCCGTTTTCGATCTGGACCGCGTACTCGACAGCGTCGCATTTGGCCTGTTGTTTGAGCTGAGCGGTCTTCTGGCGGACGAAGGAGGTGAAATTTTCGAGAGTCAATGCGTCTGTTTTCTCCCCCGCGTTCTTTTTGGCTTCGAGGAGAACGTTGTACAGGTCAGAGACTTTTTCGCGCTCGCGATCCGGGTCGGAACAGGCCACGACGTAGCCGCCGGGCTCGCTAATGAGTTCGGAGGCGCTGCGGCGAGCGGCCGCAGGAGCACGCGTGCCAACGGGAGGAGGAGGCGGGACGTGCGGGCGGGCAGCCTCCGCGACCTTCCGCTCCTGTTCAATGGCGCGAGCCGCCGCGCCAAAATGCCGCTGGACGATCCCCTCCTCCTTGGCCTTCATACGCTTTCGAAAAATGTCCTGATATTTTGCGTAGGTCTGCGCGAGATTGTTGTAGCGAAACCGCTGGCCGTAGGACATGTCCGCGCCACGCTCACCATAGCGCTTGACCATCTGCTCGATGCGCCAGATCGTGTCGCTGGGCGGACGGGAGCGGCCCCCACCGAAATACTGCTCGTACTCGATCTTCAGGGTACGGATGTCCCGTTCGAGCTGGCCCAGATCTTCGTCAGTTTTGTCCATAGGGCAAGTGGGCTGGCTGCCCCAATCGTAGAACCAGCCAAGGCCGGGGTCAATAAGCGTGCCCGGCAGACACGCGGAACAGGCATCGGTTGCGCCGCCCGAGAGCCCTGTGCTGGAATGGGAGTCTCATGTCTCCCCGCGAAGCCGATGCGAGTGCACGTTTGCGGCGCCTGCCGTCGGTGGACGACCTACTGCGCCGGCCGGCGCTGGAGGAACTTGCCGCGCGCGCCGGACGGGAGGTTGTACTGGCTGCGACCCGGACCGTGCTCGAGCGCCTGAGAGCGGAGATTTCCGAGGGCCGGACACCCGGGGAAGCCGAACTGGAACCAGATGCGCTGGAAGCCAGCATCCGTGACGAGGCGGCGCGGGACACCTCTCTTTCCTTGCGTCGCGTCATCAACGCGACGGGGGTGGTGCTGCACACAAACCTAGGCCGTGCGCCGCTAGGCGAGCGGGCGCTCATGCACCTGGCGGACGCTGCGCAGGGCTATTCGAACCTCGAATACGACCTTGCGGCCGGGCATCGGGGAAAACGCGATGCGCACACGGCACGGCTGCTGACGCGCGTGCTTGGAGCCGAGGCTGCCGTGGTGGTGAACAACAACGCGGCCGCGGTGTTTCTGGTACTCCATGCTCTAGCTGCGGGCGGCGAGGTGGTGGTGTCCCGCGGCGAATTGATTGAAATCGGCGACGGGTTCCGCATCCCGGACATCATGGCTGCGAGCGGGGCGCGGCTTCGCGAAGTGGGCACCACGAACCGAACTCATATGCGGGATTACGAAGGCGCAATCGGAGCGGAAACGCGGCTGCTGATGTCCGTGCATCCGTCGAATTTCCGAATTGTAGGATTTGCGGGGCGGCCGAGCCTCGGAGAATTGGTGGAACTCGGGCGGCGCGCGGGGGTACCGGTGTACGAAGACCTCGGGTCCGGCTGCCTGGTGGACCTGACCGCCTACGGGCTGGAGGAACCGCTGGCACAAGCCAGCCTTGCGGCAGGGGCGGACGTCGTGACGTTCAGCGGGGACAAACTGCTGGGCGGACCGCAGGCGGGAATCATTGCGGGGAGGCGCGCAGTGATCGAACGCGTGCGCCGCAATCCCCTATACCGGGCGCTGCGGGTGGACAAACTGACGATCGCGGCGATGGAGGCGACGCTCTCCGCCGTGCTGCGAGGCGCTCTGGATGAAATTCCCACGCTACGGATGATTCGCATGCCGGCGGCTGAGATCGAAGAGCGCGCGCGTGCGTTTGCCGCAACGCTGGCGGCCCGATTGCCCGCGGGCGAGGCGGAGATCGACGTGATCCCCGGGCAGTCGGTGGTGGGCGGCGGGTCGACTCCGGCGCAGCACCTGCCGACGTTTTTGGTTCGCCTTTCAACGCTGCGCTGCTCCAGCGGCGAGCTCGAGGCGCGATTGCGGCAATCGCCCGCGGGCCCGGCGCCCGTGATCGCGCGAATCGAGGAAGATCGGCTGGTGCTGGATCTGCGCACCGTGGATCGAGGAGAGGAACCCGCCCTGGCCGACGCGCTGGTCGCCGTGCTGAGGTAGACCCTATGAGCGCTCCCCCGCAGGCGGAGCCGTCTCACGAGCTCGGAATCCGCCGAATTCTGCTGACGATCATAGGCGGCATGGGGCTGGCCTACTGTTCCTACGTGGCGTTTTCCAGTTTGCCGAAGCCATATGTGCTGGAGGGAGTCGCCGCAGTCATCTACATCGCGCTGTTCCTGGCCGGCGTCGCGCTGTTTGTCGGGGGCAGCATCCAGGCGATCAGATTTCTCTATCGAAAATTCAAGGGGGCATCGTGAGCCCGCGCAGCGCACGCGAGTGTCTTTCAGTTGTCCGGCAGGACCCCGCCCGATGATCTCCTGACGGTCTCCCATGCTGGCCACACGAATCGAGAGAAAACGTCTGATCGTAATTGAGAAGCGGCTGCCGCAGCTGCGGCCCGGCTGGGCGCTGGTGCGGGTGTGGCTGGCGGGAATCTGCAACACGGACCTGGAAATCCTGCGCGGGTATCACGGGTTCCGGGGCACGCTGGGACATGAATTCGTGGGCGAGGTAACGGCGTGCGGCGGCAGCGGGGCCGCGCGGCGGCGGGCGGAACAGCTGTGGTTGGGCCGCCGGGTGGTGGGCGAGATCAACATTGGCTGCCGCGGGCTAGGACTGCGGCGCCTGTGCGAATTTTGCCGGCGCGGTATGACGACGCACTGTGCGCGACGACGCGTACTGGGCATTCTGAATCACGACGGGGCCTTCGCGGAATATCTGTCGCTTCCGCTCGCAAACCTGCATGCCGTCCCCGACGGATTGCGAGATGAATGCGCTGTGTTTACAGAGCCGCTTGCGGCGGCCTGCCGAATCGCGGAGCAGGCGCCGGAGATCGCACGAGGCGCGCGGGTGGCTGTGCTGGGAGACGGAAAACTGGGACAATTGATCGTGCGCGTGCTCGCGGCGGCGGGAGCGCACGTGACGCTGTTTGGCAGGCATCGAGAGAAACTTGCGCTCGCGGCGGGACGGAACGTGACCACCGTGCTGATTGCGCGTGACCGGCCAGGGAGCGCGCAGTGGGCAGAGGCGCGATTTCCCTTTGTGGTGGAGGCCACGGGCTCGCCGGAGGGGCTCGAAGAGGCCCTGGGTATGACCGAGCCGCGCGGGACGCTGATCCTGAAATCCACATTCCACGGGACGGCGCGTGTGGAGACGTGGCCCATTGTGGTGAACGAACAGACGGTGGTGGGCTCGCGCTGCGGTCCATTTGAGCGCGCCCTGGCACTGCTGCGCGCGGGTCGAGTGGACCCGCGTCCTCTGATCTCTCACGTGTACGCGCTGCGAGAGGCGCCCGCGGCGATGCGGGAAGCGCAACGTCCCGGCGCCATGAAAATCCTGCTGGATCCGCGCGCGTAAGGGCTTGCTGGTTCTCGAATCTTGCAACCTACATGCGGTTGATGCAGGAGGCCACGCAGGCGGCGCCGAACCCGTTGTCAATGTTGACGACGCTCACATTGGAGGCGCAACTGTTGAGCATGCCCAGCAGGGCCGCGACACCGCCGAAACTCGCACCGTATCCGATGCTCGTCGGCACGGCGATGACGGGCGCAGCGACGAGTCCAGCGACGACGCTGGGCAGGGCGCCTTCCATTCCGGCGACACAGATGATGACGCGGGCGGCAGCGAGCTGGTCCCGGTGGCCAAGCAGACGGTGGAGTCCGGCGACACCAACGTCGTAAACGGATTCGGCGCGATTGCCGAGCGCGCGGGCGGACACCAAGGCTTCTTCCGCGACGGGGATGTCGCTTGTGCCGGCGGAGACGACGAGAATCGTGCCCTTTCCGCGAACCTTGCGATCGCGCTCGATGACGATGGCGCCCGAAAGCGGATGGAACCTGGCTGTGCGCGAGAGGCGTTTGACGGCGGCGTGGATGCGGCGATCGGCGCGAGTGACGAGAATATTGTGGCGGGAATGCCTGCGAGCGAGCATGGCACGAACAATTTCGGCGACCTGCTGAGGCGTTTTGCCACGCCCGAAAACGACCTCAGCGAAACCCTGGCGGAGAGAACGGTGATGGTCGACCTTGGCGAAGCCCAGGTCCTCGAAGGGCAAATGGCGGAGCCGCTCGAGCGCAGCCTCTTCCGTCATGCGGCCGGAGCGAACTCGGCGGAGGAATTCGCGAATGGCTTTCTCATCCAAGGGGGCCTGATTCTATCACCGCAGTGCGTTCGATTCGTTCGGCGGCGTCGGAGGCGCTGAAACGCCCGGTGTAAACGCAGGGGCAGTCGCGAGGTATCTTTTGCCGCCTGGAAGGCGGGTGTATAGACTGGAAGCGATGGCACAGAGGAGCGGATTCCGGTTTATCGCCGTGCCAGCGGCGCTGTTCGGCGCGGCAATTGTGATGACGCAGGGACGGCCGTGGACGGCGATGCGCACTGCCGGGATGGCGCTGATGATTCCGGGATTTGTAATGTGGGGAATCGCGCACGTGCAATTGGGAGATTCCTTCGCGATCCGGGCGGAAGCACGACAACTGGTGACGCGGGGAGTTTATTCGCGCTTCCGGAATCCGATTTACCTGTTTGGCGGCCTGGGGATAGCGGGGTTCACGCTGGCCATCGAAAGACCGTGGTGGCTGCTGGCCTTTCTGATTCTGATTCCGATGCAGATCGTGAGGAGCCGGCGGGAGGCACGAGTGCTGGAAGAGAAATTCGGCGACGAGTACCGCGAATACGCCCGGCATACGTGGATCTAGGGGCGCGCGAAGAGGGTTTTCTTGACATTGCGGGAAGCGCCTGCGTAGCATGACCAAACAAACAGCGATGACGAAAACGCAACGAGGAAAAACGGTGACGCTGGCCGTGACCGGGGCGAGCGGTGCCCTGTGCGCGCAGTCCATGGTGCGGCTACTGGACGCCGACGGGCGAGTGGAACGCGTCCATTTTGTGGTGACGCCGAGCGGAATGCGCGTGCTGACGGACGAACTCGGCATCCGCGCCGCGGACCCGCGGCAACTGCCCGGCATTCTCGCGGGAACAGACTCGACGAAATTCGAAGCGCATCTGAACACGGACATTGGCGCATCGATCGCTTCCGGCAGCCACCCAGTGGACGGGATGGCGGTGCTGCCTTGCTCAGTGAGCACGCTGGGAAAAATCGCCAACGGGCTGGCGGAGGATCTGGTGGGGCGCGCGGCGGACGTGTGCCTGAAGGAAGGGCGGCGGCTGGTGCTGTGCGTGCGCGAGACGCCGCTCAACCGGATTCATCTGGAGAACATGGTGCGTGCGCAGGCGGCGGGCGCGGTGATCATGCCGGTGGTGCCCGCGTTCTACGCCGGGGCGAAATCCATTGAAGACTTGGTGATGCAGTACGTGTGCCGAGTTCTCGCTCACCTGGACCTGCCGCAGGAGGCACAGTTCCAGTGGAAGGGCCGAGCGGAAACGGCCCCGGCGAAACGGCTGGAAGTCGCCGGACGAGCGCCGCGCGAGCGGAGATAACGGCTACCGCCGGGCGGCTGAACGCAGCAGGAATCCAATGGCCACGCTGGTATCCAAACTCCGCACGACGCTCGAGATGATCAAGTTCGAGCACTCGGTGTTCGCGCTGCCGTTTGCGCTGACCGGGGCGCTGCTGGCCGCGCGGTTCGCCGGGCCGGGATGGCCGGCGTGGAGCCAGATCGGATGGATCGTGGTGGCGATGGTGGGCGCGAGGTCGGCCGCGATGACCATGAACCGGATCGCGGACCTGGAATACGACCGCAGGAACCCCCGCACGGCGGGACGCGCGCTGGTGACCGGGGCTCTGACGCTGCAATTCGCGTGGATGTTTACGCTGCTGAGCGCCGCCGTGCTCGTGTTCGCGGCGTGGAAACTGAACCGGCTGGCGTTTCTGCTGTCGCCGGTGGCGCTGGGTGCGCTATTCCTTTATTCCTACACGAAGCGGTTCACCATGTACTCACATGTTGTGCTGGGATTTTGCCTGGGGATGGCGCCGGCGGCGGCATGGATCGCGGTGACCGGATCGCTCGACTGGCGCATGGTGATGCTGTGTGCAGCGGTGACGCTGTGGGTGGCGGGATTCGACGTGCTCTACGCGCTGCAGGACTTGGATTTCGACCGGGGGGCGGGGCTGCATTCGATCCCGGAGAAGTTCGGCGTGGCGCGCGCGCTGCTGGTGGCGCGGGTGATGCATGTGTGCGTTGTGCTGCTGCTGGCATGGCTGGCCTGGAGTTTCCAGTTGGCATGGCCGGCGTGGGCTGGAGTGGCGGCGGTTGCGGCGCTGCTCATCTACGAGCAATCGCTGGTGGCACCGGACGATCTTTCCCGTCTGGACGCAGCATTTTTTACAACCAACGGGTTTATTAGTATCCTGTTCTTCGTATCGTGGGGCACGGCACTGTGGGTGGCGCGGTAATCTCCCGTCATGGCTGACCTTCAGATTTCGGACGCACGGCTGGAACCCATCGCCAAAAGGGTGCTCGCAGGGGAACGGCTGGACGCCGCAGACGGGCTGGCACTGTTCCGGTCACCAGACCTGCTGGCGGTGGGCTGGCTGGCGAATTTTGTGCGCGAGAAGCGGCACGGCAAAACCACGTATTTCAATATCAACCGGCACATCAATCCGACGAATGTATGCACGGCGCATTGCCGGCTGTGCGCCTTCGGCCGATCGCCGGATGCGCCGGGCGCCTACACGTACGCGCTGGACGAAATCTGGAAGCGGGCGGCGGACGGAGTGGCGGAAGGCGCGACGGAATTTCACATTGTAGGCGGACTGCATCCCGACCTGCCGTTTGACTACTACCTCGACCTGGTGCGCGGACTGAAACAGCGGTTCCCGCACGTGCATCTGAAAGTGTTCACGATGGTCGAGATCGGCTACCTCTCGCGGATGACGAAGCTTTCCGTGAAGGACGTGCTGCTCAAACTGAAAGAAGCCGGAGTGGATTCGATGCCCGGCGGCGGGGCGGAAATCTTCAATCCGCGCGTGCGCAAAATAATCTGCGACCACAAAACGAGCGGGCGGCAGTGGCTGGACATCGCACGGACGGCGCACCAACTGGGGCTGCGATCGAACGCAACGATGCTCTTCGGGCATATTGAAACACTCGAGGAGCGCGTGGAACACCTGCTGCTGCTGCGGCAACTGCAGGACGAGACGCACGGATTCGTGGCCTATATTCCGCTGGAATTCCATCCGGAAAACACGGCGCTCGCGCACCTGCCGAAACCGACCGGTTTCGACGATCTGAAGAGCATCGCGGTAGCGCGGCTGCTGCTGGACAATTTCGAGCACATCAAAGCGTACTGGATCATGCTGACGCCGCGGATCGCCCAGATTGCGCTGAAATTCGGCGCCAACGACATGGACGGCACCGTAATTGAGGAAAAGATTTACCACGATGCGGGAGCCACGACGCCGCAGGAACTGACGCGGGCAGAACTGGAGCGGCTGATTCGCGAGGCCGGCTACGTACCCGTGGAACGCGACACGCTCTACCGCCCCGTGGACCGGTCGAAACTGCCGCCTGTGACCGCACGTCCCAATACCACGCTGGTAACTCTAAATACCTAGGGGAATGCCGATGAGAGCCGCGTTGATGCCGGCGTTGCTGCTGTGCGCCGGGCTTGCCGGGACTGTCCGCGCGCAGACCGTGGATGAAATCATCGCGAAAAACCTGGCGGCGCGCGGGGGGATCAAGAAACTCCGCGCGATCCGAACGATGGTGGTGACGGCGAATCTGGAGACGCCCGGCGGGGCCGGGCCGCTGACTGTAAAGCTGGGGCGGCCGGACAAGATCCGGGAAGACCTGACCCTGAATGGCGTGGAGACGGTTCGAACGTTTGACGGAGCAGCCGGGTGGATCCTGACGCGAAAGGCCGGAGCGGAAGATGTGAAGGCTCTCGAGGGCGGCGATCTGGAAAACCTGCGCGACGAGGGAGCGAATGGAATTGACGGCGCGCTGGCGGACTACAAGAAGAAAGGCAACCATGTGGAGGTTGCGGGCGCGGCGGTGGTGGACGGAAAGACCTGCTACAAGCTGAAAGTCACGCTGCGAAGCGGACACATTCAATACCAGTTCCTGGACACAAATACCTACCTCGAGATCCATGAAGAAATCGAACGGGAGTTCAATGGAAAGCAGATGGTGATCGAAGAGACCGTCGGGGATTACCGCGAAGAAGGCGGGGTGCTGTTTGCGCACAAATATGTGAGCGGCGTGGCGGGCCGGCCGCAGCGCAGCACCCTGACCTATGAAAAAGTCGAGCTGAATCTGCCGCTCGATAATTCCGTATTCGAGAAGGCGAAGGCTGCCGAGAGAGTGCTTCCGAGTCAGCCCGCATTTGTTCCCGCAGGCGCGGCAGACCTGCCCGGCAGAAAATTCTGCGCAAGCAGGAGGGCATAAAACGGAGCGTATTCGAGCCAAAGGAAGAATGGTTCGAACCGCCAGGTGCCGAGGATGCCGTAGCCGATGAGGACATGGTAAGAGAGAAATTGCAGGATGGTGAGCAGTAACCACGCCGGATTGGGAAAAAACACCAGAAGTGGCGTGACCCACAGGAAATACCAAGAGAACGCGTTCTGCGACAGTAGCGGGACAGCGCCAAACAGAAGATAGGCAGCGCGAAGCGGATCCACGCTGCGCAGTGCGGCCCAGAGCGCAATCCCCGCGACGATTCCCACGCCGATGCCCCAGGCCCAATCATCTGAACCGCTAAACCAGTGGAACAAGGTGTAGAAGCTGGCGTTGTTCACCCAATGCTTGCGATAGGGATGAAACAGATCGAGAACGCGGGGCCATGCGGCGCGGTAGGGCCACCAGGTGAGTGCGGCGAGGCCGCAGGCGAGACCCACGCTCGTCCAAGAACGCGCACTACGCGGCCAGCCGCTCTTGCGGAGCAGGAGGGGCGCGAGCAGAACGGGAAAAAATTTGGCGAGGACGGCCGCGGCCAGCGCGAGCGTTGACAGCACAGTGCGCCTCTCTATAATCAGGAAGAGCGCGACTGCTGCGAATAACATCGCCAGCGGGTCATTGTGTCCGCTTGCGGCAACTTCCACGACCACCAACGGATTCCAGGCGTAATAGGCCAACGTAAAACTCCTGCGGCCGGAGCGTCGAATCCAAAAGGCCAGCAGAGCGAGCAATAGGCCTTCTGCCGCAAGAAAAGGAGCTTTGAAGGCCAGAAGTTTGCCGGAGGCGGCCGCAGTGGCGCGCAACGCGAGTTCCGTGATCGGCGGGTAGATATTGGGCATCTCCTGATTGGAGACGTGCGGCCAATAGACGTCTCGGAAGCCGATCAGGCGCCGGTCTTCCGGAGCAATGGCGTAGGGATTCCATCCGGCCTGCTGGATAATGCCGTCCCAGCGATAACGGTAGAGATCATCGGAGAGACTGGGCTCCAGCGGCACGAGGGTACATCGAAACAGGAGGGCGACGGCGAGTACGAACCAGATGAGGCCGCGTCGCTCGGCGGAACGGTCGAGCAGATAGAGCGCGACGAAATAGACGATGCCGGCCGCGAGCGCAATGGCGATGGTTTCAACAACATGCCACTTCAAATCGCTCAGCTGCCGTAGAACGAGGAAGGCCGCTTCGAGAACGGCGGCTCCTCCGATGGCGGCCGGAAAGGGCGAATGAGGGCTGGAGGAAGTCTGGCGAGCACTGGCGGAAGCGACAGATGTTGAGTTCACTCTTCAACTCGGGACTGGTGCTGGCGGCGACGCAGGGGCCGCTCTCCGCAGTATGGCAGCGGCTGACGGACAAGACTTTCCGCGGGCTCTACCAGACGAACGCGTTCGACCTGGCCATCATGCTTCCGTATTTTGCGGTGCTGGTGGTGCTGGCGGCGTACGGGAGCCACCGGTATTGGCTGGTCTATAATTTCTACAAACACCGCCACGTGGAGCCAGGACCTCCCCCGGAAATTACCGAGTGGCCAAAGGTTACCATACAGCTTCCGATCTTCAACGAACGGTACGTGGTGGACCGGCTGGTGGAATCGGTGGCGCGGATGGATTACCCGCGTGAAAAGCTGGAAATCCAGGTGCTGGACGATTCGACCGACGATACCGTGACGGTGGCGCGCGCGTGCGTGGAGCGGTATCAGGCGATGGGGCTCGACATCCATTACGTGCACCGGGATAACCGCGAAGGATTCAAGGCCGGGGCACTCGGCGAGGGGATGAAAACGGCGAGCGGCGAATTCATCGCCATCTTCGACGCCGACTTCCAGCCGCACGCGGATTTTCTGAGGCGGACGATTCCCTATTTCGTGGATCCGAAGATCGGAATGATCCAGACGCGCTGGACCTACGTGAACCGCCACTATTCGTCGCTGACGGAAGTAGAGGCGATTCTGCTGGACGGGCACTTTGTGATGGAACACGGCGGGCGCTACCGCGAGGGGACCTTCTTCAACTTCAACGGGACGGCAGGGGTGTGGCGGCGGAAAGCGATCGAAGACGCGGGAGGGTGGGAGCACGACACGCTGACTGAAGACACGGACCTCTCCTACCGGGCGCAACTCCGCGGGTGGAAATTCATTTACAACATGAGAGTGGAATGCCCCTCCGAGCTGCCGGTGGAGATGAATTCGTTCAAGTCGCAGCAGGCGCGCTGGGCAAAAGGACTGACGCAGGTGGCGAAGAAGAGCCTGCGGCGAATTCTGAGCGCGCCGATTCCCCTGCGCGTGAAAGCGGAGGCGTTTTTCCACCTGACGGCCAACCTGAGTTATCCGCTGATGATGCTGCTCTCGACGCTGCTGCTGCCGGCAATGATCGTGCGCTTCTACCAGGGCTGGCTGCAGGTGCTGGCGATCGATGTGCCGCTGTTCGTCGCCTCGACGTGCTCGATCTCCAGCTTCTACCTGATGTCGCAGCGGGAGCTGCATCCGAAATCGTGGATGCGGAGCATCCTCTACATGCCATATGTGATGGCGCTGGGCATCGGCATCGGAGTGCGCAACTCGATCGCGGTGATCGAAGCGCTGCTGGGAATTCAGTCGGAGTTTGTGCGGACGCCAAAGTACCGAATCGAAGGGGACGCACGGGAGAACTGGATCGCCAAAGCGTATCGAAAGCGGTCAGGGTGGATGCCATGGGCGGAGGTGGCGCTGGGGATTTACTTCGCGTTCGCGGTGGTCTACTCGGTCCAGAACGAGAACTACGCCACGGTTCCGTTTCTGCTCTTGTTCGTGGGCGGATACGCATACACGGGCCTGATGTCGCTGGGGCAGGGCTACCTGGAGCGCATGCGGTTTGGCATCTCCTCCGGCGAAACACGACCCGCGGCTACAGGTGCGCCGAGCTTCTGACCGGGACGGTACGGCTTCGCCGCTGCGCGCGGCGCCTGTCGCACCAATCGGACACGCGTTTTGCCCTCCGACCGCACGATTGGGTTATGATTCGGTAGAGACGCAGCAGGGGACCGTTCCGCGGCTCAATCAATTCTTTACAAAGAAAGAATTTCGAGGGACTGAATGCGCGCAGTAGTGACGGGAGGTGCGGGCTTTCTAGGTTCGCATCTCTGCGAAAAACTCCTGGAAAACGGCTGGGACGTCCTGTGCGTGGACAACCTAGTGACGGGCGCGGACCAGAACATCGCGCACCTGGCGAGCAACACGCATTTCCGGGTGCAACGGCACGACGCCAGCCTGTACATCGATGTATCCGGGCCGGTGGATTACGTGCTCCATTTCGCGTCGCCGGCCAGTCCGGTGGATTACGCGCGGCTGCCGATTCAGACGCTGAAAGTAGGCGCCCTGGGAACCCATAACTCGCTGGGACTGGCGATGGCGAAGGACGCGAAGTTCCTGCTGGCGTCCACATCGGAATGTTACGGCGACCCGCTGGTTTCCCCGCAACCGGAGACGTACTGGGGCAACGTAAACCCCATCGGGCCACGCGGCGTGTACGACGAGGCCAAGCGGTACGCAGAAGCGATGACGATGGCGTATCACCGGTATCACGGGCTGGACACGCGCATCGTGCGAATCTTCAACACCTACGGGCCACGGATGCGGCTGAATGACGGGCGAGCGCTGCCGAATTTCATCTACCAAACGCTGACCGGGCAGCCCATTACCGTTTACGGCGACGGATCGCAGACGCGGAGCTTTTGCTACGTGAGCGACCTGATCGAGGGCATTTACCGGCTTATGAAGTCTGACGAGCATCTGCCGGTCAACATCGGCAATCCCGTGGAAATCACGATCCGCGAATTCGCTCAGCGGGTGAAGGCACTGACGGGATCCGCCTCCGAAATCGTTTTCACAGCACTGCCGCAGGACGACCCGAAGCAGCGTTGTCCCGATATCACAAAAGCAAAGACGCTGCTGGGCTGGGAACCGAAGGTGCAACTCGAAGAGGGCCTGCGGCTGACGCTGGAATTCTTCAGGGCCCAGCTCGATAAGGAAAAGGCCAGCAAATGACGAATCCGGCGGCCCGGACCCGGAGGGCAATCAATCGGGACGGCCGACGGAGTGGTATTCGAAACCCAGTTGCCGCATGCGACCGGGATCGAGCAGATTGCGGCCGTCGAGCACGAGCGGGCGGACCATCATGCCGTGGACGCGTTGCCAATCCAGCTCACGAAATTCGGGCCATTCCGTGAGAACAAGAACGGCATCGGCACCCGATGCAACCTCGTAGGGGTCGGAACAATAATTTACCGTAGGGAACTGGGCCTGCGTTCGCTTCATTCCCTGCGGATCGTAGGCGCGAACAGAGGCGCCTTCGCCGAGCAGGCGACGGAGAATCTCCAGCGCGGGCGCGAAACGAATATCGTCCGTATTGGGCTTGAAAGTGAGGCCCAAAACACCTACCTGCTTTCCTTTCAGAACCCAAAGCGCTCGCCTGGCCTTTTCGACGAATTGTTCGACGCGGTCCTTATTAATCCGCTCCGCCTCTTTGAGGAGCTTGAAGTCCATGCCAGCGCGCTCCGCCAGGCGGTAGAAGGCCTGGATATCCTTGGGGAAACAGAAGCCGCCGAACCCGATGCCCGCGTTGAGGAATTGAGGGCCGATACGAGGATCCATGCCCATGGCACGGGTGACCTCCTGCACGTCCGCGCCGAGACGTTCACACAAATCGGCAAGCTGGTTGGCATAGGAAATCTTCAACGCCAGGAAGGAGTTGCTGGCGTGCTTGATGAGCTCGGACGAATTGATGGTGGTGACGACGAACTGGGGCATGGGGCCGGGAGGACAGGCGCCGTTGTGCGCCGGACATGAGAATTTACGCTCCAGAATGGGGCGGTACATCTCGCGCATCTGTTCCGCGGCACCGGGTTCGTCCACGCCGACCACGATGCGGTCGGGATGCAGGAAATCGGTGACGGAACTGCCCTCGCGAAGAAACTCGGGATTCGAAACCACCTGAAATTTCGCGGCAGTCGCGCGGCCGTAGACCTCGAGGGCGCGGCGGAGCTGTTCCCCGGTGCGAACGGGGACAGTGCTTTTTTCGATCACCAGCTTCGAGCCGCGCGCTTCGGTGGCGATGACACGCGCAACGGCCTCGATCGCCGAGAGATCGGCTTCGCCATTTTCCAGCGGGGGCGTTCCCACACAGATGAAGATTGCATCGGACTTCGCCACTGCGGCGGGAAGATCACCCGTAAACTCAATCCGGCGCTCGGAACGAGAGCGAGCGAGAAGTTCCTCGAGATGCGGCTCGTATATGGGAACGTGCCCCGCGACGAGCGAACGGATGCGCTCGGCATCGCTGTCCATGCAGATCACATGGTGACCAATGGTAGCGAGACAACCGCCCGTCACGAGTCCCACGTAACCGCAGCCTACAATCGAAACGTTCACGAATCCTCCGACCAGAGAAGAAGAACAGGCACGAGACGAGGTTCCATTGTCGCCGAATCAAGGCCCTGGGAAAAGACTATTGAGGCGAATGATTTAAGGAGCTGCTAACAACAGGCAGGCAGGACCGGCGGGGCTAATCGAGCGGAAGAGGAAAGCCGGAAGAGGCGGATTCAAAGAGCTTGAGGGTTGCCCGGGTGGAATCAAAAGCACGGGAAACAGGATGGGGGACACGGCCATCGAGAAATGCGGACACGACCGCGGCGACCATTTCCGCCTGCCCCTTGCCACGGAAGAGGCGACGCCGGCGGCCAGCGGGGGAGTGAAGGGTTACGGCGCGAAAATCCTCAATGATCGCGATGCGACCGCCTCGAGAAACTTCGATGCGTTCCTTGGGCAGGCCGTGGGCGGGCAACTGCTCATAGGCGATGGCCGCCTGGCTGCCACCGGGAAATTCGAGTATGGCGTGGAGAGATTCACTCGGGCCCTGGCCACGAAGCCCGGCGAAAACGCGTTCGGGCCGGACGCCAACCAGGAACAGGCACCAATCCACGAAATGACAGACCTCCCCGGCAATGCGGCCGCCTTCGGAGGGATCGAGAAGCCAGTGTCCCGGGGGGAGTACGCCGGCGCGAACTGCGTAGCGGATGCTAACCGGCTCGCGGGAGTCAGAAGAAAAAAATTCCTGCAACGCTGCGGTCGCCGGAGCCCAGCGACGATTGAATCCAACGACGAGCGGAAGAGAATGGCGCGCCCAGGCAGCTTCGACGGCGGCAAGCTCTTCCAGCGAGACACACAGCGGTTTTTCCACGTAAACGGATTTGCCCGCCTCGAGCGCGGAGGTCACCAGACCTGCATGCAGGCTATGCCGGGTGGCAATGAACACTGCGTCGCAATCCGGGTCGGCGAGCACTGCTTGTGGATCCGTGGTGCAGGCGGCGAACTGGAACTGGTCCGCAACGCGTTTTGCCGAAAGACCGCGAGCGTTCGACACCTGAAGCATCCGGACGCGGCGGTCTGCGGCGATATGCGGGAGGAGAGAGGTGACCGCGTAGCTTCCGGCGCCGATCCACCCGATCCCCAGCGAACCGGGCCGCCGAGGCTCGCGGGATCGTAATTCGATAACTGATTGAGGAGCGGTTTCGAAGGCCGGATACTCGATCACGACGCCGAGCGAAGACTCACCGCCAGAGACGATGTCGTAGGCGCGAGCGGCATCCGCAATGGGCAGGCGATGCGTGATCAGCGGCGCAACGGCCATGCGGCGGCTGGCGAGCAGGTCGAGGAATGTTTCGAGATTGCGCTGCGCCGTCCAGGGAACATAGGCGCGAGGATAATCGTGGCCCTGTTCTTCGTAGGCAGGGTCGTAACGGCCGGGGCCGTAAGAGCGGGCATAGACAATGCTCAGCTCTTTCTCGTAGCAGGCATTTCGAGGGAAATCTGTGCGCACATCGCCGACGACAATGAGACGGGCGCGGTCGCCCGCCGCTTGCACGGCGAATTCCACCGGTTCGGCGGAGCGCGCGGCGGCGCACAGAAAAACGCGAGCGAAGCCCGCGGAGCCCGGTGACGCTTCGGCGAGGGCCTCCGGAGAAGCAACGGAAATGCAGTCGACACCGAGTCGAGAGGCGGCCGCCAGACGGTCGGCGCGAAGGTCGAAACCGGTGACGCGGCAGCCCGCTGCCCGGAGGGCCTGAGCGAGAAGGAGGCCGACGAGGCCCAGACCGATGACAGCGACATCCTCCCCGAGCGCCACTTCTCCCAGGCGCAAGGCGTGCAGGGCAATCGCGCCGAGGGCGGCGAATGCGGCTTCGTCCATCGGGACGCCGCGTGGAACGCGAGCGCAGAGGTTGCGCGGAACGAAATTAATCTCTGCGTGCGTGGCGGCGTCAGTGCCCGCACACGCCACGCGGTCGCCGGGAGCGAAGGGAGCATCGCGGGATTCAAGAACGACGCCCGAGGCGCTGTACCCGAGCGGACGATCCACATCGAGGCGCTCGCGAACTTTTCGCAATGTCGCTGCAACGCCCTCGCGCCGCAGGGAGTCGAGCACCTTGCGCACCTGATCCGGACGCCGAAGGGCTTTTCCGAGCAGAGAGGAGCGGCCCAGTTCCACGGCGGCGCGTTCCGTACCGGGGCTGAGAACCGAAAACGAAGTGGCGACGAGAACGCCGGGGCCTCGGAGAGCGGGGGCCGGCACGTCCGCAACAGCAATTTCACCACTGCGAAGATTTTGCGCCACCTGTCTCATTGAGAATGACCCGCCGCGGGCTCGGCCATCACCGGATCCACCGGGCTGAAGATAAATTTCACTTCGGCGCGTTCCGCGAAGTTCCCGCGGAATTCGAGAGTGGGCGCCTCCACTTTTTTTCCGAAGTGTGGAGCGATCCAACCCATGCCGGCGCTTGATTCCAATACTCGCGGCGGAAATGCCGTCCAAACGGCCAGTTGCATGGGGCCCAGTTGCCAGCGGGAGTGCAGCACCATGCCAAGGACCGGGAGCGCCGGGGATGCGTTGGTCATGGGTTTGGGATCAATGCCGGGCGCGAAATGAAAATACCATGCGACCGGCGCGGCTCCTGCCAGCTCCACTAGGTCGAGTACCGCGAGAGTATCGTCGGGGGTGAGGCAAAGCTGACGGCGAACGATGGCGCGTTCGGCGAGCCGGGCGTAGCCGGAATGGGAACCGATAAAGGTGGCACCACCGTCGCCGGCGGACCATTCGTGCGTGTGACTGCGGGTATCGTCGACGATGCGGAACAGCAGGGCCGGCCAGAAGCGATTCTGCTCGGCGCCGGCGATCTCTACAGTGTTGTGATAGCGCGTGGAACGGAACAGGTTGCGGGCGGCGGGATCCGTTGAATAGCACGGGAGACCGGGATCAACGACGATGGGACAGCCGTCAAAAACGAATTCGAAGCTGAGCTGGTCATTATGCGCATGATTGGCCCATCCGCCCACTCCCAACGGACCGCAACGCACGCTGCCCCGGATATGCGAACCGGAAAAGAAATAGAAGCCAGCGCCGGCAAAGGCCTGCGAGCGGTGCGAAGGCGCGGCGTTGGCGGTTGCGTGAGTATCCGGCAACTGGCCGAACCGCCAGAAAATCTCAGCGTCCAGGGCTGGGTATCCGGAGGGATGCAGACGGCCGGAGAGTGCGTCGCCAATCGCGGAAAGAACCCGGACAGGCGGGAGACTGGTACCGCCGAACGGAAGCACCCGGCCATCGTCAGCGTCGCCCCAGATAGGTGGGTCCAGACTGCCCGGGCGGCCCTCGCAGAGGGCGGAAAGAAAATCGAACAGGAGATCGAGGCGCACGGCGAAGGCGGTCGAGGTAGCCCGCTCGATGGAAGAAGCGAGGTGGCCATTACGGGACTGGCCCGGGGTATGCGAGCCGCCATTTGCTTCACGGCGGGCCAGCGGCAGGGCTGCCGACAGGAAAAGTTCCGTGACCAGAGCGTGGTAACCGCTTGAGCCCTCGCGAACCACACCATCGGCGCCCGATTGCGACTCCATTTCCGCGAGCAGTTCGCGGCGGCCGAATTCCAGCCACTGACGGCCTTCCGGAGTGGCTTCGAAAAGAAGGCCCAGCCAAACCAACGCGACCACGCAGGCGAGGTAATGATTCGCACGAGCCACGGGGTTCCACTCCCGGTAGGCCCAAAGATGGCGGCCGTGGAGAAACAGACTTCGCGAGAGTTCGCGGGCAAATAAATCATCCAAGCAGCCCGCGGTGCTCGCGAGCATCGCGGATTGAATCCAGTTTATCGACCGGATCGCAACTTCCATGGGCATGACCCAATGAATGCCGAGAGGCCAGGGGTTGTGGTCTATCCACTGGCGGACGAGGGAGGCGAACGTGGCGGAGAAACCGGGATTACCGGTGAGGGCCGAAGCGGCGGTCAGGTCCAGCCCCTGATGAAAGCGCGCCAGCTCCCATGGGCGCTTCACATCTGCGCCCGGCGGAGCATCCAGGACGCGCAACCGGCCGGCGGGGTCGAGGGGCCAGCGATATCCTGACTGCCAGTCGCTGTGCCAATCGGGTTGCAGACCGGCATCGAACCATTCGTGGAATATTTCCACTTCCCCGCGGCACACACGATCGGCGCGAGCGAGCGTGGCAGCGACCCAAGGGCCCGCCGCAGTGCGCAGGCCTGCCGTCGGGACCGATGAAACGAAGAGTGGGGCGAGATCGCTGAAGTGCCGGCTGTCCCACTCCGCGAGGCCGCTGGCCAGGGCGGGATGCAGCCGAGCGCGCCCGCGGCGCCAGAGTTCGCCGGCAACAAAACGAATGGTTGAAGCCGGCTGGGTGCGCGCCTGGGCGGCGAGATAGGAAAGAAGTTGACTCATGAAAGCGAAGGCTTCCGGGGTTCGTTCCGCTCGATATACGACCGCGCCGGCAGAGTCATCGCCGCAGGCCCGCGGCTGCCTTCAGGTGCGCGGGGGCGAGCGGCGCAGGAATGCTGACGGCGGCAGGCGCCGGAGCGTGTACATCGTTCACACGGGCGATGAGCGCGTTGGCGAAGTTTTCCGAAATCAGTTCCAGCAGAGATTGCATTCGGAACAAGGGCGCACGCCGGTCGAAGGCATGACCCAAACGCACGATTCCGTTCGCGCCGCCCGCACCGTGCACGGGGATGTCCATGCACCACATGGACCCGCCGCGATACCCGGCGGCACGCGCACCACCTGAGCTGCCGACAGCCCCCGGATTGAACTTCCAATGGAATTCGTGCGACAGCTCTCCGCTCATGCTGCGAAGTTCGCAGCGGGCTTCCGCAAATCCCAACTGGGCCAAGAGGTTGGAGAGAATTTCCCATACTTCGGCCGCCGTTCCGGCACTCTCCAGGCTGCCGAAGGCCTTGCGGATGGCAATCTGATTTCTGAGCACGGCGGGCTGACTGGCGAGAGAAAGACGTATGTGAGCATCGAGCTCGGTAAATTCCGGATAGCGCATCTGGTTCACCACGATCCAGGCGAAGGCGCCACACAGAACCGCGATGAGGGGCGCCACAGAACCGGAATAGTTCACCAGCAGGATGGAGCTGAACGCGAAGAGCGCGGCAAGTCCATACAGCACGAAAAGAGCGAGACGCTTGGCGACGCCGACTTTGAGAAGGCGATGGTGCAGATGGTCTTCATCACGGCCGAAGAGAGGATGACCACTGAGCAGACGGCGCGTGGTGGTGACCGCGACCTCAAGCAACGGCAGGCCGAAAATGAGCAGGGGGATGGCCATGGTGACCATCACCGGTCCCTTTTGTTCGCTGACGATCGAAAGCGCTCCCAGCGTCAGACCGGCGGTAAGACTGCCGGAATCACCGAGGTAAATCCGCGCGGGATGAAAATTATGGGGGAGGAAGCCGAGCAACGCGCCGGCAACCGAAGCGGCGACTGCCGCGACAAAGACGTTGGAACCCAAGGCGGCTAGAAGAAAGAGCGAAACGGCCGCGAACAGTCCTACTCCAGCGGCCAGGCCGTCCATGCCGTCAATCAGGTTGAACGCATTGGAAATCGCGGCGAGCCAAAGAACGGTGAGGGGCAGTCCCAGCCAGCCAAGGGTGATCGGGGTATGCGTGAGGGGATTCGATAGGATATCGACGCGGAATCCGAAGGAGTAGAGTGCTACAGCGGCGATGCACTGCACCGCCAGCTTCTGCCAGGGACGCGCGCCTTTCAGATCATCGTAGAGACCCATAAGGAATACAGCCAGGCAGGCGACGGTCAGCGCCACGCCGAGCCTCCCGGCAGCCAGGAGCCGGTCTGTGACCATATTGCGAAGGAGAAGAGCAGCGCCAAGCGAGGCGAGAATGGCGGTGAAGATAGCGAGCCCGCCCAGGCGCGGGATACCAAGCCCCGTCCCATTTTCGTCCGCACGCCGCGCCCATCCGCGCTCCGCGGCCAGCCGGGAAAGCCAGAGCGTGATCAGATAGGAGAGGACGCTGGAAACGACCAGTATGAGGATGTAAGTTCTCATCCGGGCTCCTCGACAGATGGAAGTGCACTGCAGGCTGGCTGGGCGGAAACTGGAGACGCAGCCGCGGGCGCAACGAGACGGTTGAGGATGCCGGCATAGCGCTCCGCGAGCTTCTCGCGTAGGAATTCGCGAGCGACAAATGCGCGGCCGTTTTCCGCGAGACGGCGGCAGCGCGCGGGGTCGGAGGCGAGCGCGCGAATTACCGCGGCAAGCTGGCCGGCATTCTCCGGTTCAATAGCCACTCCGGCGCCGGCACGATCTACAAGCGCCTTGGCTTCTCCCTCAACACCCAGAAGGATGGGACGGCCGACGGCCATGATTTCGAGGAGCTTGGAAGGGACGACGGTCCGGAAGACTTCGTTGCGGCGGAGCAAAACCGCGCAGGCGGAAGATTCGGCGATCCAGCGGGGCACCTCGGCGCGGGGCCGCTCGCCGCAAAACTCGACGTTTGCCAGCCGGCGGGAACGCGCCAGGGATTCCAGCCCCTCACGGCATGCGCCTTCTCCCACCAGCCGGAAGTGAAACCGCGGCTCATCGCGGAGAATCTCCGCGGCTTCCAGCAGAGTTTCGAGATGATGGGCCATACCGATAGTGCCGATATAGGTCACCTCAAATCGTCCCGCAGCGGAAGCAGAAGCGGAACCAAAAAGGGCGGCACCCGCATCGAGAAAGCCACGGTCTACCCCGTTGGGAATCACGCTGACGCGGTCTGCGGAAACGCCCATGCGCACAATCACGTCGCGCTGCGACTCCGTAACGGTGACGATGTGTGAGGCGCGGGCGTAGAGCCCCCTGGCAATTCGTTCCAGCCCGGCGACCAGCGGCGACTGCCGGCTTGAGGCACCGACTGCAATCAGGGATTCGGGCCAAAGGTCGCGCACTTCCATCACCATCGGAACGCGGAAGCGCCGCGCGAGCAACCGGCCGGCCGCGGCGCAGAGCAATTGCGGGGATGTAGCCACAATGACGTCCGGGCGCGGCACCCTGAGGGAACCCGAAATGAACGCGGAGGCCATGAACGAGGAGTAGTTAAGCGAGCGGCGCACCTTTCCGCGGTTGGCCGCGGGGAAGATCCAAGTGCGATGGACGCGAACGCCGTCCATTTGCTCGCTGAGAAAGCCGCGAAGGAAGGCGCGGCGATAGTCGGGATGGATCCGGCCAGTGGGATGATGGGGAAAGCCGGTAAGGACGTGAACGTCGTGTCCCGCCGCAGCCCATTGACGTCCGAGGCCGGCCACGCGGCCCGCGGGCGCCCCCATCTCCGGGGGAAAGTAATGTGAAACGTAGAGGATTCTCACGCGACAGCCTCCGCGCGGCTGGGAGTAATTTCGACGGGGAGGGGAGCGTCCAGGTACTGACGCGCCCATTCCTCGAGAACGAGCAGACTCCAGAGATGCAGCGAAAAATCGCGGCGGCCGCTGGAAAACTCCGATCGCAGGCGGGCGACGGCTTCCGGGCGGAACCAGCCGCGCTGCCGCACCGCGTCCGCGGAGAGATAGCGATCGACCATAGGCGCGAGTTCACGGCTCAGCCAGCGGCCCATCGGCGGATTGAGGCCCAGCTTCGCGCGCTGGAGAGTCTCGCCGGGCAAAAGGGATTGCATGGCAGCGCGCAGCAAATGTTTCGTCTCGCGGCGGCGCAGCTTCTGCCGCGAGGGAAGAGCCAGGGCAAATTCCACCAGGCGATGGTCCGTGAAAGGAACGCGCAGCTCGAGGGCATGCGCCATGCTCATGCGGTCGCCGTACTGCAGCACGTTGTGGGGCAGGAACGAATGCAGGTCGACGTAGCAGGCCTGGGCCAGTGGATCGCAGCCGGCAACTTCCGCGAAGCGCCGCTCCAGGAACGCTTCTGCCGAATGATCGCCGACCGCGGCACGGAAGTCGGGCGAGTAAAGCTCGGCACGCATTCCAGGAGTGAAGTAGGACACCCAGCCGATATAGGCGGCCTGCCAAGAGCCATCGCCATCGGAGAAGAATTCGCGGGCCCTGCGGCGGGCATGATGTCCGTTGGTGCCCTCGGGAACGCGCTGCGCCAGATGGGCGGCGGCACGGCGGAGGGGCGAAGGCACGCCGTTCCAGGCGCGGTGCAAGCGTACGCCGAGATAACGCGGATAGCCGAGAAAAAGCTCGTCGCCGCCGTCACCGGCCAGCGCAACGGTTACGTGCTTTCTGGTCTCTTCCGAAAGCGCGTGGAGCAGAAGGGCGGTGGGATTTCCGAACGGTTCGTCGAAAAGAGCCACCATGCGCGGCAGCAACTGCGCGCAATCCGGACGGATGGTCAACTCGCGATGCTGGGTGGCGTATCGGGCAGAGACGAGGCGAGCGAAATCGAGCTCCGTATAGTGTTCCTCGCCGGCCCCGAATCCCAAGCTGAACGTGCGCACGGGATCCTGCTGCGCGCGCGCGGCGAGCGCCACTATGCTGCTGGAGTCCAGGCCGCCGCTCAAGAACGCGCCAAGGGGGACGTCGCTCACCAGGCGAAGACGAACCGAGTCCTCCAGAATGGCTCGAAGCTCCTCGGCGGTGGATTCCTTTTCCTCGCCGGCCGGCGGCGGGCAGGCCCGCCAGTAGCAACGAATTTCCGCGGCACCGTCTGCGTAGCGGAGGCAGTGGGCGGGAGGGAGTTCCTCGATATCTTCGAAAATCGTCTGCGGCGCGGGGATGTAGAGGTAAGCGAGGAAGTCGTCCACGGCCGAAGCGCGCAGGCGGCGCGAAACGGCCGGGTGCGCAAGCAGCGCCTTGATTTCTGAGCCGAACAATATGCCGCCACCAGCGAGGGAGTAGTAAAGGGGTTTGATCCCGAGGCGGTCGCGGACCAGCCACAGGGAACGCTCGCGCGTATCCCACAAGGCAAACGCAAACATGCCGCGCAAGCTCTCGAGCGCATCCGCACCCCATCGGGCCCACGCCTCAAGCAAAACCTCCGTATCGGAATTGGTGCGAAAGGCGGTACCACAGGCCTCAAGCCGACTGCGCAGCTCGCGGAAGTTGTAGATCTCTCCGTTGTAAACGATGGTCCAGCGTCCGTCCGCACTGGTCATGGGCTGGCGGCCGCCGGAAAGATCGATCACAGCGAGCCGGCGGTGGCCCAGACTGACTCCGTGCGGTCCGGCGGCATGGAAGCAGCCCTCACCATCGGGCCCACGATGGGCCAGAGCCGCGGTCATGCGCTTGAGAATCCCGGCGTCAATCCCGGGTGCGCCGCCGGTTATTCCGCACATGGTTGGTTGTGGAGAATCGAGAGCACGCTAGCAGAGCAGAAAATCCCGCACCTCAAGCCACGTTTGCGGCCACGGCCACGCGGGCCTGACGCGCCGCAGAAAGCTCGCGAAGAAGGGCCAGCAAGCGCGAAACGTGATCCTCCCAGACAAAATTCCGGACACGCAAGGCGCCATCGCGGGACATTGCTTCACGCCGGGATACTTCCGTGGCCAGAGACTCGAGCCGCGCGGCCAATGCCTGTGCGTCGCGGACAGGAAAATACTCAGCGGCCTCCCCGCAAATTTCGCGATGGATGGCGATATCAGACGCCACCACGGGAAGTCCCGCTGCCATGGCCTCCACCAGCGGATGTCCGAATGACTCGCAGAGGGAGGGAAACACGAACATGTCGGCCTGACGGTAGGCCTCCCAGATCTGCTCGTAAGGAAGCACCCCGAGGTACTGCACAGCGCCGTTGAGCGCCGCCAGCAATTCCTGCTCTTCGGCGGGCATCCTCGTGTGCTGCCCGTGCTGGACGCCCCCGGCCGGCGATTCGAGCGTAATCCGCAATTCCACCTGCGTCCGGCCGGTCTCGCGGAGGATCGCGACGGCGCGAAGGAGGGTGGCCAGATCTTTATGGTCGGCGTAATGGGAAACCCAGAGAGCGCGCAGGAGTTGGCCGGCGGAACGGCGTGGCGGCTCCTGCTGAACCAAACGATTGCAGGGAACACCGTAGGGAATGACGCGAAGCTGGCTGTCGGGAATGCGCGCGAACCGCCGGAGGTCGTCGCGCATCGCGGCCGAAGGAGTCACAACGCAGTCGGCGCTGGCCACCGAACGGCAGACGAGCCAACGGCGGAGGGCAGTTTCCGCACGGAACGCGCCCGATTTGGCCGGCAGCACGTGCTCGCAGTACTCGCGGGAGAAATAGATCGGGATGCGAACCAGCAGGGCCTGAGGGCAAGGGCAGGCCATCATGGCGAAATTGGCGGAGCTGAAGAGCACATCAGGATTTTCCCGGGCCACCATCCGCCGCAAAGTCACCTGATCCCACCACCAGCGGCGCACATAGGAGCCGGACGCGGCGCGACTCGTCACAATGCGAATCTGGCGGGACGACCGCGCCATTTCTGCGGCTCGCTCCGGTGGAACGACAAACACGAAGCGGTCGTCCGGCAAAGCGTGTGCTTCCACAGCGGCCGCCAGATTGCGGACATAGGTGGCTGCACCACCCAGCTTCGCGGACACGGCGTTGACCAGGACTTTCATGCGGCCAGATTCTGCGAGGCCCACTGCTGCAGGACACAGAACATCCAAACGCGCGACCAGTGGTGCCGGCCCGCGAGGAATCCCGTCCAGAGGTTTCGAACCTGCTGCCAGTCGAGGGCGGATTCGAGCACGGTTCCGGGAGAGGCCAGCGCCGCTTCCACCGCGGGCCGCAATTCGCCGCGCAACCACTGGTCCCAGGGGAATTCAAATCCGCGTTTGCTCTGATGGAGGATCTTCGCCGGCAACTCGCGGCCAGCGGCAACGACGAGTAACGGCTTCCGCTGGCGGCCATCGAGCTTCCAGCGTCCGGGGAGCTGCAAGACCCGTTCCATCACGCGATGGTCCAGCAAGGGCACGCGGACCTCGAGCGAGTGCGCCATACTCATCGAATCCGTGTCGCGGAGCAAGGTGTTGCGAAGATAGACCAGCAGTTCGAGGCAACAGACGCGGTTGACGGCGTCATGTCTGGCGATCAGGCGCTGTTGGCGGGCAAATTCCACTCCAGAGACGCCAAATTCGATCTCGAGCAGGCGCTCCGGACGCAGGATACGAGCAATCTGGGCGGGCGAAAGAATCAGCCGGGAGAGATAGAAAGGATGGGGGAACGCGTCGCGTCCGGCGAGCCACAGAGCCATCTTCTGCCCGCGACTGCTGCCGCCGAGAAATGGGCTGACCGAGTTGCCAGCCGTGCGGCGAATCCAAGACGGGACGCTGCGCTCGGTCCATTCCATCCGAGGGACCATACGGAAACTACGGTAACCGGCGAATTGCTCGTCCCCTCCCAGGCCCGAGAGGGCGACAGTAACTCCAGCCTGCTTGGTGACACGCGAGACCATGTAAGTGTTGATTCCATCCACGGTCGGCTGGTCCATCGCGGCGACCGCGTCTGGAAGAGCGCGGAGCAGATCGCCCTGTGCGATGGTGATTTCGTGATGCTCGGTTCCCAGCAGGCGCGCCACCTGCTTCGCCATCATGCCCTCCGCAAACTCCTCTTCCGCGAAGGTCAGAGTAAATGTCTTCAGCCGGCTGGAGTGACGCGCGGCGATGGCGGCAAGGACAGTGGAGTCGAGACCGCCGCTCAGGAAGACGCCGAGCGGAACATCGCTGACGAGCCGCAGCCGCACAGCCGTGTCGAGTTCCTCCCTCAGGGCCTCCACGTGTTCGGCACGAACGCGGCGGTCGCCATTGAGCGGTAGCGTTGCGGCCGGCAGGTCCCAATAGCGTTCGATCTGGAAATTGCCCGCGCTCCAGCGAAGCAGACATCCGGCCGGCAGTAACCGGACTCCGCGGACCATCGTGGATGGCTCCTGCACGGCACCAAATTTCAGGAATGTGTCGAGGCCGGTGACGTCCAGGTCGCGCGACACCAATCCGCTGGCCAGCACGGCCCGCAGTTCGGAAGCGAAAACCAGACGCCCGGGCAGCGCGGCGTAGTAAATCGGCTTGATCCCGAGACGGTCGCGGACCACCAGAAGCGTCTGCCGCTGGGAATCCCAGAGAGCAAAGGCGAACATTCCGCGGAGCCGCTCGATGAATTTCTCCCCCCATTCTCTATAGCCGGCGAGCATCACTTCCGTATCACCCTGCGAATGGAAAATGCAGCCGCGTGCCTCCAACTCCTTTCGCAATTCCTGGAAGTTGAATATCTCGCCGTTGAACACGAGCCATGTGCCCGTCCGCGGATCCTTCATGGGCTGGTGGCCGGCCAGGGAAAGATCCTGAATGGCGAGGCGCCGGGCGCCCAGGAGCAGACCGCCGCCCGATCGCGGGTGGACCTCGGTCCATCCCTCGTCATCCGGCCCGCGAGGAATCATCTGGCGAAGCATGGCCACCAGCGGAGCGGTGCTCGCTGCGTCATGCTGCTCCCACCAGCCGCAAATGCCGCACATTCCTACGCCGCTCCTGCCGCCCGGGCTCGCGTGAATGCGGACGTCTGCCGCGCCGCGTAAAACACTTCCGGAACCTGGCCGGCCAGCCAGCGCTCCCAGCGCGCGGTGAAGTGCTCGAAGCGATACATCTGATCGACCCGCCTGCGGCCGGCCGCTCCCATGGCGCGCCTACGTTCGGGATCGGCAACCACCGCAACGATCGCGTCGGCCAGTTCCTTTGCATTGCCCGGCGCGGCCAGTAATCCTGTAACTCCGTCTTCCACCACTTCCGGATTGGCCGAAGCGCGAACGGCTACAACGGGCAGACGATTGAACATGGCCTCGAGGAATACGACCCCGAACCCCTCCACCTGGGTGGGAAGAACAAAAACATCCGCTTCCGAATAGGCCTGCTTCAGGGCTTCGTCCCTGCGAGCGCCAGGGAGATCCACTCGTGCGCTCAATCCTAGTTTGCGGACCATTTCCGCGAGACGCGGCAGGTCGCCGCCTCCACCCACCACTCGATAGCGCACTCCAGGACACTCGGCAATGACGGTGGGGAGGGCTTGCAGCACGAGATCGATGCCTTTCCCTTCGCGATCAGCACGGCTGAGCCGGGAGACACTGAGCAGAGCCGGGCCGGTGCGAGCAACTGCGGGCCTGGCCGCCTCCGCAGAAGCGTCCGTACGTGTCATCCAATCCGGATCGAGACCGTGAGGGATGACTGTGATTGGGGAAGCAGAGATACCCTGGATCTCCGCCAGTTTTCGTGCCGTGAATTCGCTGGGAGAAACGAAGGAGTCGACGTGTTTCAGGAAACGGGCGACGCGCGATTCCAAGGGCTGCCACACTTCCGTGCCGTGGGCGAGAACGGCCAATCGCGCGCCCGGAGCGATCCTGCGCACCAACTCACCCAGCGGACTGAGCGAGACGTGCGTAAAGAGCACGAGATCCGGCTGGGACGCGGCCAGCCTCTTGGACAGAATCCATGCGAGTTCCCCGCGGCGGCGTTCCGCGCCGTACCAGCGAACTGCGCCCGCGCCAGTCATTTCCGGCGGAAAATGCTCGGGCCCGTCGATATAGCTGAACACTTCAAACTCAAGCGGCGTGCGCAACCCCATATCGCAAAACGCACGGACGAGCAGCCGGTTAACGTACTGGATGCCGCCGTAACTGCGGAAAAACTCCGTTCCCACGAGGAAAATCCGTAAGCGACGCTCTCGAGTGCGGCTCATGCGTGCGCGTGTCCATCCGCGACGGCCTTTCGGATCGTGGCGGTCTCCCGGATGGCGTCCAGAGTGGCCCGGCAGATTCCATCCCAGGGGTTCATCCTTGCGCGCAATTCTCCGTGAAGCACCAAGTTTTCCCGCAAAGCCGAATCCTCCATCAACCGGCGCATGGATTTTGCGAGCGCCGCGGAATCTGAAGGATCGTCAAGGATGACGGCACTGTCATCGTCGAGAATCTCCGCCACACCCATCTGCCGTGTGATGATCACTGGGACACCACAGGCGACGGCTTCAAGAGGGACCATTCCAAACGGCTCGTAGAAGGACGGGGCCACGACCGCGTCTGCCGCCGCGTAATAGGAGACGACGTCCGGGCGGCGGGGAGGAAAGCGCACGCGGTCCCTAACCCCTGCCCGCTCCGCATATCGCCGCCAAGTCGCGGGATCATACGGGCCCACGGCGCAGAGCAGCGCGCCAGGGACGTGGACCAGCGCGTCCAGGACGGTCAGCAGGCATTTTCTGACCCAGTCCGTGCCGACAAACAGAAAACAAAATTCATCGGGGCGCAATCCCAGTTCGCTTCGAGCGGATTCCCGCAATTCCTTGCGCCGCTCGCGGTTGAATGTGGCAGTATCGACTCCGGAATGGGCCACGACCAGGCGCTCGGGCCGCGCGCCGTAGCACTCCATCAGGTCGCGAGAAACCACCTCCGCAGGGCAAATGACTTTTTGGAGCCGGGGTGAGGCATAGAAGCGGCTTTCGAGCTGCGCATACCAGTTGGCAGAAATCGTTCGATGCCAACCCCGCAGGCGGTCCTCCCAGGTGGCGGGAGAGAGCTGGAAGCGCTTGGTACGAAGCAAATCTCGTTGGCGGGCCTGGCAAAACCAGGCCGTAGAAATGCTCACTTGTGAGCAATTCGCTCCCGGGGAATAGACACAGTCGTACGGGCCGTGGAGCCGCTCGCCGCGCCAAACGGCGAGCGATGCGGCCACAAAAAAATTCATGTGCCGGACAACGCCCGGTCCGGGAAAGACGTACACGGGATGATGGCACACCGGAATGCCATCCTCGCCCTCCCAACGGCGGCAATAGAGGCAAACGTCGTGCTCGCGTGCCAGCGCCGCCACCAGTTCCGCAGTGGCACGCTCGGTCCCGCCCGTGCGATGCAGTTCCGGAGTAACGACGGCGATACGCAAACGGCGCGCCGCGCCGGCCGCGGCAACCGTACCCGTAAACGGCAACTGCGCGATCGTCATAGGCGGTCCGAGTCTTCGCCGCGACAGAAGAGCATCGCGGCGTGCGTAGCCATACCGACCGGGAAAGGCAAGGAGAGGAGTTCCAGCGGAAAGGCTGGTAACGCGAGCGCAGCCATCAGCAGGCGGTTGGCCCGTTGTTTGCCCGTGATCCCCCGCCGGGCTCCCACGCCGGCTGCGCTCCCGGAGTTTCCCGCACTGACGCGCAACAAATTCATCAGTGCTTTGTAAGGACGAAACGCCAGTTCGTAGCAACATCCGCGCGCACCGGCCAGAGTAAATCCGCATTCCCGCGCCAGAGCGACCCAATCCTCAGCGCGCCGCGGGAACACATGTGGCCCAGCCTGCGGCGCGGTTAGCTCCACCAGAGAAAACCAGCCGCCCGAAACCAGCACGCGCGCCGCTTGGCGAATCACGCCAGCCTGCACTTCATAGGGGAGATGCTGAACGACCGTGAAACAATTCACCACGTCGAACGAGCTTTCCGCGAAGTCCAGGCTCGTCACCGGCATGCGCATGAACTCGGCCTGCGGGACGCGCCGACGAGCCTGTTCGAGCGCTTCTTCGGACCAATCGATTCCCGTCACTCGTGCTCCGCGCCGCGAAAATTCCTCCACCCATCGCCCCCGGCCACATCCCATGTCCAGGACGCGGCGGCCCTGGAGGTTCCCCATTCGCCGGAAAAGTGCGCGCATGCCCAGGCGGTGCGCAAAGTCGTCAAACTGAGTCACCAGCCAGGGATGGGTCTCAACGATAGCGCCAGCAGCTCCCTGCTCGTCCGCGATCTGACGATGCGTCTGCTGCCAATACGTTTC
>DATKNR010000184.1:0-36602 GCA_035541255.1 Patescibacteria group bacterium | reverse complement strand
TTGGCGGAAGCGTGTGGGAGTCGAACCCACCATTCGGCCGGCGAGCGGTCGAATCTCCGGCTTTGAAGACCGGGAGGATCACCGGACCCCTTTCGCCTCCGAGTGGATTATACAGAAGTGATGAGGGACGAGTGGGGAGTGAAGGCAAGAATGCCCTCGCCGGATGTCCATGGGAAGTCCACAGACGGGCGATGTTCTGTCCCAAAGGTCAGGAGGCCATCTGAAATCGATCGGCGATTCTAGGGGTTGTGCCCCTAGGGCACACCCCAATTTAGGAAATGGTCGGCATCGCCGTGGGCGCTCGATACGACGCGCGGCGGCGGAAGCCCCGGGAAAAGGGCTGACCCTCCTGCGCTAACGGAGCCCCAGCGGGCAAGCGCGGGTCCGCCCCTACGAAACGATTTGGGATCAGGGGCCAGGAGTGAGCTGGGGAGCGCCGACTGTAGCGGCGGAGGCGGAGCGGACGAGCGCCTCGGCCAGTTCGATGACGCGGACATTGGCGCACACTTCGTAATAGCTCATTTGACTGGGGCCGCCGAAACCGCCTTCGGGCCGCAGATAGCGAACCTGGCCGCGGCGCACGACGAGTTTCTCCAGGCCGCTTCCCACCGGAACTTCCCCATAAAAGAGCTGCACTTCCTCCTCACCCCAGGGGAAGGGGAATAAGGCTTCCACGCGTGTGAGAGAAATTTCCTGGGTGAGCTTGGCAAAGCCGTCCTCGTTGAGCAGGATGCCGCCCACGTTGTAACGGATCAGCAGCTCCTGGGCCTCCTCCTCGGCCGTACCTTCAATGAGCGTCTGGAGAAGAAAGACGCGGAAGGGCGATTGATTCTTTTCGACGAGGCGGCGAGCTATCTTCGAACAACTCGAAAGGCGATCGGAAAGATTGAGCGCGCGGGAAATCATGATGCGGAAGTCGCCGTCCATCCACATGGTGGGGGCGGAATCCTGGAACGCGATGCCGATGCCGAGCTCGAGGCGGGGCATGGAGGCATTATCCGGGCGGGCGTTATAGGCCTCGGAGATGGCGATCATTTCGCGGGCCAGGGAACAGGCCTTGGCGACGGCGCGCTGGGACATGCGCGTGGTCTGAGTCTCGTAGATGGCCAGGATGATGGCGTCGCCTTCGATGAAGACGCGGGCGGCGCCGTAACGATCAAGCAGTTTCTTCATGGGCTCGTAAAGATTCAGGGAAAAGTGAGAGGCGGGATTCAAGCCGCGCTCGAGGAGGTCGTGGGTGATCTGGGTGGAATTGCGAACGTCGGCCTTGATCACAACGTGGGAGATGACGCGTTCCTCGGAATGACGCGTCTCGTCCGGCATGAGGAATTCGTAGAGGCTGTTGTTGAGGTGGGAGAGCTCGCGGGTGCGGTCGTTTTCCACGAGGCTGATTTTTTCGAGCAGGGTGTTGACCCTGGCGGCGCAACGCAGATCGTGACGGAGCCGCATGTAATCGCCGGCGAAGCGCAGAGCGGCGGCGCGCAATTCTTCGCGGGAAAAGCGATGGATGCGGCGGGAGGCTTCCTCGAGCTTTCCGAGGGGAAACTGGCGCGATGGGAAATGCTTGAGGATGTCTTCGACGCGACGCTGCTCCTCGCGGAGAACGATAGCTTTCTTGAGCTGCTGGAGATGGAGAGGAGGGCAAAACTGGGAATGGATGCCGCGCAATTCGTAAGCGGCGAGAATGTGAACGATCAGCTCGCGCTGCTCAATGCGCGCCGTCCACTGGTCGAGGAGCCATTCGCGGGCGGGAGCACCGGCGGCCTGCTCGCTGCCGCCCCATTCGGGATCGAACAGACGGCGGGCATTTTCGGGATGGTCGAGGAATTCACCGAGGCGTGCATGGTAGGACTCGGCGAGGGCCTCGGCGCGCTGCTTGGCCTCTTCCAGATCGGTGCCGACAGACTCCATTTCGCGCTGAATCTTTTCGAGGCGAGATTCAACCTGGGCGCGGCGCTGGCGAAGGGCCTGGGGATCCTGGCTGCCGAGCAGACGCTCGAAGATTCCCTGTTCACCGTGAAGCTTGCGGTCAATGGCGTCGCGTTCCGCGATGAGTCCGGCGATTTCGGCCTGGGAATCGATACCTTTGCCGGCCATCTCGTCAAACTGGCGCCAGGCCTCGCGGACCGCGTCACCATGGGAACCGACGACCACGAAATCGCGGAGGAAATCCCGGAAGACGTCTTCAAAGACCTCGAATCGGTCGGGGTCGCGGGCGAAATTGCCGAGCAGAACGTAGTTTTCCAGGAGTACGAGGTCGTCGCGGCCACCCTCAACGAACAGGAGGCGATTCGAGAGGAGATCGTATACAGAGGCGTAGTTGTCACCGAACAGTGCGCGGCGGGCCTTGGAAAGAGTGCCCTCTTCCAGCTCGCAGAGCATGTTGAAGAGCAGAAGTCCAACTTGACGGTAGATGTTCTTCCGGTCGGCCTGAAATTCGGCGAGGGTGGCCTTCTTGACCTGGGCGCCTTCGCTACGCTCGAAATACTCGCCTCGGCGCTTGATCCAGTCGTTACATTCCTGGACGACGGCAGCAAATTGGCCGGCGATTTCACGGGTGAGGAAACGGATAACGCCAAGCCGGAGGAGAATATCGAGCTCGACGTTCTTCTCGAAATGCGCCTGATTCAGCCCGGCTTGAAGCATGTCGCCGAGAAGCTTGCGGAAGGCGCTGGTTTCCGGTGCGCGAACGGCCTTGGTGTCCGTGCCGTAGAAGCGGCCGAGATGACCGGTGTGGCGAATCAGATCAGCGAGGTAGCGGCGCCCGCCCTCCAGAAAACGGGGGCTGAGCGAAACGTCGTAGCGGAGGTTGTCCACGCCGGGACTGAGCGTGGGGAGGGCTATTTCCGCCTCGATGGGCAGAAGCTCGACCCTGATCTGCCGGTCGGCGGCCGGCTGGGTGTCCGGAGACGACATGGCGGGCAAATCGCGGTACGAAGCTAACAAAGGAAGGAGCAAGGCGGCAAGGGCGGCGGTAAACAAGTTGGCGAGAAAGTAGAGAGGCAGGCACTACGGGAGAAGAGGTGGTTCGTGGCTCGTGACGGGTGAGATGCCGAGAGCCTTGCACATGGGCGATGGCGGGACGATGGGAGCATGCCGACCTGAAGGTCGCCGCTGCACGGCAAGCCGCGATGCGGCGGGAGGGGAAAGGCGGGGCGAGGAAAGGCCGCGGGGCTGACGCCCTGGGCTACAGTTTCGGATCAGGCAAGCTCGATGGAATGGCGGGAATCATCGCGGGCGGCGAGGCGGATGCGAAGAACGGGCCAGTCGGAAGCGATGGTCCACTTCTCGGGCCATTCCACCAGAACGATGGCGGGCGAGGCAAACAGATCGTCAAGGCCGAGTGTCTGTAGATCGGCGCGGCCCTCGATGCGATAGAGATCAATGTGGAAGACGCGGACGGGCCCACGGAATTCGTGGACGAGGGTGAACGTGGGGCTCGTGACGTCTTCCACGCGAGCCGCGCCAAGGCCGCTAATGATGCCTTTGGCCAGCGTGGTCTTCCCTGCCCCGAGATCGCCGGAGAGCAAAATGAGCAAAGGCGGACGAAGCTCGGCGGCGAGATGGCGGCCGAAGGCGAGCGTCTCCTCCGCTGAGGCGGTGAGCGTGGTGCCGCGCGGAAGGGACACCGGATTCATCCGCGGATGCGCAGAGCGGTGCGGGCCGAAGCTTCCCAGCGCGCGTCCTGCTTGAGGCGTTGGAATGCCGGCCCGATGTGGCGGATGAGATCGGTGGCGACCATACCTTCCTGTCCTTGCTCCTCGGCGGCGCGGTCGCCGGCAAGCCCATGGAGATAAACGCCGAGGCTGAGGACGCGGTGCCAATCGTCAGTTCCGAACTGGGCGGTGAGCCCAGCGAGGATGCCGGTGAGCGCGTCGCCGGTGCCGCCGCTGGCCATGCCGGGATTGCCTGGGCCGTGGAACCAGGCGCGTCCATCTGGCATGGCGAGGATCGTGCGGTAGCCTTTCAGGATGATGGGAGCGCCGGCGATGGAGGCGGATTCGATGGCCATTTCGAGCCGGTGCTCCTGGATTTCCGCGGAGTTGCGGCCGAGCATGCGCGCCAACTCGCCGGGATGAGGAGTGAGCACGAGGTTGGCCCAGCGGCGGCTGCGGAGCAATTGCAGGCGCCGCGTGAAGACGTTGAGGCCGTCAGCATCTAGGATGACGGGCAGAGAGCAATCGCGAAGGACGGCGTGTACGAATTCCTGTGTCTCGGGATAGGTAGTGATGCCAGGGCCGAGGGCGAGAACGGTTTTGCCGTTGAGGATGGAATCGAAACGGCCGTAATCGAAGCTGCGCATGGAGATGGTGTGCGCGTCGGATTCCGGGAGGGCCTCGGTCATGATCTCCGGATGGAAAGAAGCGACGACGGGCTGGCAGGATTCGGGAGTGGCCACGGTGACGAGGCCTGCGCCGGAGCGCAGAGCGGCCATGCCAGCCATGGCAGCGGCGCCGGTCTTGCCCTGCGAGCCGGCAACGACCAGCACGTGGCCGTAGCTGCCTTTGTGGCCGGAGGCTTCGCGGTCGAGCGGGAGCGAGGCGTAATCGCCCGGCGTGGCCCAGTGGATTGTGAACCCGGGATTGTCTTCGAGAACTGCAGCGGGAATGCCGATTTCGGCAACGCTGAGTTTTCCGACGGCATCGGCGTTGGGCGGAAGCAATTGGCCGAGCTTCGGGGCAGCGAGCGCGAGTGTGGCTCCGGCGCGGATGGTGGGGCCGGACGACTCACCGGTATCGGAAGACATGCCGGAAGGGATGTCGAGAGAGAGAATGCGAGAACGCTGGCAACGAGCGTTGACATCTTCGATGACGTTGCGAAGGAGACCTTCGACCGGGCCAGAAAGGCCAGTGCCGAGCAGCGCGTCAATCACGAGAGGAGCGGCGGCAACGGTGTCACGTTCGCGCTCCCAGGCGGCACTATCGGCCACGATGCGAAGCGTTCCACCGGCTTTTTTCCATCGGTCGAGATTGGTTTTCGCGTCGCCCTTCACCGCGTCGGGCGTGGCGACAAGCAGTACGACAGGGTTTGAGCCGGCGATTTTCTCTTTGATACGGCGCGCGGCCACAAATCCGTCGCCGCCATTGTTGCCCTTGCCGCAAAGGATGACGGCGCGGCCGGTGGCCACGGACCCAAAACGGACGACGGCGTAATGGGCGGTGGCGGCGCCCGCATTTTCCATGAGGGTGAGCGAGGGGACTTTGAATTCGGCGGAAGCGCGGCGGTCGCACTCGCGCATCTGGGAGGCTGTGAGGACCTTCATGGCTGAGGTAAATGATAACGCGAAATCTGCATGCCGCCGGGACCAGACTGGCTAAAGGCCGGCCAGAGGCTGGCGCTACGCGGACAGAACGAGGTGGGCGGCGTAGATATCTTCGACGGCGAGGCCGAGAGACTTGAAGACCGTGATTTCGCGGTCACTCTGTCGCGTGGGAAGCTCGCCGAGTTCGGCGGCGATGTGAGAGGCGGTCCAGCGGCCTTCAGAGATACCAATCACGACATCGCCGGCCTCGACGAGCGCGGCTTTGCGCGAATCCACGACGAGGCGGGAACGCGCGACGAGAGCGGGATCGAGTTCGCTCTGGGTGGGCCGGCAAGCGCCGACGGCGATGACGTGCGTCCCGTCCGCGACCCATTCGTTCTGGACGACGGGCGTGGCGGATGCCGTGGCGGCGACGACGACATCAGCACCGCGGACCGCGGCTTCAGAGTTTTCCATCGCGCGCGCGCCTATTTCAGCGGCGAAGCGGCCCAGTCGTTCGGCATTCGGGCTCCAGGCGCGGACTTCAGCGAAGTTGCGGACCAGGCGGAGGGCTTCCCAATGGCTGCGGGCCTGCACGCCGGAGCCGAGAATGCCGAGGACGCGCGCGTCCTTACGAGCGAGCAGGCGGGCAGAAACGGCGGAAACGGCGGCGGTGCGCGCTTCGGTGATGTAGCGGCCGTCGAGGATGGCGCGGGCGACTCCGGTTTTCGGATCAAGCATGACGATGATGGCCTGATGCGTGTCCAGCCCTCGGCGGGCGTTCTCAGCGCAGACCGTGACGAGCTTGGCGCCGACCGCGGGAAGCGCCGGGACATAGGACGGCATCAGGCCGAACAGACGGTGCTCGCCACCGAAGGGAAGCACGGTTCGCACGGGTTGCTGGACGCGGCCGGCGGAGAATTCCACGAGCGCACGTTCCATGGCGTCGATCAGCGCGGGCATGCGCAAGCGCGCGCGGACTTCGACCTCGTTAAGAAATCTCGGAGTGCCCGCGCCGTGGTCGAGCTGATGCTGGTAGTCCGCGGCATCAAAGTGACCCTGCGACCGGGCGATGAGGCCATCTGCGCCGAACTTCCATTCCTCGAAACCGCTGATGTGCACGCGACGGCCGCTGCCGCCGGGGCCGGTGTTGGTGCCAATGAGGATCCAGTGGTAGTCGGCGCCGCCGTCGTGGCTTACGACGCGGTCGAGAAGCACCTGAATATCGGGGAACGCGGTGATGAAGCCCTGCGCGAGTTCGGCGATAGCGGCGCGGCCGACGGCAGGCGGGCCTCCGTTGACGCTGAGAGACGCGTTGGGAGAGAAAAATGCGGCGATGCTCGCGGCCTGCCTGCTGCACCAGGCGGCGGTGTACCGCTCAGCGAAATCCTGGAGATTTGCGGGCTGTGGCGACATGGGATGAAGCGGCGTTCTCCGTTCAGGGCTTTTGCGAGCGCAGGATTCCGAGGATCATGGCGATCTGACCGGAATGCCAGATAGTGTGCTCAACGATGCCGCGAAGCATGGTTTCATAGGGATAAGCGCGGCCAGGAACCTGTCGGGGCAAATCTTGTAAGGGAAAATTGCGAAGGTGCTCTTCGAGCAGGTCGCGGCTGCGGCGCCAGCGGGCGACCAGTTCGTTCCAGGGAATGGGCGGTTCGGCCCACTCTTTTTCCGGCTCCCAGCGCGGTAGGGGCGACTTTTCAGAGGTATTGCGGATTCTCTCGTTCCACAGGAGGAGATGCTGAAGAACCGCGGAGATGGTGTTCGCGCCTGGGGCCGGCGGCGTGACGGCGATTTCGGGTGAAATTCGATCCAGCAATTCGGCGAGGGAAGAGCCGTACCAAGCGCCTTTCACGGTAGCCTGCCGGTACGCATCGGCGATTTGCTGACACAGGCTCATGGAAGTTATGCGGGCCTGCGCGCGGCCCCGGACGACTCAGGATGATATCGCAAAATCAGGGAGAGTTGACAGATTCACCCGACCGTTCCGAAGCCGTGCGATTCGAGGACAAGCCACACGATCATCATTCCTGTCCGGTGGGCTGCTTCATTTCCTGGTGGGTAGAGACGGCGAATCGCACGTACTCCTTGAAGTCCTCGCGGACACGATAGAGACGGCCGCGGAGATTCACGTAGAGTGCCGCCTCGGATGGGAGGTAATAGGGCTGATCGGCGGATTGAAACTTGACGGGCGTGTAGTCCACGACGAGATGTTCCTCGTCGAGCCGCAATTCCGGGATGGGGTCCTCGAGATCAGTTTCCATGTGCAGAACTTCTCCCGATGCCTGGTCCAGAAGCGCGCGGCCGCGAATGTAGGCGGGATAAGACCTGCCGGAATAGCTGTGCGCGCCGAGGCGAGAGGGACGTTCCCTGCGCTGCGTGAAGTATATGCTCCAGGCAGGACGATCCTTCCATATCGTAAGGCCTTCACACCGGAAGCTGAACTCCGCCTGCATGGCCGGCTGGAAAACCAGGGCGAGGCTTGCGCGTCCCTGCGCCACGGCCAAGCCAGGGGAGGGATCGGGGATGACCCCTCCGAGAAATTCCTCCACGGCGTAGTTGCCATCGGCCTGGGGCAAAACATTGGGCAAATAATCCGCGATGAAGCTGCCAAGCGACGTACTCCGTCCGGCGGGGTCCATGGCAGCTTGATCGATGTGGTCCTTCGCGGCCACTTCACCGAGCTGATCGAGACGGGCGAGCACGCGGCGCCCGGCGAGATTCAGAACTGCCGCGACGTTGCACGGGGATCCTTGCACCATCTTCGGCATGGCGCCGTCAACGTCCGGAGGGGCCCAGAACCGGAGCGGAACAGGCGGATCAAAATCACCCGCGGGGTAAACTCCAGCTTCGCGGCGGCCGAGGGACAGTTCGTGGTGGCCGTCGATTCCGGTAGTGCGGGCGGTATCGACAGCGCGAAGCAGCGCGCTGGCAGAGGCGGTGACTGCCGGATCCGTGGACCGGGCCACGACGGTGGCCGCGGCGGCTCGGGCTCCTGGATACTGCGCCGAAAGAAAAGCGGCACTGGCCGCCTGCCAGGCAACTGCCCAATCCTCTGGCAACTGCACGGCCAAGCGCGAGTATTCCTCGTACGCCTCAGCATAGCATCCGACGCTATAGAGAAGCCCGGCGAGAGCGCGACGGGAATCCCGACCTTCCGGATTCAGGTAGACCGCCTGAGAAAAATGGAGCAGCGCCATGCCGGTGCTGCCGCTGCGGAAATCCAGAACTCCAGCGAAGTATTGAAGGTTGGGATCACCCAAATCCGCCTCGGAGAGCTTGCGGAATTGCTGCCTGCTTTTTTCCAATTCGCCGCGGCGCAGGTAATCCAGGGACTGTGTGAAGTGTAGGGAAGATCTCGCAGACAGCTCAGGAATCCCCTCGCCTCCTCCCGATGGGCCCTCAGAGTCTGACCGCAGATAGACGGTCAGCCGGGTCTCCCGGCCGGGATATTCGAGCATGAATTTGAGATTGGCGGTTGCGAGGCCAATGGAGGCGATTTGAAGGTGGGAAAGTCCGAGCGGAATTCCGCGGAAGCGGACCTCGAGGCGGTGCCCAGGTTCGGCGACCGCTTCGGCTGCCGTTCCACTCCCCGTGGTCAGACGGAACTTCACAATCCCCCGGAGAGGATCGCCGTCAACTCGCAGAACTCGAACGGCTAGATCCGTGCGGCCGGGGGGGACAACATATGCCGCAGCCTGGATTTTGCCGGCATCTGCACGGCTGGTTTGGGGAGCGATTGTCGCCGCGACGGATACTCCCAGCAGCAAAAGGACGGCCATGGCCCTCGTCCCTTGGGGTCTTCGGAACCGATTATCCATTGAATTACATTGGTCCACCTGTTAATTTTATTCAGTGATGTCTATCGCGCTCGATGGTGACGCTAAACACAATGGCTCGGCGGAGCGCGGGAATAAGCGCAGCAAATTGCGGGCCATCCTATCGCGGATTGAGGAGAAGATGGCTAGGTGCCGGGCCATTCGGACTGGATGGCCGGGGGATGGAGCAGCGTTTGCATGACGACGCAGTACTGCTCGGTCTTTTCCTGTAGGGCGCGAAGCTGGTCGGGAGTGGCATCGGGCGCGTCCACCTCAAAGCGGACGCGAATGGATCCAAAACCAACGGGGACTTCCTTCGAAATGCCAAGCGTGCCTTGAAGGTCGAGATCGCCACTGGCGGAAACTTCAATGCGGCGCGCGGAGATGCCCATAGCCGTGGCGACGAGCTGGCAGGTGATCTGAGCACAAGCGGCCAGTGCGCCGAGGAGCAGATCGCCGGAACATGCGGCGCTTCCCTGCCCTCCCACGCCTTTATGGGCCTGGGCCTGATAAACGGCGCGGCCGATGTCGACCGAACAGGAAAGCGGCGTTTCGGTCTGCGATCCGGTGGCGGTGAGGGTGATACGCGAAGAACCCGGCTCGCGGCGGTATTGCTCCTTGAAGGGCTTCTGAAGGGCTCGGACATCCATCACGTCCTCCGGGAAACTTTGCTATTCTTGGAATGGCCCGCAAGCGCCCGAGAGGGAACGGGGAACGGGGCGCGCGAGGGTCAAACAGCGCAACACACAGGTCTCCGGCTTGGCAAATCCACATTCACCGATGACGCTCTCCCCCGGCACGCAGTTTGGCCGCTACGAAATCCTGCGACCCCTGGGCGCCGGCGGGATGGGCGAAGTGTACCGCGCGAAGGACCCGCAGCTGGGCCGCGAACTGGCCATCAAGATCCTGTCCCAAAAACTCTCCGCAAACGAACAGGCGCTGGAGCGGTTTGAGCGGGAAGCGCGCACGGTGTCCAGACTGAACCATCCGAATATCGTGACGATCTTCGAGCTGGGACGCGTCGAACAAACCTACTACATGGCAATGGAGCTTGTCGACGGCGAACCGCTGAGCGGACTGCTGAGCGGCGGGGCGCTGCCGCTGCGCAAGACGATTACGATTGGGGCGCAGGTGGCAGGAGGCCTGGCAAAGGCGCATGAAGCGGGAGTGGTGCACCGGGACATTAAGCCGGGAAATCTGATGCTCACGCGGGACGGGCTGGTGAAGATCCTGGATTTCGGACTCGCGAAGCTGACGGCTCCGGACGGCGAGGCGGGCGCCGAAGGAGACACGCTGAGCGCGCCGCTCACCGTAGACGGGGCCCTGATGGGCACGCTCGCGTACATGTCGCCAGAGCAGGCCAGCGGATCGCAAGTGGATTTCCGGTCGGACCAGTTTTCGTTTGGGGCCGTGCTGTACGAAATGGTGACAGGAAAACGGCCATTCCGCGGAGCGAGTGACGCATCCACCCTGGTGGCCATCGTGAGAGATGAGCCGGAATCGGTGCTGTCGCTGAATCCGCGCGCGCCGGCGCCGCTGTGCTGGGTGATCGAGCGTTGCCTGGCGAAGGATCCCCGAGAACGATACGGCTCCACACACGATCTGGCGCGTGACCTGGCGACGATCCAAGGCCGGCTGGACGAAGCGCCGTCGCGGCATGAGCCGCATCGGCGGTATAACCTGCCGTTGCAGCGAACCGTGTTCGTTGGACGCGAGCGGGAAGCATCGGCGGTGAAAGAACTGCTGCTGCGAAACGACGTGCGAGTGATCACGCTGACGGGACCTGGTGGGATCGGGAAAACGCGGCTGGCGCTGAAGGTAGCAGGGGATGTGGCGCAGAGTTTTCCGGGCGGGGTGTGCCTTGTGCAGCTGGCGCCGGTACACGACGCGGCAATGATCCCGTCAACGATCGCGCAGGCGCTGGGGATGCGCGAGACGCGAGTGCAGATGAGCCTGGAGAGCCTGAAGGAGTACCTGCCGGAGGTTCGCGGAAACCTGCTGCTGCTGTTCGACAATTTCGAGCACCTGCTGGCTGCGGCTCCGATGGCGGCAGAACTGCTGGCCGCTGCGCCAACGCTGAAAATGCTGGTGACCAGCCGGGCGCCGCTGCATATTTACGGGGAGCATGAATTTCCCGTGCCTTCGCTGCCGCTGCCGGAGGTGCGTAGCACGACGACGGTTCAAGACCTCTCGCGAAACCCGTCGGTGGCGCTGTTCGCGGACCGGGCCACCGCGGTGAAACCAAATTTCGAGCTGACGGAGGAGAACGCGGCCGCAGTCGCAGCCATCTGCGCGAGGCTGGACGGCTTGCCATTGGCCATCGAACTGGCGGCGGCGCGGATCAAACTGCTCTCTCCCGCGGCGATGCAGGCGCGGCTGGAAAACCGGCTGGAACTGCTGACCGGAGGCGCAAGAGACCTGCCCGAACGGCAGCGGACTCTGCGTGGGACGATTGACTGGAGTTATGAGCTGCTGTCCCCGGAGGAGCAGGCGCTGTTCCGGCGTGTTGCCGCGTTCGCGGGCGGCTGCACGCTGGAGGCAGTGGAAGCGGTGTGCAACACACGGGAAGACCTGGGCGTGGACGTGCTGGATGGCATGGCATCGCTGGTGGACAAAAGCCTGGTGCAGCAGGTGGAGACGCCCGGCACGGAGCCGCGGTTTGTGATGCTGGATACTGTCCGCGAGTACGGAGTGGAGTGCCTGGCCACAAGCGGAGAAGAACAGGAGACGCGGAAAGCGCATGCGGCATATTGCCTGGTGCTGGCGGAAGAGTGTGCTTCGCCAGGAAATGAAAAGGCGCGTTCGGACTGCGTGAAGCTGCTGGAAGTGGAACACAGCAATTGCCGGGCGGCGCTCGAATGGCTGACGGCAACAGGCAATGCGGACTGGGGCATGCGCCTTGGCACGGCGCTCTTCCTCTTCTGGGAAACGCGGGAGTACCTGGCAGAAGGGCGTGACTGCCTGGCCAAGCTCCTGAGCATGCCAGCCGGCGCGGGTGCCACGAAGGCAAGAGAACGAGTGCTGTTCTCGGCGGGAGTGCTGGCCAGCGATCAGGGTGATTACCCGGCGGCAACCCGGTTAATGGAGGAGAGCCTAGAAGTCGCGAAGCAACTGGGTGACACACAGGGCGCGGCTGTGTCGCTGAACGGGCTGGGGATTATGGCACGCGAGCAGGGAGACTTTGCGGGCGCGGCCGCGCGAATGGAGGAGTGCCTGAGTCTCTGGAGAGAACTGGGTGACCATCAGGCTGCCGCGCGTACACTGAGCAACCTGGCGAGCGTGGTGCGATTGCAGGGCGACCATGCGAAGGCGCGGGCACTGAACGAGGAATGCATGGCACTGTTCGAGAAGTTGGGCGACCGGACGGGGGTGGGCTGGTCACTAAATCATCAGGGTGACTTGATCCGCGAGCAGTGCGACACGGCAGGCGCGCGAGCGATGTACGAACGCGCGCTGGCGCTGTTCCGCGAAATCGGCGACAGCTGGGGGATTGCGGCGACGCTGGCGGACCTGGGAAATCTTTCACGGGAGGAAGGAGATTACCAGACCGCGAGCTCGCTGTACCGCGAAAGCCTCCGGCTGTTCCGGGGACTCGAGCACAAACGCGGAATCGCACGCTTGCTGGAGTGCTTCGCGGGCTCGGCGGCGGCGCAACTACAGCCGGAGCGATCCCTCCGGCTGGCCGGAGCTGCCGCGGCATTACGGCAAGCAATCGGCGCGCCCCTCTCGCCCACAGACCGGGCGAAGCTGGAGCCCATCCTGGATTCTGCCCGGCAGGCACTGGGCACGGCGGGGACGGCGGCCTGGCTCGAAGGTTGGGCGATGCAGCCCGAGCAGGCAATCGAAGAAGTTCTGGTTACCGGGGCAGGAGCAGACTGAGCGGAGGCCGGAGTTTATTCCGCGGTTGTTGGATCGATCAGGCGCCGCACCGCAGAGATACGGTTGGCGGGAATGCCGGCACGGTTCGCATGAGTGCGGATGGTGGCCTCGTCGGGAGCCAGATAGACGCAATACACCTTGTCGCCCGTAACATAGCTGTGCAACCACTGAATTTCTGGGCCCATGGCCTTGAGCACCGCAGCGGACTTCTGAGCAATCTCGCGAATCTGGGCGTCGGTAAGACTCCCGGCGCCAGGCACTTCCCGTTCAATCACAAATTTGGGCATTGAACGTCTCCCTGGGGTGAACTAGGCGATGCTAGCACCCGTATTGGATGCCTACAAACCTGGCCACGTAACATCCGGCCGCTTTGCAGCGTGAATCGGCAGTAAGTCGGGCGAGCGGCCAGCCACCGAACTCACTTTGGCTTGATGTTCTGATTCACACGGAAAAGATTGGCCGGATCATAGCGCTTCTTGACCTTTGCTAGACGGGCGTAATGGGGGCCGTAGGTGGCGCGGATGCGGTCTTCGCCCTCGTCCATCATCATATTGATGTAAGCGCCGCCGGCGGAGTGCGGATGCAATGCAGTCCAGTATTCGCGGGCCCAGGCGGTGACCCTTTCGCGGTTCGCAGGGTCGGGATCAACGCCGACCATGACGGAGGCCCAATTGGCATCGCGGAAGGCCCACGGAGTCGCGCTTTTTTTGACGCGGCCGGCCGCCCCATTGATCGGGTACATATGCATGGTGGAGTGCAGCGAGGGCAAAGCGTGCGCGAACTTGACATGCAGTGCGATGGCTTCGTCGGAGAGCGTGCGGATGAAATCCGCCTTCCAGTACCACTGAAGACCCGGCGGATAAAGGCCGTCGAACATGCTTTGCAATGCCGGATGCGGGATGGGGCCGACAAGGTCCAACGCCGCGGGCCAGAGCTTGCGGATGGGCGCAAAGACCTTCTCACCGTTTCGCAGCGGTCCCGTGTAGCACCAGACGATGCCGCACATTTTCTTGAGGTGCAGGTGCTCGGGGAACGGAGGCGCGGGCGGCACGGTGTGAAAGACAAAGAAACCGTTGACCTCATCCGGCGCCTTGACGATGTAGTTTCGGTACCAGCGCATCAGGTCGGGGGCAACTTCCAGTGGCCAGAACATGGGCCCCCCGTAGTTCGTGTGCACGGGGCAGGCCCGGAAAAGAAATGCGGTGACCACGCCGAAATTGCCGCCGCCTCCCCGCACGGCCCAGAACAGGTCAGGATGTTCGCGGGAGCTGGCCGTGATGAAACGGCCGTCGGCGAGCACCATTTCCACGGCGAGCAGATTGTCAATGGTGAGGCCGAAGCGGCGGGACAGATGGCCGATACCACCGCCGAGGGTAAGCCCGCCAACGCCTGTGGTGGAGATGATGCCCGACGGGATGGCAAAGCCGAATGCGTGAGTGGCGTGGTCCACGTCGCGCCAAAGAGCGCCGCCGCCCACGAGGACGGTCTTGCGTTTCGGGTCCACGCGGACGTAGTTCATCGCGGAAAGATCGATCACCAGGCCGTCGTCGCAGGTGCCAAGTCCTGGACCGTTGTGGCCTCCGCCGCGGATGGCAACGAGCAGCTTTTGCTCCCGGGCGAAATTCACAGCGGCGATGACGTCTGCGACGTCGGCGCAGCGCGCAATGAGGCGTGGACGACGGTCGATCATCGCGTTGTAGACCTTGCGGGCCTCGTCGTAGCCCGGGTCGGAAGGCTCGAAGAGTTTGCCGCGCAAGGCAGCGCGGAAAGAAGCGACGGCGTTTTCCGTTAGCATTTGCAAATGTCCCCGTGTTCGATTCACCTGGCCTGCCGCACATCGCTGGGCCGAAGGCGGCAGTAGACAGCTTTGCAGCGAGAGCAGCAGCCCGGAAAGCAGAATAAGACGAATCGAGATCCGACCGCGACGGATGAACTCCCATCCTAACTCTCCGTCTTCCCGGTGGCAAAGAAACTTCGCGCCGAGAATCCGCCGTGTGTGCTCAGCGGGCTTACTTGCGGGGCGATAGGCGGGCGGGAGTCTAAATCAACGATTGAAAGGATACTCCTGCACCCAGTGGAAGCCGCGGCTTGGAAGCAGAAACCGGCTGGAGTCCATCAGTTGGAGCCGGATGGCCACTTTGTGGCCGTCCATTTCGCCCTCGAGTGCCAGATCATTTTGCGTCGGCTGAAGAAAATGGAAATCCGCCTTCCAGTTCTTGTCCTCGCGGCGAGTAAGCATCATCGTGCCCTTCGCGGAATCCAGGGAGAGTCCGAAGGAAATCATGGAATCGTCCATGCGCTGGACGCGCATGAAGGCGGGACTAAATATCATGGCGTGACGCCAGCGTTCATTATCGGTGAGGAGCGGAGGGCGCGCCAGGCCGTCCTCCGAATACTCATTGACCTGCCAGATGCCGTAAAGGGGCGGCTTCGGGCGTCCCTCGCCCTGGGTGTACCAGACGGTGCGGGCGGTCCAGGCGTTCGCTGCGACGAGGATGAGGCCAAAGAGGATCTGCGCGGCGAGTGCGAGGCGATTGGCACGAGACGAGGCGAACAACGGCTGATGCGAGGATGGCTCCGGAACCCGGTCCAACAGGAAAAGGTGCGCGAGCCGGCGGAGGTCCGGCGCGAGAAGTACGAGGGAAAGCAGGATCAAATGGAAAGAAAGGAGCTTCACGGGCACATCGTAGGTCATGTTCAGCGCGAACACTTGCGTCATGTCCGCCAGGCAGACGAGCGCGCCGATCAAAGTGGTGCGCGGAAGAATCAGCAAGAGGCCACCGAGGATCTCCGCGCACCCCGTGAGGCATTCGTAAGCGGGAGAAGCGCCCATGAATGCCCAGAGCACGCCCATCGGCGAAAAGTTGCCATAGGGCTCGACCATTCTGCCGAGGGGAAACGACATCTGGAGGGGAATGGCTTTGTACATCCCGTAAGTGAACATCTGTCCAGCGAGGGAGAAACGGATGAATAGCCGGAACCATTTGTGGAGGGCAACGTAGTTTTCGCGGCGGCGATCGAGGACGGACCACACCAGCGTGGCGAACACCGAAAAGGCCAGCAGGCAGAAGACAAGAATCCAGTCAAATGTCTTATCGCCGCTGCCGGAACCGGTGTAGACAAGCGGAGTTGTGACGTGGAAAAAATGAGCAGCGACCCAAAACACCATGGGGCGAAGCGGAGGCAGCGTGTCCAGTTCCGGTACCTCAACATTGGGAATGGGGACAAGGCCAGTAAGAATCTGCGCCGAAAGACAGTAAAGACCGAAATAGATGAATGCGAAGCGGAGGGCAATGCGAAGCGGCAGGCCCCAGCGAAGACTCTGCTGGACACGCTGGACCGATTCTCCCATGCTGTAGGCTCCCACTCATGGCCTCCGGCGCAGATTCCGCGGGCCCGTACTCTACCCCAAGTGGCCACGCGTGGCGCGCAAGAGATGAAGGCGCGCGATGCGGCGCGAAACTACGGGTTGACATCCCGCGGAGCGGGACATAGGCTCGCGCCGCACACGAAATTTTCGCCGGGCAGATGCGTACTGTACGGTGAATCCTGCGAGGGGGAATTGACATGAAAATCCTGATGGCTTGGCTGGCCGGCCTGCTGGGTGCGATTGCGTTGCTGGCCGCGCCGGCGCCAAAAGTGATGTACGTAAAATGCGGGAAGCTGATTTACGACGCGGAAAAGCCGCCGATGGCGCAGGCGGACGTGGTGATCACGGACGGAAAGGTCACCGAAGTGGGAACAAACGTTCCGGTGCCGGAAGGGGCGGAGCAGATCGACCTGAGTCAGTACACGGTGCTGCCGGGATTTGTGGATGCCCACATTCACATCTGGACGGGCGCATTCGGGCGACCCACGTCCACCCCGCTGGCGGCACTCCGCGGATCGAAGGCGATGAGCTATGCGCTGTCCTCAGGCGTGGTGGGAGCACGGGTGCTGGGGACCGAGGGATTCATTGACGTCGCGCTGAAAGATGCCATCGAGGATGGAACGATTCCGGGGCCGCATCTCGTGCCCGCAGGACACGCCCTGACGATTCCCGGCGGACACGGAGACTTTTATCCTATGCCGCCCTTCCTGCCTATGGACGATTTCTATACGCCGCTGCACGGATTTGTGAATTCCCCGGCGGACGCGGAGAAAGCGGTGCACCTGCAAATCAAGTACGGGGCTAAGGTGATCAAGGTGCTGGCGTCGGGAGGAGTCCTTTCGCCGCTCGATTCGCCGACGGCTGAGCAGATTTCGCCGGAGGAACTGAAGGTGATTGTGGAACAGGCGCACATGGACCACACCAAAGTTGCGGCGCATGCGGAGAATATCCGCAGCATCATGGCAGCCCTGCAGGCAGGGGTGGATTCGATCGAGCACGGCTCGGAACTGACCGACGAGGCGATCCGTCTGATGAAAAGCCATAACACCGTGCTGGTACCGACGGTGTACGTGGTGGACAACGCGCTGCTGCGCGGGGAGAAAGAACACTTTCCCGAGTACGTAATGGAGAAGGGGCGCGCCCTGGGACGCACCCACTTCCCGAGCTTCCAACTGGCGCTGCACTCCGGGGTAACCATTGCCGCTGGCTCCGACCAGGGCTATGAGACGGGCAAGGGGACGGTGCGCGACGAAATGATGGCGGAAGTGAAGTATGGGATGACGCCGCAACAGGCGTTGGTTTCCGGGACGAAGACGAGCGCGGCGCTGCTGGGCCTCGGCCAGCTCGGCACGGTGGAGAAAGGCAAGGAGGGCGACCTGGTGGCGGTGGAAGGCGACCCGATGAGCGACATCCACGCGCTGGAGAAAGTGCGTGCCGTGGTCTTTCAGGGACGGAGCGTGACGCCGGCGAACGAGCAGAAATGAGCCGCGCCGCATCTAGAGAATGCTAAAAGGCGAAAGGCCCGCCCGAATAATGGTCGGCGCGGACCTTTCGCTTTCAAAGAGCTTCCCGACGACGGGCATCGGGACGCAAAAAACGCGTTGCGCTATCCCGGCTATGGCTTCGTGGCAAGGTCAATGAACGCGGCGACGTTGGCCTTGAGTTTTGCCAAATCCTCCTCGCGAACGTACATCATGTGGCCCGCCTCGTAATACTTGAGCTGGACGCTGTTGCGGAGGTTTTCAGGCAGCCCGAGATGCTTCATGGTCAGCTCCGTGGCATAGAACGGAGTGGCCAGGTCGAAAATCCCGTTTTCGACCTCCACGTGGAGCCGCTGGTTGAGGAGCAGCGAGGCGCGAAGATCGTTGACCACATTGGGCGGGCCGGGAAAACCATACTGGTCGGCGCCGCGGTGCTTCCAGTCCCACTCGGCGCCCTGAAAGTCGGCGGCCACCTGGTAGGTCTTGTCCATCCCGAACTTCAGGTCTTCGCGAACGTAGCTGTTGAACACGGCAACGAAGGCGCCGCTGATAGCGGCCTCCTGCGGATCGTACTCGGCATATTCGCTCAACAGGTCAAATGTAGGCCCGGAAAAGCGCGCGTCCAAGCGCCCCGTGGTGAGCCCGCGGCTGCGCTGCAGTTCCTCCATGAACTGCGGCAGGTTGACGCGCAGATTCGCCTTGATCAGGTAATCGGTGTCGAGACCGGTGAAACGGGAGAGCTTGGCCGCGATGTCCTGCTTCCCCGCGGCGCTCAGATCGTCGCCTCGCTGGAGGGCGGCGGCATACTCCCCAGCGGCAAACTTGCGAGCCTCGTCGATAAACGAAGTGAGGTTTTCGGGCCGGTCCTTCAGCATCTTGTGGTACCAGGCGGTGGCCGCGTAGCTGGGCAAATAGTAGATGTAAGTGGCGTCCTGTCCCGGATAGAAGGAAATCGTGCCGAGATCCAGGACGGAGGAAACGAGAACGATGCCGTTCAGATACATGTTGTCGTGCTCGAGCAGATAGAACGACAGCGCGGCGGAACGGAAAGTGCCGTAACTTTCGCCGATCAGGAGCTTGGGCGAGTTCCAGCGATTGTTGCGCGTGATGTAAATGTTGATGAACTGCGCCAGCGACTTGATGTCGGAATCGACGCCCCAGAAGTCCTTGTTCTGGGACTTGCCAACGGCATGGCTGAATCCGGTGCCGATGGGATCCACGAAAACCAGGTCGGTTTTGTCGAGCAGGCAGTAGTCGTTGTCCACGAGCTTATAGGGAGCGGGCGGAGTTATGCCGGCATTCACGGTAACCACACGCTTGGGCGAGAACGAGCCCATGTGCAGCCAGACGGAGGAAGAGCCGGGGCCCCCGTTATAAAGGAAAGCAATCGGACGGGTGCCGGGATCCTTGACGTCGCTGCGCGTGTAAGCGGTGGAATAGAGCAACGCGATGGGCTCACCCTTGTCGTTCTTCAGGAGAATCGTCTGGGCCGTGGCCTTGTAGGGGATTACCTGGCCACCAATTTTGATGGTGTGGTCCGTGACGGACGATTCTTCCTTCGGCGTGACCGGAGCGGCCTGCTCGGCGGGTTTTTCGCCAGGCTTGGCCTCTTTTTCTTGGGCGCGGAGGCCGATGGGACACGTCAACGCGCATAAAACCAGGGCAAGGAAAATGCTCATCCGTTTTGCATAGCTCTTCATTCTTTTCTCCTGCACGGGTTGATTCCGACCACCCGGCGAAATGTGGGAATTGTATCTTCAATCAGACGGCAACCGGGGAGGAATGGTTACAGGGAATGGCCGAAATCCGCCCAGGGACTGCCCGGTATCGAAGAACGCGGGGCCTATTATCGCGCCAACTCCAGCAGAGCATCCGTGAGGGCTTCCGGCATATCGAGCATCACATCGTGGCCGCAATGCATGGTCACAGTCTTCCAGCCCCGGACTCTTGCCTTCTCGTGGAACTGCGGAAAAGGCGAGGGGCCCCAGCCATCGGCAAGGATGTAGGTGACGTTCTTGACGCTGCTGATTGCGCCAGTGAGCCGGAGCGGCTGCTGGAACGTAGCGAGCGACTGGACGGTGCACTGCCGGTCCATCCACGCGCGGTCGCGGAGGTTGACGTTGAACATTTCGCCCGTGATGGGTGGAACCTTCCAGCCGTCGCCGGACTGGCGCGCGCCCGCGACCTGCGCGTCGCGGACTTCAGGTGGAAGCGTATCGTGAAGGCTCTGTCCGTCGTCGGGCACGAACGCGTCGAGATAGACGAGCGCCGCGACGCGGTCCGGCATGCGATCGGCGACAGCGCTCACCACGGAGCCGGCATACGAGTGTCCGCAAAGGATGACATCGCGTAACTCTTCCCAGCGGATGAGATTGCCCACATCCGCGATGTGGGTTTCGAGATCCACCGCCTGTGACAACAGGTGCGAGCGTTCTCCCACGCCGGTCAGAGTGGGCGTGAAGACTTCGTGGCCGCGAGCGGCGAGCGCGCCGCGGACACGCTTCCAGCACCAACTGCCGTGCCAAGCGCCGTGGACGAGGACGTAGTGAGCCATCGCAGATTCTCCTAGTGAATCCTGGCATCGCGGAACAGGTTTGCGCCGCTGCGCGACGAGAATACAGGAAACTCGCGATTCATAGGGCGGGGGACGCGCCACACCGCGTCAGAAGCCGGAAGCGAGAAGGATGGTCATGTCGTCGGCCTGCTCGGGCGAACTGGCCCACTGTTCGACGGCAGCGACGAGCGAGTCGAGGATGGCTTCGGGACGCTGGGCGCGGTTGCGCTGGATGACTTCGATGATGCGCTGGCGGCCGAACTGTTCACCGTACGCGTTTTCGGGCTCGCTGATGCCGTCGGTATAGGCCGCGAGAAGGGAGCCGGGTTCGAGGGTAATGGAGCCCTGCTCGAATTCGCATTCCTTGAACATGCCCACGATCGTGCCGCCGACCTCCAAGCGGATCACGCCCGCGTCTGAAAAATAGAGCGGAGGAAGATGGCCGGCGTTCGTGTAGCGAAGAAGGCGAGACTCGGAGTTGTAGATTCCGAAGAAGAGCGTGGCAAAGCGGTCTTCTGGGGTCGTGGCGAGGAGATGACGATTTAGCAGGGTAATGACGTCAGCGGTCGAACCGATGCCCTGCTTGTCGAGCAACTGGCTGCGGAGCGAAGCCTGAAGACTGGCCATGAGGAGCGCGGCGGAAATTCCCTTCCCCGCGATGTCCGCAATGACGAATGCGAGTTCGGCGTCGCTGAGACGGATAAAGTCGTAGTAGTCGCCGCTGACCATGCGCGCGGCGCGACAGGAAGCCACAAGGTGCAGTCCGGGAACGCGCGGGATGGTGCGGGGAAAAAGCTGGTTCTGGACTTCGCGGGCGATGGCCAGTTCGTTTTCCAGGCGCTCGCGCTGCCGCTGCTCCTCGAGAGAGCGGGCGACGGAGGCGATCATCTCGTTGAAGGAACTGGCGAGGGCCCCGAGCTGGTCGTTGCGAACGTCGCGAATGCGGTGAGCCAGGTCGCCGGCCTTGACGCGCTGGGTGGCACGGTAGAGATCGTCCACCGACTTGGTGATGGTGCGGGTGAGGACGACTCCGGTGATGAGCGCGGCCGCTTCAATCACAAGAAACATCCCCCCGACCACCATCATCAGGACAAAAGGAACGCTGCTCAAATCTCCGAGCGAGGCAAAGAGCTCATGATTGAGACGCGAGGGGCGGGCGAAGAACGACGCGATGACCGGAAAGTCGCGGCGATGGCCGGGCGGATCTTCGAGGTTCACGGCCTGGAAGTTGGAGAGGCCGGTAATTTCCATGTCGAACCAGTGGGCGCGGGCCGGGAGCAACCGACGCCGGCTGGCGATACCGCGGATGGGTACGAGAATGCGCGCATTCTCGTCCTTGCCTTCCGTGATACGGATCCCCTGCTGGCGGGCCTGGCCGGGAGCTTCGGGGCCGACGATGTCCCAGCGAATGCGGCCGAGCTCGAGGGCGAAACTGTCGAGCAGGTCGGGAGTGACGGGGACGGAGACGGACAGAACTTCCTCATTGCCGGAAGACCCGCGACCGGCGACGGCGCGGAGCCAAAGCTGATCACCGCGTTGGACGAGACCCATGAAATGGCGCGGGCCGCTCTCGCTGGAGTCCGGCAGCAGCCCATCGCCCTCCCCGGGAAGAACTTCCACCCCGGGGATGGAGAGAGCTTTGCGTGCGTCCAGGGTGCCGGAAGACGCCATGCTGGCGAGCGCCGCACCATTCTCCGCCACAGGAGCCTGGGAGGAGACTGGCCTCATCTGCGCGGGGGAAAAGAGGCGGCTTTCGAGGGCCGTGTCCGCGAGTGCCTGCATACGTGAAAGCGTGTGGTTGACTTCCTGGCTGAGCACGTAGCTGCCGAGTTGCGCGTAGAGGATGTAGGCTCCGATCCCCCAGAGCGAAACCAGCAGCAGGATGGGCACTACGGCGATGAAGAGATAGGCGACAAGCAGGCGGTTCCGCAAACCCCAGAGGACGCGGTGGCGGACCCATCCGAACAGCATCAAAAACCAGATAAACAGTGCCCAGGCGAACAGGAAATTCAGCAGCCCCATGGCGGGAACTTTGAGACCGGCCGCCCGCGCACACCAGGCGACCAGGTAAAGCACCGAGATCACCGCGGCGACGCGCTGGGAGGGCGTGAAGGCACGCCAGAAGGAGCGGAGGCGGTCGAAGGGAGGGGTGATCATGGACCTGGGTGCCGCCAGCTATTGTAGCGTGAGCGAGCACAATCAGGCTTGTCCGTGCGGCGCCGGCATCGGGCTGGAGCGCAGGGCGCTGACGCGATTGCCAGCCCGCTTTGAACGGACGGGTTGCCGCGGTGCGGACGCAGGCACAGCCTGGATTGCCTGTGCTATTTGGCCCGGACTCGGCTGTGCTTGATGCCGTAGGTGAAGTAAATCACCATGCCGATGATCAGCCAGACAACGAGACGGATCCAGGTGACGCCGTTGAGCCCAAGCATCATGGCGAGCGAGATGAGGATACCCATAATGGGTACGAAGGGGACCCACGGCGTGCGGAATGGCCGCGGCACTTCAGGGCGCGTGCGGCGCATCACCCAGATTCCGGCGCAGACGATGATGAACGCCATAAGCGTGCCGATCGAAACCATCTGGCCGAGGTCACCGATAGGCACGAGCGAACCGGTAATCGCCACCAGGGTGCCGGTGACCAGGGTGGACTTCCAGGGAGTACGGAACTTGGGGTGGATGTCGCCCGCCCACTTCCAGAGCAGGCCATCGTGCGACATGGAGTAGAAGACGCGCGACTGACCCAGCAGCATGACGAGCATCACGGTGGAAAGGCCGGCGAGCGCGCCGGCGTTCACCACGTAACTGCCCCACTTTACTCCTGTCTCGCGGATGCCGAGGGAAACAGGCGCTCCGATGTTCAGCCGCGAGTATTGCACCGTGGCGGTGAGCAGGCCGGAAACCAGCAGGTAGAGGATGGTGCAAATGATAAGCGAACCGAGGATGCCAATGGGCATGTCCTTCTGCGGGTTCTTGGCTTCCTGCGCGGCGGTGGAGACGGCGTCGAATCCGATATAAGCAAAAAAGACGACGCCGGCCGCGCGCAAAATGCCCGACCATCCGTACTCACCAAAACTTCCACCGTTTGGCGGTATGAATACGGCCCAATTCTTGTGAGCGACATCGGGGTGGCCGAAGACAAACATGCCGGCGACGATGATGAAAACGATGACCGCGATCAGCTTGACGAAAACGACGACGGTGTTGAAGTTGGCGGACTCCTTGATGCCGATGATGAGAATGGTGGTGACTGCGAGCATCCCCAAGAAGGCCACGAAGTTAAAGATCGTGGTGGTGTGCTGCGTGGCCCGGGCCAGCTGTTCGGGGCTGAAGGTGGATTCGGGCGCCCAAAGTCCATCCACCAAAGCCCACTTCGCGCCCGGGACGTCGCAAATCCTCGGCGGCAGGTTGATGCCATAGTCCTGCAGGAACGCCACCAGGGTGGAGCTCCATCCGGAGGCCACGGTGGCGGCTCCGAAAGCGTACTCAAGGATCAGGTCCCAGCCGATCACCCAGGCAAAGATTTCGCCCAAGGTAGCGTATCCGTAGGTGTAGGCGGACCCCGCGATGGGAATCATCGAAGCGAACTCCGCGTAACACAGGCCTGCGAAGACGCACCCGAGTCCGGCGATCACGTAGGAAAGCATGATGGCGGGACCGGCGTACTGCGCCGCCGCCTGGCCGGTGAGGACAAAAATGCCGGCTCCGATGATGGCGCCGATCCCAAGCGTGACCAGGTTGATGGGACCGAGCGCGCGCTTCAGGGTATGTTCACCGGTCTCCTGCGCTTCACTGAGCAATGTCTCGAGTGGCTTCTTGTCGAGCAGGGGAGTTCCCATGCGTTCTCCTCTGGAGATGTGGCGCGGCCCCAGGCCCCGGCCGTCGCGTTCGACGCGAGATTAAATCATTGATTGGGGAGAGAGTGAAGGGGAGAACGCAGGAAAACGGCATGGAGAGCAACCGGGGAACGGCGGCGGGCCGGTGTCGGCCAAGGCCTCAGGTTTGCGGGAAGCGTGAGAGGACTTCCCGGACGAACCTCATTCGGGGTCAAAGGGCATCCCGCTGCGAGTCATCGGGACGCGGAAGGCGCGTTGCGCGGCCCTGGGAATGCCCTGAGGTAGGCCGCGACGCGGGCTTTGAGGTCGGCGGCAGTGGCGATGCCGGAGGCAACGGCGATGGAATCGGCACCAGCGGCATAGGCTTCTGCGGCGCGTTCGGCGGTGATACCGCCGATGGCGACGATGGGCTTGCGCGTGAGCGCACGGACCTGACGGATAAGCTCGACACCGACCACTGGGTCGGGATTCCGTTTCGTCGCGGTGGGGAAAATGGGGCCGACTGCAATGTAATCCGCGGATGTGGCGAGTGCAGCGCGAAATTGGTCCAGATTGTGGGTGGAAACTCCGACGATGCTCGCCGGTCCGCATACGCCCCGGGCGGCATCGACCGGCAAATCGTCCTGGCCAACGTGGACGCCGGCAGCTCCAGAAAGCGCTGCGATGTCCGCGCGATCATTGACGACAAAGCGAAAGTGGAGCTGGGCGGCAAGCGCGGCCAGCCGGCGGGCCGTGGCGAGGAGGTGTGCGGAGGACGCGGACTTGTCGCGGTACTGAAAGAATTCCACGCCAGCTTCGGCCAGGCGGCGGGCCCAGTCTTCCAGCGCGCCGGGGAACGTTTCGGAGGAAAGGATGGGATACAGCGCTGGGATCATCGTCGCGAGGTCTTGGAAGTTTCGAGCAGGCGGTCAAGGAAGCCGGTGTGCAGGTCGCCCTTCTGGAATTGGGAATCATCCATGATGCGGCGGTGGAGAGGGATGGTGGTTTTCACACCCTCGATGACGAACATTTCGAGAGCGCGTCGCATGCGTGCGATGGCTTCCGGGCGGTTGGACGCGTATACGATGAGCTTGGCGATGAGCGAATCGTAATAGGGCGGGACCACAGCGTCGCTGTACATGGCCGTGTCCACTCGCACGCCATGGCCACCGGGAAAATGGAACGCAGTGATGCGGCCAGGCGAGGGAGCAAACGTTTCCGGATCCTCGGCATTGATGCGGCATTCGATGGAATGGCCGCGGAAAACAGCGCGAGGGACGACGTCTTCGAGCTTTTCGCCGGCTGCCAGCCGGATCTGGGCTTTGATGAGGTCGACGCCGGTGACGGATTCCGTGACGGGATGTTCCACCTGGATGCGCGTGTTCATTTCCAGGAAATAGAATTCGCCCTGCGAATCGCGGAGAAATTCGACAGTACCGGCGCCGGAATAGCCGATCTTTTCGAGCGCGGCTACGACGCGGGCCCCCATGGATTCCCGGGTGGCTTCGTCCACCACCGGCGAAGGCGATTCCTCGATGAGCTTCTGGTGACGGCGTTGGACGCTGCACTCGCGCTCGCCGAGGTGGACTACGCGGCCGTGGCGGTCGCCGAGCACTTGGAATTCGATGTGGCGCGGCCGTTCGATGTATTTCTCCATGTAGAGATCAGGAACGCCAAAGGCCTGGCCAGCTTCGAGGCTGGCGGCGCGGAAGGAGGCGACAATTTCGGCAGGCGAGCGCACGACGCGCATGCCGCGGCCTCCACCCCCGGCGGTGGCCTTAATCATGAGGGGATAGCCGATTTCCTTGGCCTGGCGGAGAGCGGCGTGCTCGTCTTCCACGACACCATCGGTGCCGCGGATGATGGGCAGGCCGGCGCCGGCTGCTTCGCGTCGGGCACGGTCCTTTTCGCCCATCATGCGGATGACTTCGGGGGTGGGACCCAGAAAGGTGATATGGGAGGCTTCGCAGACTTCGGCGAAATTGGCATTCTCGGCGAGAAAACCGTAGCCGGGGTGGATGGCCTCCACATTCGTGATTTCCGCGGCGCTGATCACCTGCGGAATGTTCAGATAGCTATCGGCAGCGCGCGCAGGACCGATGCACACGGCCTCATCGGCAAAACGGACGTGAAGGGCGTTGCGGTCGGCCTCGGAGTAAACCGCGACCGTGGCAATGCCCAACTCTTTGCAGGCACAGATGATGCGGAGCGCGATCTCCCCGCGGTTGGCGATGAGAATCTTGCGGAACATGGTCAGGCGAGGCCCGGCTCTCTATGAAGGAGCGCGCACAACGAGTCCGGCAGCCGGGGGTGAGTGGGGCGCGACATGTCGTGCCGCTACGCGGGACGGAGCGCAAACAAGGGCTGGCCGTATTCCACCGGCTGGCCGTTCTCCACGAACACGCGCGCAATTTCGCCGGCATGGTCAGCTTCGATTTCGTTCATCAACTTCATGGCTTCGATGATGCAAAGAATCTGGCCACGGCTGACCGTATCTCCGACCGTGACAAACGGCGGGGCATCGGGAGACGGCGACGCGTAGAACGTGCCGACGATAGGCGATTTGACGGTGTGCAAGTTCTCCTCGGGAGGCGGTGCAGGGGCGGGAGCGCGAACAGAGGACTCCGCCGGCACGGGTGCCGGTGTGACCGCAGGAAGGCCACGCGGGGCAGCAAGCGATTGGTGGTGAGTAACTCCAGCTCCCCCCGCGTCCTGGCGCTTCAGGCGGACGCGGAAGTCACCGCTCTCATATTCGAGCTCGTCGAGCCCGTGCTCAACCATGAAAACGAGGACTCGGTTGATTTCCGTCAGGTCTACGCGCGATCCGGAATCGGACGAGCCAAGGTTGCCGTTTTTCCTCTTCGCCATTTAGCTCACGGACCTCAGGCGGCCGGGACGGACCGCCGCTCTCAGACTTCGATCAGCTCGCGGGAGGCGGAGGTAAGTGTCTCGCTGCCGCGTTCGAGCACCAACACGTCGTCTTCAATTCGAATCCCACCGCGGCCGGGAAGATAAATGCCGGGCTCGATGGTGACCACGCTCCCCGCCTTCAGCGCAGACTTCTCGCCCTTTCGCAGGGATGGCCGCTCGTGAACCTCAAGCCCCAACCCGTGGCCGGTGCTGTGGATGAAATACCCGTCCAACGCCCGCACCCGCAGGACGCTCCGAGCTGCCTCGTCCACTGCGGCGGCCTCGACTCCAGCACTGACGGCCGCACGGGCTGCCGTTTGTGCCTCCAGAACAGCTTTATACCAGCCGCGGACCTCACTGGACGCCCGCCCAACGTGAATCGTGCGGGTGAGGTCGGAGCAATAGCCGTGGAGTATAACACCCAGGTCGAGGACCACCAAATCCTTTTCTTTGAGTCGTTTGGAGGAGGCCCGGCCATGGGGGAGGGCGGAGCGCGCCCCGGAAGCCACGATGGTCTCGAAGGAGGGCCCTTCCGCCCCCAGCTTCTTCATCCGGTACTCAATCTCTGCCGCCACGTCAAGTTCACGGACGCCGGCACGGGCGACCTGGACGGCGTATTGGACTACCCGGCTGACCGTGCGGGCTGCTGCGCGCATACGGACTATCTCATCTTCGTCCTTTACCTCACGAAGCGCCTCGACCATGCCAGGGGCGGGAGTCCAGCCCCAGCGCGATCCGGCAGCCTCCCGGGCCTGACGCAACTGACCCACAGTAAGCCTGTCCTCCTCGAAGGCGACAGTCCCTCGGCCGTGGATGCTCGCCAACAGCTCTCCGGCCGCTTCCACAAGCGGTCTCCTGGTAACGGCGACGCGAATAGGGCTATCACGGCACTCCACAGGAGCCTGGGTCTCAAAGCGAGGGTCGGTGAGCAGAATGGACTTGCTGTGTGAGACGACGAGCATTCCATCGTCGCCAGAAAAACCCGTCAGATAGAAGATGTTCGGCCGGTGACTGACGAGCAGAGCCGCGGCGCGAGCGCGGCGGAGGCCGGCACGGAGGCGGCGGAATCGGGTTGTGAAGGATACCTTCATGATATCCGAAAAAAAAGGGAGAGAGGCGAGGGCCTCTCTCCCGAAAAGCTGGCAGTTCCTCGCGGCTACGTGGGGATAATCCGCGGGGTGAGGAAGAACAGCAGTTCCTGTGACTGGGTATTGACAATGGTATGGCGGAACAGATGGCCGATCAGCGGGATGCTGCCGAGGAACGGCGTCTGGTCCACCGTGGTCTGCTGCTGGGAAATAATCACGCCACCGATGACCACCGTGCCGCCATCGGCGACCAGGACTTTGGTCTGCGCTTCCTGGGTGTCCAGTGCGGGGATACCCATCACGCGCGGAATACCGTTGTCGATCTGCGTATTCTCCACATCGACGTCCATATAGATGGTGCCTTCCGCGGTGATTTGCGGAGTCACCTGGAGGCGGAGCACGGCATCGATGAACTCGGTGGAGATCGTGTTGTTGATGACGGTCTGCACCGGAATCTTGGTGCCCTGTTTGACAGTGGCCGACTGATTGTTCTGCGTCACGATCTTGGGCCGGGAGAGCAGCTTGCCCACGCCGCGGGTTTCTGCCGCGGAAATGATGAGGTCCACCGCCACGTTTGTGGAGGTGAAGGCATAAGAGAAGCCCGTGTTCGGTGTCAGGGCCCCGAGGTTCGTGTTCAACGGTATGGCATTCGAGCCCGACACGGTGACAGGCGGTGTAGCGCCCGTGCGGACAATCGGGCTGACAAATAGCGGATTACCCGGCAAGCCACCGAACAGGTTCTTCCCATTCACGGCGGCAGCGGAAATGCCGAACTGTACGCCGATTTCACGGGAGAATGTGCGGGTGGCAGACACAACCCGGGCTTCGATCTCCACCTGCTGGGATTTGCGGTCGAGCGTCTTGATCAGCGCATCGATGTCGGGAAAGACCGAGGGGATGTCCCGGATGATGAGAATGTTTGCGCGATCGTCGGCCAGGATATCGCCGCGGGAAGAAAGGAAACGCTTCAGCGTGTCGCGGACCAGGCTGGCCTTGGCGTAGCTGAGCACGCGCGTGGCAGTGACCGCGGGAACCGCTTCGTTCTGCGCCTTGGCCAGATCGCGCTGCTGCTCGGCTTCGCGCTTCAGCGTGTCGCGCGTGGCGATGCGCAGCACATTCCCCTGGAGCTGCTTATCGAGTCCGTTGTTCTGGAGAACGATGTCGAGAGCCTGATCCCACGGCACATCGTCGAGAACCAGGGTAAGGGTTCCGCGAACGGCGGGATCGAGCACCACATTGAGGCCGCTGATCTCATGGATGAGGCGGAAGAAGTCTTTGAGGTCCACGTCCTTCAGGTTTACGGAAATGGGTTCGCCCGTGTACCTCTTCTGTTGCGGAGCTGGCGCTCCCGCGGGAGCGGCGGCAGCGGCGGCGGATTGATTCGTATCCACGGCAACAGCCTCGGCATGCCGTGAAGCGGGAACGACGGCCGCGGGAGCCGCGCCCGAGACGGTATCCCCTCGTGGCGATGCGAGGGCCGATGCCTCGCCGGTGAGTGTGGCCGGCAGGGGCATGGCGCTGGAATCCACCATCACGGCAGGATTCGCAAATCGTGAGGTCTCCTCCACCTTGGCAGGAGCGGCGGCGGCAGGAGCGGCAGCTTCCGCCGCAGGGGCGGCATGCGCCTCGGCGGACACATGAGACTCGGCAGGAGCCTGAGCCGGCGGTGCGGCCTGCGCCTTCGGTTCCTTTGCCTCCGCGGCATGGCTGACTCCTTCGTTGCGTGCCATGGGCTTAGCCGAGGAGGATGCCCCGAAGGTGATTTCGAGCCCGGAACCGGTAGCCGCGACGTGATATTCCGCCGCGTGGTCCAGATCAATGACGACGCGGGCCATCTCCGGCTTGAACTGCGAGGCGCGAATGCCGGCGACGGGATCCACGACCTGGGACGGCTTCTGAATCCGCCCGATCGTCGCGCCCTCGAAATCCAAAACCAGGCGGTCCGGCTTATTCAGCCGAAGAACCTGATAGTTCAGCTTGCCATCGGCCTCCACGCGGACGACGACATCATGCGCGGCGTGCGCGAGGGTGACGCGCTCAATTCGGGCACCGCGCGCCTCTCCGGAGTGGACCGACGGGCTTACGGGAGCCGCGGCCGGCTCGGATTTCGGTGAGTTCATGACCGCGGGCTGCAGGTGGGCGGCGGACGCGGAAGAATCCGGCGCGTCAAATGAGAGAACGAGTTCGGACTTGTCAGCGCGTTCCACGTGCGGACCGACCGGCTTGCGCATGAGCACTTCCAGCCGCACCATATCGCGCCCCATGGTGCGATAGGGGAGCAGCCGGTAACTGCTCACCACGTCGGAATTGAGAACGCGGGGAGCGCCGCTACCGTCCAGCACCACTCCGCTCAATTCGACAATGTAGAGCGTGTCGCTGGAGCGCAGAGTGGTGTATTCGAACGGTCCGCTGGCATGGAGCGCCAGGCGCACACCCGTAGCGTCCACGCTCGCGCGAACGTCCAAGGTGGCGGGTGGACCCTCCTGGGCGTACAGAGGGAGGCCGGCCAAGGCCAGCACAACGAGTACCAGCGCCACAGTGCGCCAGTGACGGGATGCCCCGTTCGTTTTCATTGCTGCTCTCCTGCGCTAGGGTAAACACGCTTCACAACAGTCCGCTCGACATTGTTGCCGAAAGGATCCTTGCCGGTTTCTTGGAAAGTGACGGCGTCCATACTGATTTGTTCCACGCGGCCGTCAAACAAACGGTCGCCCTGATGGAGAAAATAGGTGCGCCCCTGCGGGTTCAGCACCACGACAATCATTCCATTCTGACTGCGGACAATACCGTCTACGCGCAGAGTGGAAACCTGAAGGCCCGCCTTACCCGGGGGCAGAACGATGGGCCCGCGCCCGCCGGAAATGAGCGCCAGAAACGGATCGCGGCCGTGTGGGGCTGCCGCGGCGCGAGGCGCTTCTTCTTCCTTCTTTTTCTCCACTTCGGCAGGCCGCTTTTTGGGTTCGTGATGAGCCACCGCCGGCTTGGGAGCTTGCGGCTTGGAAGCCGTTTTCGCTGGCGCTTTCGCAGGAGCCTGCGATTTAGCAGGCGCCTTCGCGGCTGGCGCAGGAGCGGCCTTCGACGGAGCTGTCTTCGCTGGCGCCTTGGCAGCAGGCGCTTGCGGCGCCTCAGGCGCAGGCTGGGCGTGGACGGCCACGGCGAGCGCCGTGCCGATCAGCAGCGGAGCCGTGTGTTTCAGGATGTGGAATGGCCGCAGCATATTCACCCTTCCCGTTTAGCGCCGCGCGGGGCCAGCACCCGGTTTCTGGCCTGGCTTCGCGGCAGGCGACGGCCCGGAAAGGCCGCCGGTAAAGTACGTCGTGGCCGTAAACGTCCCGTAGACGGTGGTACCCGGCCGGAGCGGAAACTGTGGCGGCGATGGCCCGCCCTGATAGTGACCAGTCGGAGAAGCAAACACGAGGTCGGCCACGTTGATGATGCGCGAAAGACGGCTCAGACGGGTAAAGAAATCCACTACCTGGAAATAGGGCCCATCGACGGCGACTTTGAACGGCGCTTCGTAGAAATAGTCCTTGGGCTGCACCGTATCCGCCTCAATGCTGCGAATGGAGACGTTGGAAGCGCGAGCCGAATCGCTCATGGCCTTGATGAATTCATCGATCTGCTTCTCGTCGGGAACGATGGTCTTCAGGGTGTCCAGTTCCTTCTGCATGGCGTCGATTTCGGCAGCGAGCTGTCCCCGCTGGCGCTCGTACACCTGGAGCGCAGTGACTTCCTTATGGAGGCTATCGAGCTGCTTCTGTTGGGCATCGCGCTCTTGACGGACTTCCTGAATGGGAAGGCCGGGAACGTATTCGCCCACGCCCCAGATGGCGCCGGCAAGCAGCAGGTATAGGACGGCGAGAACCGCAGCCGGGAGTTCGCGAAGTGAGGTGGCCATGGTGTCGTGTCCCCTTCAGTTCTTGGTCGTCTTCGCCGGGGGCTGTTGGGCACCAGTCCCCTGGCTAGGCAACGAAAAATCGCAGGTCAGCGTAAAAAGAAAACTGGTGACCGTGGGATGCTGTTCGTCCTGCTTCGTCCTGGAGATTTCCACCTTGTCGAAGTACCCGGAACGCTTGAGCTCAGTGATAAAGCTGGCAACGGCATTGAGCGATTCGGCCTGGCCGTCCATCTGGAGCGTGTTGCCGGAGCGCTTGAGTCCGTTCATCCAGAGGGCGTCCACGCGATTCACGGTATTGGCGAGAGCATCCAGCAGTTCCTGCCCTCCCGAACGGTTGCGCTGGAGCTGTTCGATGACGTCAATGCGCTGCTTCAGCGCGGCCTTCTCCTGCTGGCGACGATCCACCTCCTGCTTGATGTTCTGGAGGCGGGTACGTTCCGCGGTCTGCTGTACGACCTGAGCTTTCAATTTCGCGAGGTCGGTGCGCATCTGGACGTAGTGGACAAAAAGCGCGCCAAGGCCAAGCGCCACGGCTACGAGCACAAAGACAACATGGAGAGCGCCGGCCATGGGCGCGCCGGGTGCGTGAGTTTTCTTCGGCCGCGGTTGTCCGAGAAGGTTGATCCGTATCATGGCGTGTCAAAACTCCTCAGGGCCAGCCCCACGGAAATGGCCAGGCGCGGAGCGATTTCCCGCAACTGGTCTTCGTTGTGCTTTCCCGGGTTGATCGCAATCTTGCGGAAGGGATACAGCTCTTCCACAGGCATCGCAAATTCCTCGCGGAGCAGGTCCACCAACCCCGGAACTCTGGCCGTTCCCCCAGCCAGGTAAATCCTCTGGATATTCTCGCCGCTGGCGGTGGCTCGGAAGAAGTCAAAAGTCTTTTGAATTTCCAGAATCAAAATGTCGGAAACGGAGCGGAGGATGGAGGCTTTTTGTTCCTCGCTCACGCCGGAAAGGCTCTCGCCCTTCTTCAATTTCTCCGCATCGTCGAAATTCAGGTCCAGTTCCTTCTGGAGCGCATCGGTGTACTGGTTGCCTCCAACGGAAACGTCGCGGGTGAACAGCGGGATCTGGCTGCGGACAATGTTGATGCTCATCACGCCCGCGCCGATGTTGAGCAGCGCGATGGTCTGGCCCGGATCCGGCTCGTAGTTCACCTCAAAACAGTTCTGCAGAGCAAAGGCGTCAATATCCACGACCACCGGAGTGCGGCCGGCCTGGGCCAGGACGTTGGTATGGTTGAGAATCTTGTCCTTCTTTACGGCGACGAGAAGCACGTCCATCTGGGTATCGAGTGCTTCGAGCACCTGGTAGCTGAGGTTCACGTCGGCGATATCGAACGGAATGTGCTGACCAGCTTCCACCTGAATGCGGTCGAAGAGCTCCTCCTCACTCATGAAGGGGAGGGTGACGCGCTTGACGATCACGGAGTGGCCGGAAACGGAAGTAGCCACGTTCTTCGTCTTGATCTTCTGGCTGTCGAAGATGTCGCTGATGGCCTTGGCCACCGATGGAGCGTCCATGATGGCGCCATCCACCACGGTGTCTTGCGGCAGAGCTTCCAGCCCGTAGCTGGAAAGCTCATAGGCGCCCTTGGACTGCTTCAATTCCACGGCTTTCACGGAGCTGGAGCCGATGTCCAACCCCACCAGTTCTTTCGCTTTGCTCCCGAACATGGCTCGCCTCTCTCCCGCCTGTCTCAGCCGCGCCGGTTGCGGCGCGCGCGAAGCATCTTTCGATCCATCCAGCGATCCAGCGCAGTCTTCTTAAATTTCCAGCGATTGCCCAGCTTGAAGGCGGGAATGCGGTCAGCGTAAATATAGCGATACAGGGTGTCGGGAGAAACCCCCAGATACCGCGAGGCTTCGCGGATATTCATTACTTCCCGCGATTCCAGGGTCTCCACCGCCATCCACCCGCCCCCCTAAAGAAATCCCCGCCGTCAGACCACGAGGCACAAGACTCGCTGTGCGGCGTTATGGCATCGGGCGGGGCGGGGTGTCAAGAAATGGATTGGGCAGATGTGCTGTAAACTTTGGTTTTCTTAGGCAAAATGGGGGCAGTAGTTGGGCAGGAACACCAAGGGTAGTAGAGCGCAGAGCGACAAGTACTACATGTAGAGGAGGGGAGGCGGAACCTCCTATGCTTACTGTTTGTTCACCAATGGCAACCCCAGGCGGCCCCATAGCGCGTCGACGCGTTGTTTGATTTCCGCCGTCATGCGCGCCTCTGCAGGCCATTTCCGGTCGTAGCCTTCGCCGGGAGATTTGCGCGTAGCGTCCACACCCATCTTCGAGCCGAAATCCTGCCGGCGCGCGGCGTGATCGAGAGTGTCCACGGGGCCGAGGACGAATTGAATGTCGCGCTCCGGATCTATGGCGCAAAGCGCCTTCCACACGACCTCGCGGTGATTCTGCACGTCAACGTCTTCATCTACGACGACAATCACTTTGGTGAACATCGCCTGACCCAGCGACCAGATGGCGTTCATGATTTTTCGCGCCTGGCCAGGATAGGATTTGCGTATGGAGACGAGCATCAGATTGTGAAAGATGCCCTCGGCGGGCATCGAGACGTCCACGATTTCCGGGTACTGCATCTTCATGACCGGCAGAAAAATGCGCTCGACGGCGTGGCCCATATAGAAATCTTCCTGCGGCGGCGGGCCCACGATCGTAGTGAGATAGACCGGGTCCTTGCGGCGCGTAATGCAGGTGATGCGAAACACGGGGAAATCGCCTTCCTGGGAGTAGTAACCGGTGTGGTCGCCAAACGGGCCTTCCAATCGCATTTCGGCCAGATCCACATAGCCTTCCAGAACAATTTCGGCATTCGCGGGAACTTCCAGGTCCACCGTCTCGCAGGCCACTACTTCCACGGGTTCGCGGCGGAGAAAGCCGGCGAACATGAACTCGTCGAGATCGGGCGGAATGGGGAGTATGCCGGAAAGGCAGGTGGCGGGATCGCTGCCGATGGCCACCGCAATTTCCAGCTTCCCTTCCCCGTGCCGCGAACGGGCGCGCCGGAAATGTTCCGCGCCGTGCTTTTGCGTTTGCCAATGCATGCCGGTGGAGCGATCGCTGAAGACCTGCATGCGGTAGACGCCCACGTTGCGCTTGCCCGTCTCGGGATTGCGGGTGATGACGAGAGGCCAGGTGATGTAGCGGCCGCCATCCTCGGGCCAACATTGGAGAATAGGAAATTCGGAGAGAGAAAAGTCTTCGCGGCGGATGACTTCCTTGCACGGGCCGGATTTCACTGTCTTGGGAAAGAAGGCGCCCAGTTCGGCGAGCTTTGGCAGCATCTTGAGTTTGTCGAACAAGCCCTGGGGCGATTGGAAATCCAGATAGGAGCGGATGCGCGAAGCGACGTCGTCAAGTGAGTCTACCTCGAGCGCGAGGTTCATGCGGCGGGCGGATCCCAGCATATTGATGAGCAGCGGATGGGGTGAGCCTTTCGGTTTTTCGAAGAGCAGCGCGGGCCCGCCGGATTTGGTTACGCGGTCGGTGATCTCCGTGATTTCGAGGACGGGGTCGACTTCGGCGGCGATGCGCTTCAGCTCCCCTTCTTTCTCAAGCTTGCGGATGAATTCGCGAAGATCCTTGTAGGCCACTGGTGTCCTCGGTAACGGGGCATAAATCTAGCACGGAAGTCGATGAATGGCCGGAAGAACGCGGGCAGGGCTTGCCCCTCCCCCTACCGTCCGGAACTGCTTTGTGCTAGCGTTACGTTGAGAGCGGGCGTCGTACAATGGCAGTATAGAAGCTTCCCAAGCTTCGGACGTGGGTTCGATTCCCATCGCCCGCTCCATAAGTCCTGCTGATGCAGTTGGCCCTACTGGCTTTTACCCCTGAAAAACGGCACGGGTGACCCGGATTTTGGACGCAGTTGGACGCGGCGCGAGGCCTTCGGAGTCCAGTTGGACGCGGCTCCTAGGTCCATTTTGCGCCCGGCTCCCGGGGGCCTGGCCTCATGAAGAGTCCGGCCTGTTCTGGAGCTTCGGTGGTCGTGGACTCCAACGACTCCCCCTGGTCTGACTCCAGACAGAGTCAAAGGGAAGTCAATCGGCAAGCGAGCATTCGCGATGAACCCGAAAGCGAGAAAAGTCGGACAGCTGAGGAAGAATACCAAGCCCGTCTCAATCGGCCGGCACGAGCACGGCTGCAAGATCTGTTCTCACGTCCATTGTTTGGACATCGAACGCGATTTCATAAATTGGAAGAGTCCCGCGAACATCGCCAAAGACTACGGGCTAAGGGACCGATCCAGCGTTTACCGACACGCTCACGCCCTAGGCTTGTTCCCGAAACGCCAACGAAACGTGCGCGCCGCCCTGGAACGAATTATCGAGAGCGCCGGGGAGGTTGAGGTGAATGCGGCCGCGGTGGTCAGCGCCGTGCGGGCCTATGCCAGCATCAACGCCCTAGGCCAGTGGATCGAGCGGTCTGAACAGATAGACCTGAACGTGCTCTTTGACAGAATGACTCGGGAAGAACTCGAAGCCTATGCCCGTGACGGCAGCCTGCCGGATTGGTTCACCC
>DATKNR010000183.1:0-4934 GCA_035541255.1 Patescibacteria group bacterium | reverse complement strand
GTGGCCCTGCGCCGTAATCCGTGGCGACGTGCACTACATCCGCATCGGCGCGCGAACGAATATCCAGGACGGGTCCGTGCTCCACGTAATGAAAGACCTGTACCCGCTGATCCTCGGGGACAATGTCACGGTGGGCCACGCGGTCACATTGCACGGCTGCACCATCGAATCGCGCTGCCTGATCGGCATGGGCTGCGTCATCCTGAACAATGCGAAAATCGGCGCAGGCTCGATTGTCGCAGCAGGAACTCTGATTCCCGAAGGCATGGTCGTTCCCCCGGGCTCTCTGGTGATGGGTCATCCGGGCAAAGTCCGCCGCGCCACCACGCCTGCCGACCTTGATTCCATCGACCAGTACGCCGCACGCTACGTCGGCTACAAGAACACCTATCTCCAGGAAGCACAGAAGTGACTGACGCCCGCAAATTTCAATCCGTGCCGGGCGTGCGCGACATCCTCCCGCCCGAGTCCGCCTTCTGGAACCACGTGGAGCAAACTGCCGGCGATGTTTTTGCCACCTATCAATTCTCCGAAATCCGGCTGCCCATTCTTGAACAGACGGAGCTCTTCGCGCGATCCGTCGGCGCGTCCACGGACATTGTCGGGAAGGAGATGTATTCCTTTGCCGATCGCGACGAGTCGTCCATCTCGCTCCGCCCGGAAGCCACCGCCTCCGTCGTGCGCGCCTACATCGAGCACGGCATGCACACCCAGCCTGGCGACGTAAAGCTCTACTACTTGGGTCCCATGTTTCGCCGCGAGCGCCCGCAAAAAGGACGCTACCGCCAGTTTTATCAGATCGGCGCCGAAGTTCTGGGCCAGTCCGACCACCCCGGCATCGATGCCGACGTCATTGAGATGGTGCTCGTCTTCATCGAGCGCTGCGGTCTGGTCGGCCACACGCTCTACATCAATTCCATCGGTTGCAAGGACTGCCGGCCGAAATACGTCGAACTGCTCCGCGCTGCGCTCACGAAAGTAAAAGACAAGCTCGGCCCCGACTCGCAGCGCCGCATCGAAACGAATCCGCTGCGCGTGCTGGATTCGAAACTGGAAGCCGAACAGACCGTTATCGAAACTCTCCCGCGCATCGCCGACCATCTGTGCGATGCCTGCCGCGAACATTTCAAGATGCTCCAGGCCATGCTCTTCATGCGCCAGATTGCTTACGAGGTGAACTGGCGGCTCGTCCGCGGCCTGGACTATTACATGCGCACCACTTTTGAAATCACCGCGCCCGGCCTCGGCTCGCAGAACGCCGTGTGCGGCGGCGGGCGTTACGACGGGCTCGTGGAATTGCTCGGTGGCCCGCCGACGAAGGGCATCGGCTTCGCCCTTGGCACCGACCGCCTGATTCTGGCGCTCGAGGAAGCAGGGAAGGGAGCCGCTGCGCCGCAGCTCGACGCGTTCATCGCCTGGATGGGAGCTGCCGCGTACCCGATGGCGGTGCGCATCGCGCGCGCGTTGCGCGATGCGGGCTGTTCCGTCGAGCTGCCGCACGAAGAAATGAAATTCAAAAAGTCGCTCAGCCTGGCGGCGCGGCTCAATGCGCGCTTCGCGGTAATTCTGGGCGACAATGAAGTGGCCTCGGGTGTCGCGACAGTCAAACGCATGGCGGATGCAACGCAGCAGTCCGTGGCGGAGCGGGAATTAGCGAAGATTTTGCGAAAGTAGAGGTGCCGGGAATTTGCTGATTTTTGCCGGTTTGCGCAGAGCGAAACTAGTTAACATAACCTAGACTGCGCGATTATCGAACGCTGGCGACGCCTCCCGCAGTTGGGCGAAAAACGGCCGGCAGGACGCCGGCGGGCACCCAGCGGCGCCGGACAGGAGCGGTGAGTTGCTCGACTTTCTCGGTGAGTTGAAGCGAACGCATCGGTGCGGCGACCTGCGCGCGCCGGACGAAGGCAAACCCGTGGTGCTGATGGGATGGGTGCATCGCCGGCGCGACCACGGCCAGCTCATCTTCATCGATCTGCGCGACCGCGCCGGCCTCGTCCAGGTGGTGTTCCACAAGGACCGGGCGGCTGAGGCGCACGCCAAAGCGGAAAGCCTTCGCGCCGAATTTGTCGCCGCCATCGAAGGCCGCGTTGCCCGGCGCGAAAAACCGAATCCCGAGCTGCCCACCGGCGAAATCGAAATCATCGCCACGCGCCTGCTCATCCTCAACACGGCGCAAACTCCTCCGTTCACCGTGGAAGACGACACCACGGCGGTTGAGGAGACGCGGCTGCGCTACCGCTACCTGGACCTGCGCCGGCCGCGCCTGGCGCGCAATATCGCCCTGCGCCACAAAATCGTTCTCGAAATCCGCAAGACGATGGACGAAATGGGCTTCTATGAAATCGAAACGCCCATGCTCACGCGCTCCACACCCGAAGGCGCGCGCGATTATCTGGTTCCCAGCCGCGTGCATCCCGGCCAGTTCTACGCGCTGCCGCAGTCGCCGCAAATCTTCAAGCAGATCCTGATGATCAGCGGGCTCGACCGCTATTTTCAGATCGTACGCTGCTTCCGCGACGAGGACCTGCGCGCCGACCGGCAGCCCGAATTCACCCAGCTCGATCTGGAGATGAGCTTCATCCGTCAGGACGAAGTGTTCGAGGCCATCGAGCAGGTGATGGTGCGCGCGTTCCAGACGATTGGAGTCACCGTCGCGCGTCCCTTTCGCCATCTTCTTTACAAGGACGCAATTCGCCGATACGGCAGCGATAAGCCCGACCTGCGCTTCGGCCTCGAACTCGTGGACCTCACCGCGCACTTTGCCGCCGGCCGGCAGACGCTGGGCCTCGAAGGCAGCGTGTTCGGTTTTGCCGCGCCCGGCGCGGCCGCCTGGAGCCGCAAGCAGCTCGACGAGATGGTGGAGAAGGGGAAGAGCGCGGGCGCAAAAGCCGTCTACACTGTCAAGGTCGCATCCGAGGGAATCACTTCCGGCCTCGAAAAAACGCTTGGTGCCGATGGTGTGAGAGCGCTCGTGGCTGCCATCGGCGCGAAGCCCGGCGATCTCGTCGTCGCCGCCGCGGCGAAACAGGAAATCAAAGGCACGGAAGCCGCGGCACTCGTCGCCGGCCAGTTGCGCCTCTATTTCGCCGACAAGTTGAACCTGATACCGAAAGACCGCTGGGAACTCGCGTGGATCACCGGGTTTCCGCTGTTCGAATGGAGCGAGACGGACAACGCATGGGTGAGCGCGCAACATCCTTTCACAGGAATATTCGAAGACGATCTCGACCTGCTGGAACAACCCGAGCGCCGCGGCGAAATCCGCTCCAAGGGCTATGACCTGGTGCTGAACGGCTACGAACTCGGCTCCGGCAGCGTGCGGATTCACCGGCAGGACGTGCAAGCCCGCGTTTTCCGCGCGCTGGGTCTCACCGACGAGCAGGCCCGCCAGCGCTTCGGCTTCTTTCTTGACGCGCTCACCTACGGCACGCCTCCGCACGGCGGCATCGCGCTGGGTATCGACCGCATCGCCATGCTGCTGGCCGGCGAAAAATCGCTGCGCGAAGTCATCGCTTTTCCCAAGACCGCCAAGGCGCAGGATCTGATGGCCGATTCGCCTTCACCCGTTGATCCCGCCCAACTGGATGAATTGGGCATTAGAATCAAGGAGCCAGCCAAGTGAGCCGGGAGGTCTTATGCTTTACTTCCGCTACTATTCCTTCCGTTGTGCGGCCTGTGGCAGGAAATACACCGACTCGCTCAGCCCGTTTCTGCTCGGCACGGGGCGCCGGAAGTGCAAGAGGTGCGACACCGTATTTGCAGATGGATCTCGGGAATGGCCCGAATTGAGCCGGGGCGAAAGATTCGAATACCTGTTTCCGGTGATGGTGCTGGCGTTTCTTGGAGCGGCGGTGCTGGTCACGGCTGTGGCTTGTTTGGACGGGGTGGATTGGGAAGAGCGGCTTAGGGAAATGAGCGCTGTCGCTGCCGTGATGGTTGCACCTTGGGCGCCATATTTTCTATGGCGCGCGCACTTGATCCGAAAATCAAAGGAACGGTTTGAGAGGCATCGTCTGTTCGGCGACACGGATGAATTCATCCTGTCAACTTAATCGCAGAAGGCAATGACCCGGATTCGCATACTTTCGGAGGACGTGGCGAACCGCATCGCGGCGGGCGAAGTCGTGGAGCGCCCCGCATCTGTGGTCAAAGAGCTGCTGGAAAATGCGCTCGATGCCGGCGCCTCTTCCGTCCGCGTGGAAGTGGAAGGCGGAGGCCGGCAGCTCATCCGAGTAATGGACGACGGCAGCGGCATGTCGCACGACGACGCCTTGCTTGCCTTCGAGCGCCACGCCACGTCCAAGCTCCGCACCTCCGACGATTTGCTCGCCATCGCCACACTCGGATTCCGCGGGGAGGCGTTGCCTTCCATCGCATCCGTCGCGCGGTTGCTACTGGAAACCCGCACTGCCGAAGAAGACCAGGGAACTCGCGTCGAAATCGCGGGAGGGAAGCTGATCGGAGTGAAGCCCACGGCGCATCCCACGGGCACGACGGTCTCCATCGGCGACCTGTTCTACTGCGTTCCCGCGCGCCGCAAATTTCTCAAGTCGGATACGACCGAGCTCGGCCACATTGCTTCGGTCGTCACGCACTATGCCCTGGCACATCCCGCAAAGCGCATCGAGCTGCGCACACCTTCGCAGGAAATTCTCAGCGCCTCGCCGGTGGAGACCCTCGCCGAGCGCGTGTATCAGGTGTTCGGCCGGCAGGCGCTGGACGAGTTGATCGACGTGCCGGCCACGAGCGGCCCCATCCGCGCCAATATCACGGAGGCGCAGCTCGAGGCCGGCGACGAGCGGCTCTCCATGACCGTCTCCGGCTACATCTCGCGCCCCGAGGTGCAGCGGCCCAATCGCAACGCGATCTACATATTCATCAATCGCCGCCTGGTGCGCGACCGCCTTCTCCTCCATGCGCTCACCGAGGCC
>DATKNR010000182.1:0-11043 GCA_035541255.1 Patescibacteria group bacterium | reverse complement strand
GGCTCCGCCTCGTTGTGCACGGTGAGCCCGTTGTAGAGATCCCCGCGGATCCCCAGGTTGAACGACCAATCGCCCGCAGTGATAGTGTCCTGCACATACATGGCCAGTTGCTTCACGTCCGTGTGGCCGTGGAAGGGAAAGAGTGCGGCGGCGGGATTTGCGCAACCGCTCGATGCAGCGGGAGTGGGCCGGGTCAGGTCCAGGCAGGCCAGCAGGGGATTGAACGGCATCAGGTTCGGGTTGGTCAAATTTGCATCGGTGTTCGGGACGAATCCGAGACCGGCACATTGCGCCGGATCGTTCACCAGGGTGCCACCCACGAGCGATGGCGAAGGGAACATGCCCGTGGGATCGAGGCACGGCGAATTCAAATACTGGTTCACGATGCCGATGTGAAAGTCCTCGTCGAGGAACGTCTGCTGATAGAGGATTCCCGCCTTCAGGTTGTGCCTGCCCTTCACGTAGGAAATATCGGAGCGGACTCCTGCGTTCAGCAGCGTGCGGTACTGGCTGACGGTCTCGTTCTGCAGGTTGGGCAGATAGACGCCGGGATCGACGGGCTCGATGCTGGCAGGAGCGAGGTCCGAGAAGGGGTCGGCGCTCGGGTAGTAGTTGTAGGCGTCGCGGCGTACAAAGACGCCGAAGGTAAAGATGGCAGAGTTGCCGATCAGGTGGGTGTAGGTCGGCGCGATGTTAAACGTGAGTATCTTGGAGCGCTGGTCCGTGGCCGGTACGGGATTGCCGAATGGATCGGTGATGCCGGATTGCAGGTTGTCGAACGAATTGGGAGTCTGGAACCAGGAGCGCGAAAAGCCGAAGTTCATGTGCAGGGCGTCCCGCGGCGTGAGCTGATAATCCACGCGGTCGAAGACATTCTGCAGATTCCCGTGGGAGTGGATCACGCTGAACTGGGGCGGATCCAGGAAGCGGCCACTGTCCAGTCCGCTGACGGCGAAAAAGTTGCCCCAGTTGTCGCCGCCGTAGGCGAGGTTGAAGTCCAGAGTCGAGGTGCCGAAACTTCCGTAAGAGCCGACCAGTTCTCCGGTCGGATGCTTCTGGCCGAGCCCGGAGCGCGTGTCCACTTTGATGACCAGACTCGTCTTCTCGCCGAACTCGGCCGGCGGCGCGCCTGAAATCACTTCCATTGACTGGATGGAATCGGCGGGAATCTGGTTGGAAAAGACCTTGCTCTGCTGGTCGGTGATGGGCTGACCGTCGACGGAGAACGAGTTTTCGGCGTGGTCGCCCAGGCCGTGGAACAGCCCGTTCGAGTCCGCGGCGACGCCGGGCGTCACGAGGGTGACCAGAGAGCTGACCGAGGACGACTGGCTTTCGAGCGGAACCTTCTGAAACAAATCGCGCTCGACGTCCGTGTGGAACGTCGATGTGTTCTCCACCAGGTCGCTACCGTGCTCCTCCACGACTACACTCTCGGTGGCCGGGCCGACTTTCAGCACGACGGCCGCGGAGATCGGGACGGCGGAGCGCACCTCAATGTCCTGCACGTACTCCCTGAACCCTTTCGCGGATACGGTCATGTGGTACGGATTGAAGGGAACGTTTGGAAAATGGAAGCTCCCGTCACCAGCGGTGGACGTGGTCCGCGCGAGTCCGCTGACAGGGTTGGAGATTGTCACAGTGGCGTTCTGCACCGCCGCCCCGGAGGGATCTTTCACTGTTCCATCGATGGAGCCTGAATTTCCAACCTGGGCGCGTACCGGCGCAACGAACCAACTGCCGCCGCAAAACAACAACAATGAAATGAGTCCGAATACTCTCCGCATCGCTCCTCCAGCCCCTTAAAGGGTGAGTTGCCGTGGGTGGATCGAGGGACCCGCCTAAGGCGGGCGGAAGCGCCGGCATACGGATGTGCCGGACCGCGAATGTCCCGACAGATTGAGGAGGCAGTGCTAAGCGGAGGGAGGGGCGCGGGAGGGCGCGCTGGAAAGAAACTGTTCGTCGGGAACGAACGGAACGGAAGCCGGCGGTTCGGACCGCTGCATGAGGGGGGCCGGGAGCACACCAGCGCCCAGCGCGGTTGGGACACCGAAGTGCGCTACCTGGCAAATTTGGCAAGCGCCGTCGCTCTGGCCGTCCGAGTGAATGTGGCTGGTGGAAACAACGACAAAGAAAACGGTCAGCAGGCAGGCCGCGAGTGCCAGGAGGCGCAGTGCGCGGCCATAGCGGAGACTATCGTTCGTTCGCCTGCTCAATCCTGAATCCCCCGATGCAGCTTTGACGCTCCCCCGCCCTCCGGGGTTACTCGGCGTGTGACAAATGTGACGGTTTCCGCCGCTCTCTTGAACCTGCTCAAACACAGTAGCACCGTTCGCGGAGGCGTCAAGCCAGCAGAGAGAACCGTTGACCAATTCTTCCCGGGTGAGCAGAAGGAGAGGAACGCCGGCCGCCGGGGTGACGAAATACGGGATTCGTACACAGGAACAACTGCTGGCAGCCGGAAGCATGCGGGTGTAAGAATATCGAGCATGGTGGGCGGGCATCGGCGTCGTTTCGCTCGATTCACGGGCTTGCTCCTCGCGTGCGTTTTCGGAATCGCGAGCACGACTTCGTCGCTCTGCCTGTCTTGTGGATCTGAGGGCCCAGTCCCCGGTTCGCACACCGCTATCGGAAGTCTGGGCCACAGCGACGGAGCGCCGGATTGCGACAGGAATGCCTGCTCCTGCTGTGGCTTCCACCTCCTTCTAGGATCGTTTGAGCGGCTCCCAAAGATGACTCCGTTGTGCAGGTGGCTCGATCCAGGCGCCACACGGCCCCAGCCGGGATGGTTTATGCCCCTCTATCGTCCTCCGCGAGCGTAATGCTCCTGCTGTAATCGAGCCCGGCCACAGTGCGCCGCGTGCTTGTTGCAGAGTCGTGCGTCGAACTGCGCAGACGAGGAGGAAAATTGAGGCGGAATTGCGTCTTCTTGCTCCTAATCCTGAGTACGAGCGTCCCGCCGGTTGGGGCACAGACGGGAACGGCTGACGATCCGGAGGCGAATCCCGGGCGTCCCACGGTCTCGACCCCCGCGACGCTCACTCCCGTGGGCTACCTGCAGTTTGAAACGGGACTTCTGGGCGCTTGGAATTCCCCCGAATTCACCTCACGGTACAGCTTCAATGAGGTAGTGAAACTCTCGGTGGCGCCTCGCTTGCAATTGCTGGCGTCCGCGGAGCCGATTGCGCACTACACGAGCGACGGAAACACCGGAAACCGTGTGGCCGACGTGTTCCTGGGCGCGCAAGGAGTACTCCTGCGCGGAGAGGGTGCGAGGCCGACGCTCGCGGCCAGTTATTTTCATCGCGTGTACGACGGTGGAGCTCCCGAGTTCGATATCGGGAGCCCCATCAACTCGATTGTGATTCTGGCGAGCGCCGACGTGAAGGGATTTCATTATGACGCAAACGCACTGTTCACTGAACTGGTGCAAGGGCCAGTGCGCAGGGCGCAGTTCGGCCAAACACTCTCGATTTCCCATCTTCTCCCGCATCGGTTCTCCATTTCCGGAGAAATCTGGCACTTCACTCAGCCGTTCCTGCGAAGCAACGCGGTGGGCAATCTCTGGGCCGTTAGCTACGCGGCGCGAAAAAACCTGGTATTCGACGCGGCGTTCAATCGCGGGCTCACCGGCAGCTCCACGCGCTGGGAGGCATTCGTGGGTTTCACCTATCTGTTGCCGCACCGGCTGTGGAAGGCAGGGGGTTCGAAGCACCGCGGGGACGCACCCGGTGGCGATGGTTCTCTATAATCCGGCCCTTCCCGGCTAGACCTGCAGGACGTCGCCTTCGCGCGCGACCATCTGGTAGAGCACCGGGTTGACGAAAAACCCGAGGAGCAGGTTGCGAATCTGCCGCGCGCTTTCGCGGCTCCATGCGCACGACGAGGTCGAACAATTTTTCGCCCTGGATGACCTGAGTGGCGGCCTGGCCGCCCACTGCGGCCTCCACCACGGCCTCCACGTCAGGGGTGTCAGGCGGACTGGCCCAGGGAGCGGTCCACGATATCCAGGCAGCGTTCGGCCCGCTGGCGGATCTCGTCCTCCAGCTCCTTCTGGCGGGAGCGGAGATGGGCGACTTCGTCGGCGAGGTGGAGAGCAGCGAGGACGGCGATGCGGAGAGAATCCACGGCGCCGGTGACTTCCGCGACGGCGCGCATGCGTTCGTCGACGTAGCGCGCCAGTTCCTGAGCGTGGGCCTCGTCGGTTTCCCCGCGAAGGTGATACACCTGGTCGTAGATTTCCACGCGCACGGATTGTTCCACGTTCTCCCCCTGAATTGCAGGCCGCGGGGGCAGGATCCGCAGCCGGCGATGTTTCCGCCCGCATCATTCTGAGAGTTCGCGCGGTGGCGCGCAACAGAGGAATGCGTCCGGGCAAGAATTGCGGGCGCCGCTCGTCACTCCTGCCCGGAGCGTCCCGGACGGAAACGGAGGAAGATAGCCACGCCCACCGGAAACTGGCCATAGAGAGGCTGGAGAGATCCCGGAACACCGTAAAAGGTGACCTGGGCACCCAGGGCCGTGCGGGTGCGCGGCGTCACGAACAGATCGCGGTCGTAGCCGAACGAGTAAGCCTGGACGCGCGCCAGGAAGTGCTCGACAAATCCCGGCGGAGCGGGGTTGCGGCCGAGCAGCAATTCGTTGCTGCGATCCAGGTTCTCCAGACGCGTCCACAGTGCATTGCGGCCGGCAAATCGCAGCCGACTCTCGAGCAGGTAGCTCGAAAACACCTCGCCGTCGGGCAGCGACTTGTTGCGTCCCCAGACGAGGATGGAAGCCCAGTCGCCGCGGGCGAGCGCACGGTGATAATCGATGGATGCGGTCATGCGCAGGGTGTCCTCCTGGGGGCTGATCGCCTCCGGACTGTGCAGCCTGCCGATGGAATATTGCGCGCTCCAGTTACGGAATGGGTTGACGGTCAGCCGGGCGGCCCAGGAATCGGGCGCGCCCACGGGAATGGTCCAGCGGTTTTCGCCCGGCTCGCGCCCGTGGAACGCAGAAGCCTCCGCGCGCACGATGCGGTAGGCCGCGCCGACGGTGAATACGCTGCCGGAAATGTGCGTGGAATCCTGCGAGTGATGGCCGAGCACCGCCAGAGGATCTTCGTCCGCGGAAGCGCGATGCGGAAAAGCGGGCGGCCCGAGCGCGGGATCGCCAACAGGCGCGGCGTAGAAACTGAGGAGTCCGTGGCCGCCCAGACGCGCGTCGTAGATTCCCGCCAGCTCCATGAAGAAGTTGTGCGGATGCTGGCCGTCCACAATCGGCCGGCCGAAGGCCGTCTCGCCCACCTGGAAGAGCTGGGGAAATTCCCGCTGGGAGATGGTGGCGGGCTCGAGGCTGAGCATGGCGCGCAAGGTGACCGTGCCCAGACCGGCAGAATGCTGCGCCATTCCCATGGCCCAATTCGTGGAGAAGAACTTGTCGGCGCCGCGCGGCCCGCTCTGTTGCTGGTCTGTGACGAACACCACGCCGTGCAGCATAAGCATCCAGCCGCCACGCATGGTCATCAGCATGGACGAGGTGCTCGAGTCCGGCTCGACGCTGGTGCCTGAGCAGGAATGCTCCTCGATCTCGTCGATGAACGAAGTGGACGCGGCTTGATGCATGGAAGAATGCGCGGCGGGAGGCGATTGCGGGGGAGGGTTCGCGGGCTGTTGCCGGGCGGAGGCTGAGAGCGCCGCCAACCCGGACCCCAGGGCCGCAAGGAGTGCGAGGCGAGGAACTGTGGCCAGTTTCATTGCCGAATCCTTTCGCAGCAGAACGACGAGCAGGCGCAGCGCAGGGCGATGGCCCCGCGGACGGTGGTTCGAGAAAAACGGCAGGGCTATCGCCCGCCACGGCGGGCAGGCCCTGCGCTACAGACATGTGCGGACGGATTTCTAGACGCGCAGGGGGAGCGGAGATGGCGCGGAGACAATCAGGGGCGGTGAGTGCCGCCTATCCGGCAGAGAAGCATTGACGCGCGGAGACGCGAGGGCCGCGCGCAGCGACAGCAGTGGGGCGGCGACCACCGGCGCGGAGAACTGAAGATTCGAAGCCACTACGGCGATTTGGGAGGTTGCCGCATGGCGGAGCAACGATGCGGGACAGTTCTGATGGCGCGGGCAGGGCGCAGGAGTTCCAGGCGCGGAACCGGAATGCCCGCAACGATGTTCCGAAGATTCGAGTTCATGGACGACAGTTCCGAGGCACGCGCCCTTCGCGCACTGAACCGCACAGAGCAGAGCGCCAAACCAGAGAAGTTCGAGACTCAGCGCCGTGACCACCGCGGCCGCGCGCGCGCCCCAGGCACGCGTGGAGTCCGGCAGGCGATTTTTGCGAAGATGCAACATTCGTGCTGTCGCCGGTCTAAGAGACGCGCGGCGTGCCCGGATGGTTGCACCCAGCGCGGCCGGTGGGTCACCCCGTGCGGAGGGCGGCGCCGAGTTCGCGTTCGAGCGCGGCGACGATGCGCGCGGCGGCATTGTTGACCTGCGAATCGGTGAGCGTGGCCTCACGGCTCTGGAGAGTGACGCGGACGAGCAGCGAATGCTTGCCCGCCGGAATGGCGCCGCCGCGAAACAGGTCGACAGCCTCGATGCGTTCCACTTCCCCGATGCCCAGGCCGCGAATCACGCCGGCGACCCGTTCGAATGTGACGGCATCTCCCACCAGGAGCGAGAAATCACGTTCGACGGCGGGAAAACGCGGGAGAGGCTCGAATCGGCGGGCGGCGCGATGTTGCTCGCAGGCGAGAACCAGCGGCTCGAGCGGCAGTTCCGCCAGCCAGACGTCGTGCTTCAACTTGAATCGCTCCGCCACGCGGCGGGAAAGCTGGCCGGCCGCGCCCACCGGGCGGCGCACGCCTTTTCCGTCCGCGAGAGCAAGGCGCATCGCGCGTCCGGCCTGGAGCCACGCCGGCCCGCCGGCGGCCACATGGAGGCCGCCGCAGATTTCCAGGAGCGCTTCCAGGTCGCCCTTCAAATCCTCGAGGCCAAAGGGGCGCGCGGCGTCGTGGACGCTCTTCTCGCGCGCCATTCCAGCGGCGCCGAGAGCCAGCACCGGAATCTCCGCGGAACTGCCGGCGTGCATCGAGTAGACGCGGCCGATTTCGAAGAGGCGCAGATTGCGCTGGCCGCGGTTCAGGTTCCACTCCAGCGCGCGCACCATAGTGACCGAGCCCGTCGAGCGGAGGACGGCGGCATCCTCCGAGAGCGGGTTGGTGATGCGCGCGGGTTCGGCGTTCGGCGCGGTGTCGTCGCGGAAGAGCGCATCGTGTTCCTCGTCCACAAACGGAATCGTCACGGTCTCCTGATAGCCCAGGCCGAGCAGGCGCTCGCGCAGGCGGTCGGCGGCCTCCGCGTGGGGCAGGCGATGCGCCGGGCGGCGCGCGGCAGGCAGCCGCGGCGGGAATTTATCGAAGCCGTAATGCCGGGCCACTTCCTCGATCAGGTCCACTTCGCGCGACACGTCGTGCCGCCAGCTGGGCTGCGCGCAGCGCCATGTGGCCACGAGGGAGTCGCGCGAGGAACGATTGCTGTCGACGCGCTGCGCCTCGAAGCCGAGAGCGCGCAGGATCGTTTCGATGTCTTCGTCGGGAACATCGGCGCCCATCACGCGAAGCAGTTCGTGCCGGGTGAGTTCGATTTCGGAGGAGGGCTGGCGGCTGGGATAGACGTCGACCAGGCCGGCGAGCACCTCTCCGCCGGCGATTTCCTGGATGAGCTGCGCGCAACGGCGCGAGGCACGCTCCGCCATTTCGGGATCGGCGCGGCGCTCGAAGCGGATGGAGGCCTCAGTGCGGAGGCCGAGCGCCTTTGAAGCGCGGCGGATGGAGATGGGATCGAACCAGGCGCATTCGAGCAGGACGTTGCGGGTGGCGGAACTGATCTCCGTTTCGACGCCGCCCATGATGCCGCCGAGGCCGACGGAATGGCGCCCGTCCGCCACCATGCACATGTCGCGCGTGAGGGCGCGTTCCACGCCGTCGAGCGTGCGCATCTTTTCGCCGGGCTGGGCGCGGCGCACGACGATGCGGCGCTCGGCGAGGGTATCGAGGTCGAAGCCGTGCAGGGGATGGCCGAGCTCGAACATGACGTAGTTGGTGGCGTCCACCACGTTGTTGATGGAGGCGTGGCCAAGAGCCTCGAGACGCTGGCGCAGCCAGTCCGGCGAAGGCTTGATGTGCACGGCGCGGATGACGCGCGCGGTGAACCGGCCACAGAGGTCGGGGCAGGTGATTTCGACGCGGGCGACGGCGTCGGCGCGGTCCTTGGATTCCTTGAGCTGCGGCTCCGGCATACGGAAAGGCGTGCGAAGGATGGCCGCGGCTTCGCGCGCGACGCCGAGATGGCCGAGCAGGTCGGGACGGTTCGTGGTGATTTCCGCATCGAGCACAGGGCCGGCAGGCGAGTCAGTGACCGAGTCGATGGAGACGCCGGCGAGCGAGAGGCGCGAGGCGAGCTCCTGGGGCTCGAGCGGGATGGCCACGAATTCTTTGAGCCAGTGGTAGAGGACTTTCATAAACGATCGCGTTACTCGAACTGCCGGAGAAAGCGGACGTCGTTCTGATAGAACATCTGAATGTCGCTGATGCCGTAGCGCATCATGGCCATGCGTTCGACGCCGATGCCGAAGGCGAAGCCGGAGAGCTTTTTCGCGTCGTAATTCACAAAGCCGTAGACGGCCGGGTCCACCATGCCGGAGCCGAACAGCTCAATCCATCCGGCCTGCTTGCAGATGCGGCAGCCCTTGCCGTCGCAGGCAAAGCAGCTGGCGTCCACCTCCGCAGACGGCTCGGTGAACGGGAAATAGCTGGGACGGAGGCGCGTGCGCGTCTTCGGGCCGAGGAATTCGCGGACGAAATATTCCACGGTGCCTTTGAACTCGCAGAAGGTGATGTCCGTGTCCACGGCCAGGCCTTCGATCTGGTGGAAGGCAAAGGAATGTGTCGCGTCGGGATTGTCGCGACGATAGACGCGGCCGGGAACGATGATGCGCACGGGAGGCTTCTGGTGCTCCATGGTGTGAATCTGCATGGGCGAGGTGTGGGTGCGAAGGAGCAATTCGGGCGCGCCTTTCGGCAATGAGAGATAAAACGTGTCCATGGTGTCGCGCGCGGGATGATGCTCGGGAATATTGAGCGCTTCGAAGTTGTAATAGGGCGTTTCGATTTCCGGGCCTTCGACGATAGAGAAGCCGATGGAGAGGAAGATGCGCTCCAGCTCTTCGAAGGTCTGGCGGATGGGATGGCGCGTGCCGAGCGAGCGAATGACGCCGGGGAGGGAGAGATCAATGCCGCCCGCGGCGGCGCCGGCTTCGCCCGCGGATTCGGCGCGGGCGCGAAGCTCTTCGAGGGTGCGCTCGACATGGGCTTTGAGCTCGTTGAGCGCTTTGCCGACGACGCGCTTCTGGTCGGGCGTGGCGGGCTTGAGCCAGTTGTCGCCGATGGCGGTGATGACGCCGGAGGAGCGGCCGAGCCAAGCGTTGCGCAGGGCTTGCCAGGCGTCGAGATTCCCCACTCCGATGGCCGCCATGTTCTGGCAGTCACTATCGAAGCGCGCGCGCACCTCGGCGAAACGCGCGACGATGGCATCCGGCGAGGTGGCGCCGAGATCGGCCAGCGATTGTTCGTGAATCTGTTTTCCGCTGCTCAAGGGACTTCACCCGCCTGCCGTGAAACTCAAAAGCTTACACGAAGTTGGCCGGAATCGGGGCCGTCCATTCGCACGAACCGCGGGCACTTCAAGGCACGATGGCGAGGAAGAGAAACACAACAAAGAGAACCAGATGGACCATTCCCTGGAGCACGGAGGTTCGTCCCGTACCCAGGGTGAGAAAGCTGACAGCCAAAGTCAGGGCGAGCAGCAGTTCCTCCATGGGGTTGAGGCCGAGAGTCAGGGGCCTGGTGAGCAGGATAGAGACGCAGGCGACGGCCGGGATGGTAAGGCCAATGGTAGCCAGGACGGAGCCGAGTGCGAGATTCATGCTGGTCTGAAGGCGGTTGGCCTGCGCGGCCCGGAAGGCAGCCAGTCCTTCTGGAAGAAGGACGAGCCCGGCGATGACAATGCCCACCACACTTCGCGGAGCGCCCGCGACCTCAATGCCGCGCTCGAGCGCAGGAGTGAGCGCCTTGGCCAGCGCGACAACCATTACCAGCGAGAAGAGGAGCAGACCGGAACTGAGCATCGCGACCCGGTCGGGCGGAGGAGGGGCATGCACTTCTTCTGTGCCGTCTCCGGGGGGAAGAAAATAGTCGCGATGGCGGACGGTCTGCACGAACAGGAACGAACCATAGAGAACCAGTGAAACGATGGCAGCAAAGATGAGCTGCGGAGTGCTAAAGGACGGACCAACGGTGCTGATGGTGAAATTCGGTAAGATCATCGTCAGCGTGGTGAGGGCGATGAGGACGGAAAGAGCGGCGTTCGCTCCCTGAAGCTGAAAAATCTGCTCGCGATGGCGGAGACCGCCGGAAAGAAGACACAGGCCGACAATCCCGTTGCAAACAATCATTACGGCGGCAAAGACGGTGTCGCGCGCCAGGACCACCGTCTCCATTCCCCCGGTGATCATCATGGAGAGGATGAGGGCGACCTCGATGATGGTGACGGCGAGCGCGAGCACGAGAGTTCCGAAAGGCTCGCCCACGCGGTGCGCCACCACTTCCGCGTGATAGACAGCGGCAAATACGGTGGTGACTAGGGCAAAGGCTTCCACCGGGGCAAAGGCCACGCCGGGGTGGACAAGCCAGTGAACAACGGCCACGAACAAGGCGAGGGATGGCCAGGTCCAGGCCCACCAGGGTGTTCGAGAAGTGTCCGCGGATCCCATGTCGAGGCCGAGCGAGCGCCGAATCCGAACTTAACACATTGGAGGAGTGCGATTCATGAATTGCGGCAGCGCAGGGCGTAGCGCCGCTTCCCGTCAGGGAGAGGGGGAGTTCGCGGTTCCGGAGTAACGGAATACGACGACGACGATGGCGAGAGAAGGCGAGTTCGAGCCTCCGCGACGGCCAGGAACGAATCGCCAGTTGCCGATGGCTTCGCTGGTTGCGGGAGCGAGCGA
>DATKNR010000181.1:0-4066 GCA_035541255.1 Patescibacteria group bacterium | reverse complement strand
TGCGGGGCTAGAATCCGCGCCGAAATGAGCGTGGTGCCGCTCGAAATCGGCGCGGGAAGCGCGGCTGCACGGGCCGGGGGGAAGCTGCGCTGGCGAGAACTTTACAGCGAGGCGGAGCTGTACAAGGCGGCGGTGCGGCTGTACACGAAGCCGCTTTTCGCGTGGCGCAAGGCGCTCTCCACCTCGACGGATTCCAGAAACCTTTACGATTTTGCCCGCGACGGCTTGCGGCGGCTGGAGGGAATTCACCGCGCGCTGTCGGAGCAGGAATTTCATTTCCGACCAGGACTGGCGCTGCACCGCAACTTCAACGGCAAGAAGCGCACGATTTACATCTATCCGTGGGAAGAGCGGTTGGTGGACTTGTTGCTCTACCGCCTGCTGTGCAGTCGGCTGCACCACTGGTTTTCGCCGCACGCCTACGCCTACCGCTGGCGCGGATTTGGAGTGGATCGCTGCCAGCGACGAATCGCTGCGCGGCTCAAATCGGCGGCGGGGCCGGTATACGTGCTCAAACGCGACATCGCCGAGTATTTTCCTTCGGTCGACCACGAGATCCTGCTGGAGCAGCTCGCTGGGATCGTGGACCCGGGCGACTCCTTATATTCGCTCCTGCGGGAGCGGGTCAGGTTTGCCTTTATGGAAGAGGGCGCCCAGCGGCGGGCTGCGCGCGGGATTCCCTTCGGCACAGCTATCGCGTGTTTGTTCGCGAATGTGCACTTGACGGGGCTGGACCGCCGCGTGGCGGGGATTCCCGGCGTAACGTACTTCCGGTACGCAGACGACGTGCTCGCGCTTTCGGAGCACCGGGGCGCGGCGCAGGAAGCGGCGGCAGTTTTGGAAACTGGAATCCGCGCGCTCAACCTGCGAAGCAAACTTTCGCATGAGTTGAACCTGGTGTTTGCGGCGAGGCCGATCGGCGATGCGGATTTTTCGTGGGCCGGACGGTTCCGGCATCTGGGGCTGGAATTCCGCGCCGGTGGGCCGACGGGTCTCTCGCGCGACAAATTCCGCAAGCTCTGCAATCTATTTCGGTTCGCGTTTCGCAGGCAACGGGCGAAGTTCGGCCGGACAAAAGACCCGTTGAAGCGCGCCCAGTTGGCCGTGGAGATTGCCCGGAAAACGGTGAGCGACGGCGTGCGCAACGTGGCCATTCTGGACTACTACCTGAAGCATGTGGAAGACGAGGAGCAATTGCGGCGGCTGGACCGCTGGCTGGCGGAAGAAGCGCTCGCGCTGGCCTTCGGCCGGCATCGCCGCGGAAATTTCCGGAAGCTGCCCTACGCGCGGCTGCGCGAGATGGGTCTGCCGTCGCTGGTGCACCGGCGGAGGCTTATCGAACACGGGCGAGTCGAGTCGCCGTTTTTCATTTGGAAGACGAATCAGAGGGAAAAGAGTTCCAGGGGGATGGCTGCCAGGCGGCGGAGCGGGCCTGCGGGTCCGGCGGCTGCCGCTTTCTCTCCGTGCCCCGCAGCAGCGGTCGAAAAAGCCTCGTGAGAGAGAGGGACTGCCTGTCGAGGGGTGTTATGGAAGTATGCGGCAACGAGTTGCCGCATACGTTTCTCGAGCCGTCCCCCTGGTTCGAGAAGCGCGGACGGAGGCGCTATGGGGCTCTTTGATTTTCTGGGCAAGAAATGCGACTGCCCGATCTGCGGCCGGCCCAACGCGTGGGAGGCCCGCGGAAAAGTGAAATGCTGGAACAAGGAATGCCCGAACTATGACGCCGCGTACCGCCGGGAGCATGCGCCGGTGGATGTAGGGTCGGAGGCCTTCGAGAAGGTGGACTCGGGGTGGTCGGGGAAATTCGATCCGGGCGAGTTCCGGGTGAAAGTGATGTACCGTACGGCCCAGGGGGAGAACCGGTATTACGAGGGCGATGTACGCACGATTCGCGACGTGCGCGCTCATATTTCCATGCGCATCGTACCCACGGGACGGCGCGTGGCGTTTGACAAGAGCCGGGTGAAAAATCTGGAGGAACTGAAGAGCCATCCGGCATCTTCGTTCCATGATCCGAAGCCGACCGCCGCGGAGAGCAAAGTGTTGCGAGCGCACAGCCGGCGGGGCACCACCTCGCCGCTCTTCGAAACGCTGCGGCAAAAGTATCCAAACTACGAATAGACCGGGCGCCGGCCGCCACTCCAGCACCGGTCCGCGAGTCCGGCCAAGGCCTGTGCTACCATTTTCGCCGCGCCGAAAATGGATTTCTCGATTACAGACGACCAGCGCCTGCTGAAAGACACCATCCGCCAGTTCATGGAGACGGAGGTGCGTCCCATCCAGCGCCAATACGAGAAAGAAGAGCGGTTTCCCGCCGAGCAGGTGCGCAAACTGGGCGAACTGGGCTGTTGCGGGATGACCGTTCCGGAAGAGTGGGGCGGCAACGTTGTGGATACGCTGACCTACGTACTGATGCTCGAGGAAGTGGCGCGTGTGTGCGCTTCGACCGCGGTCACGCTCAGCGTGACGAATTCCGTGTGCGCGGCTCCCATCGCGCGGCATGGCACAACAGATCAGAAGGAACGCCTCCTGCGGAAACTGGCCAGCGGCGAATGGCTCGGCGCGTTCTGCTTGACGGAACCGCAGGCGGGCTCCGATTCGGCGGGAATCGAGACCCGGGCGGTGGCATCCGCGGACGGTTCCTGGCGGCTGACGGGTACAAAGAGCTGGGTGACGAACGGCGGTGTCGCATCCGTGTATCTGGTGTTTGCGAAGACGGACCCGGCCGCGGGTGCGCGCGGAGTGACGGCGTTTCTCGTGACGCCGGATTTGCCCGGCTTCCGCGTGGCTCGCTTTGAGGATAAGATGGGCTTGAAAATGTCCAAGACCGCGGAAATCCGCCTGGACGATTGCCAGGTGCCCGCGGCAAACCGGCTCGGAGCGACGGGCCAGGGACTGAAAATCGCGCTCGAGGCCCTCGATGGCGGGCGCGTGGGAATCGCCGCGCAGGCGCTGGGCATCGCGCAGGGCGCGCTCGAAGCGTCGGTCCGCTACGCAAAGGAACGGCGCGCGTTCGGCAGGAAAATCGGAGATTTCCAGCCCATCCAGTGGATGCTTGCGGACATGCAGACGGAGATTGAGGCGGCACGAATGTTGACCTACCACGCGGCCTGGGTGCAGGACGAAGGGAAGAGTCGCGGCCTTTCGCCCCTCGAAGCACGGGTGGGGCCGCATGCTTCGCGCGCGAAATTGTATGCGAGCGAAATGGCCAACCGCGTCGCCTACAAGGCGGTGCAGGTGCACGGCAGCATGGGCTACTCGCGGGAAATGGATGTGGAGCGCGCCTACCGCGACGCGCGCGTGGTGACGATTTACGAGGGCACCAGCGAAATCCAGCGCACGGTCATCGCTCGCGAGCTGCTGGGCACGGGAGTGCGCGAGACGGCGGAGGCAAAGGCGTGACGGCTGCGGCGGACGCGGCACAGAACGGCCGGCGGAAGCGTGTGCTCAGCGGGATGCGTCCCACGGGCCATCTCCACATCGGCCATTTTTTCGGCGCGCTGAAAAACTGGATCAAAATGCAGGACGAGTACGAGTGCTTTTATTGCGTTGTCGACTGGCACGCGCTGACGACGGATTACGCGGACACCTCGCAGGTGGCGCAGAATACCCTGGAAGTGGCGATTGACTGGCTCGCGGCGGGACTCGATCCGGCGAAATCGACGTTCTTCGTGCAGTCCTCCGTGCCGGAACATGCGGAGCTGCATCTGCTGCTCTCCATGATTACCCCGCTCGGCTGGCTGGAACGCGTGCCTACCTACAAGGAGCAGCTCGAAAATATCAAGGACAAGAACCTGAACACCTACGGCTTTTTGGGCTATCCGGTTCTCCAGGCCGCGGACATCGTCATGTACGACGCGGATCTCGTGCCCGTTGGCGAGGACCAGGTGTCGCACGTGGAGCTGACTCGCGAAATCGTGCGGCGGTTCAACTATTTCAACGGTGGAAAGCTGCTGCCCGGGTTGACGCAGAAGGAGCAGTGGGAGGCCGCTCAGCTCGCCGTTCCCAATTTGCCGCAAGGGTATTACGAGGGCGGAGTGAAGGGCGATTTTTCCAACCTGCTGTC
>DATKNR010000180.1:0-8423 GCA_035541255.1 Patescibacteria group bacterium | reverse complement strand
CCACGACCGCCACCCCCGCCATGCGCACCACCACGCGCCTCGTGCAAGTGAGCGTGGTCGCTCATGACGGCCACGGAAAGCCGGTGGAAGACCTGACCGCCAGCGACTTCCGGGTATTCGACAATGGGCAGGAAGTGAAGGTGGATTTCTTCGAGAAAGATGTGGCGGGCGTGCAGCCCCCGGCCCAGGAGCCGAACCCGGCGGGCGGGCCGCGCTCGTGGTCGAATCGCGGCGGACGGGCGGGGACGCCGGTAAACCTGACGATTTTGCTCTACGATGCGCTGAACACGAAACGGCCGGACCAGGGCCGCGCGAAAAACGAAATCGTCAAATTCCTGGGCCAGTTGAATCCCAGCGACCGCATCGCCCTCTACACGCTGGGAGAGAACCTGCACATCCTTCACGACTTCACCAGCGACACGGAGGCGCTGCTCCAGGCGCTCGGGAGGTACCGCGGTTACAACGGCTCGCAGGGAGTGGAGACGCAGAAAGCCGTACCGAATGACGACCTGGCTCAGAACAATGAAGAGTTGGACTTCAATACCGCCGCCGAAGAGGCGATCGAGCAATTGAAAACGGTGAACCGCGTGGTCCGTACAACGGACGCACTGGAGGCCATCGCCACGCACGTCGCTTCCCTGCCGGGGCGCAAGAGCCTGGTCTGGGTCTCCGGCAGTTTTCCGCTGCTGATGGGCTATGACCGTGACCAGACGGATTCGCGTTCCTGGGGACTTGACCAGCAGGAGTTCACCGAACAGGTGGAACGCGCCACCCGCGCGCTGAACGACGCGAATGTGGCCGTCTACCCTGTGGACCCGGCCGGCCTGGCGTTCAACAACCAGGCACTGACGCAGCGCCAGCCAACGAGCCTCAATCCCCGGATTGCTGGCCAGGCGCCGGTCAACACGGATCCCAACGTCAACGAGAAGGTGACCATGGAGGAGTTCGCCGCGGCTACCGGCGGCATCGCCTTCCACGATACGAACGACATCAGCGGCGCGATGCGCACGGTCATGGACGATTCCCGCCTGGTGTACACCCTCGCCTACACTCCCACGCACGGCGAATGGAACAACGAATTTCGGAAGATCAAAGTGGAGGTGAAGCGTTCCGGCGTCAAGCTGCGCTACCGCAGCGGATATGTGGCCACGCCCTACACGCCGATGAACGCGACGCAGAAGAACCATGTGCTCGCCGAGGCGCAGTGGAGTCCCATCCAGGCGACGGAAATCGGCCTGAGTTTGCAGGCCGAGCCGGCCACAGCGGCCGGCGGAAAGCCCGGGATCAGATTCGCCATCATCGCGGATCCGGCGGAGCTCCGCTTTACGGACCTGGAAGGACGGCACGCGGCCGACCTCGTGGTCACGCTGGCACAGAAGGCCGCGGACGGACACCTGGTATTCGAGGAAACAAAAACCCTGACGCTGCGATTGAGGGATGACCCCTACAAGGCCGTGATGGCCCGAGGATTGCGGCTCACGGGCTCGCAGGCAGTGGACCCGGCGGCAATCGAATTCCGGGTCGTGATCCTGGACATGTCCACGGGACGGCTGGGGAGCTTGCAGGTGCCCATGGCGAAACTGGGAGTGGCCATGCCTCCGCCCACCGCTTCGTCACGCACAGGGCCGGTGAAGCCGCAGCGCTGAGGGGTTTCCGCCTCAGCGCGGATGGAGAAAGGGTGCCTGGGAAAGTAGGCATGCAAAACGCAACTGCATCCCTCGCGCGGAGCGAACAGCGGGCATCGAAGCCCGCCACAGTCGCCTGGCTGGCCGCGCTTGCTCTGCTGGCGGCCGCCGCGGCTTGGCCGCAAGGCACGGAAAAATCGAAAACGCTCCGTGTCACCACGCGGCTGGTCAACCTTAGCGTGGTGGTTCGCGACGCGCAGGGGCACCTGGTGAAGGGGCTGAAGCAAAGTGACTTCACGATTCTGGATGAAGGGAAGCCTCAGCGTATCGGTTTTTTCTCCGCCGTAGACAATGGGCATCTTGAGGCCCCTCCCGCTCCCCCCGCCCCGGACACATATACAAATGTCCTGGCAGGCGGAGGCGCCCCGCCCAGTGTAGCGATTCTGCTGTTCGACGCATTGAACTCCACCTGGATCTCCCAGGGCTACGGACTTTTCCGTATACGCAAGCTGCTCCGGCAGCTCCAGCCCGGGGACCATATCGGAATCTACGTGCTCCGGAACAATCTGTACGTCGTCCACGATTTCACCCACGATGCCTCCGATCTTGTCCGGGCGATTCACCGTTACGACGAGCATCATGCGCACCAGGCGGTGAAGCCGGAAGATGCGGAGAACGACACCACCGGAGATCCCGAACTGGACCGCTTTCTCTCCGGCAAAGACTTTGGCCGGCGATTCTCTTACGAAGGCTACGGGGTGGAGGCGGATACAACGCTTGCCGCGCTGCGGGATATCGCCCGCCAGCTCTACAGCGTGCCAGGCCGTAAGACCTTGATTTGGGTTACCGATTCCATCGGCCGCATGGGGCTGTATCTGCAGCGGGACTTGAGCGATTTCGAGCGGGTCCTGCGCCAACAGAACTCCCCGCAGGGCCTGTCGGTCGAGCCAATGATCCGGCTGATGAACGACGCGAATATTTCGCTCTACCTCGTGAATGCCTCGGGACTGGGTATGCGGTCGTTTCCCATGTCCATCGAGGGACCGATGATGGAGCTGGCCTCTCGCACGGGAGGACGTGCCTTTGTCGAACGAAACGATCTGGAAACCGGAATCCGCCGGGCGATGGACGATTCCAGCTATACCTATTCAATGGCCTACACGCCGGACCATGGAAAATGGGAAGGCGAGTGGAGGAAAATTCAGGTTAACGTGGATAGGCAAAAAGCGGAGGTGCTGACACGCGGCGGGTATTGGGCCCTGCCGGATTCCGTTCCCGGGGCCGAGAAGGACCGGCTTCACGTCTTCCGCGAGGTCGCCGCGAGCCCCGTGAACGCGACGGAACTGCCGCTTCGCGTGCACGTGGCAGCCACGCATGGCCCGGAGGGCGCCCGCATTGAAGCCCGTGTTCACCTGGATGTGGTGCCGATGCTTTCCTTCCACGACGACGGCCACTGGACGGGCGACTTCGAACTCATGTTCGTACAGTCGGGCGGGCACAAGATTCTTACCGCCACTCCCAGGGGAATTCACGCCGACCTCAAGCCGCAACAGTATCCCTATGCCGCTCGCCACGGCTGGGACATGCCCGTGGAACTGAAAGTCATTCCTGGGGCTGAGATGCTTTCTGTGATTCTCTACGACGACGCCACGAACTCGGTCGGCTCCGTCCACATTCCCCTGGCCCGATACATCGCCGACACGCCGGCCCCCTGAGAAATCTGCAACGGCCGTATCCCTCTGGAGTTAACGCGTGGCGGCGAGCGCGGGAATCGCCGCGAGGACCGAGTTGATTTCGGCTGCGGCTTCGCTGCTCACAGGCAGCAGCGCGCCGCGCGGCGGGCCGCCGTAGTAGCCCCGCTGGTCCATGGCGTACTTCACTCCCGCGGGGCCGTATTTCGACACGATGAGCTTGGCCGGCTCGGCAATGGCGCGCTGGAGTTCATCCACGCGGGCTTGCTCCCCCCGCATGTGCGCTTCGTAGAGTTCCACGCACAGTTCCGGCAGCACGCAGGAAAGCGCGAGAATCCCGCCGCGCGCGCCCGCGGCCAGCGATGCCGCGAAATTCTGCGCGGATCCCACCACGGTCTGAAACTCGGGCGGTGTCTGCCGCACGATTTCCCCGGAACGCCGCGGGTCTCCTGCGCTGTCCTTGATGCCCGCGATGTTCGGATGCCGCGCGAGCCGGGCGGCCAGGTCCGCCTCGACGGTGACGCCGGTAAACATCGGAACGGAGTAGATGAGCAGCGGAATTGGCGACGAATCGGCCACGCGGATGTAATGGGTTTCCAGCGCCGCCGGCGACATCTGGGATTTGTAGTAGTAAGGAGTTTTCACCAGCGCGAGCGGATAGCCGAGCTCCGCCGCGCGGCGCGTGCGCGCGATGGTTTCCTGGGTCGAATCCACACCGGTTCCGGCGATGAGAAACTTCCCCGGCGCGGCCGCTTCCAGCGCCGCGGCCCACACGCGATCCGACTCCTCGCGCGTCAGCATCACCGCCTCGCCCGTCGAGCCGGTAATCACGTAGCCGGCCAGCGGCAGCTTGTTATAGAGCCCGATGTTCGAGGCCAGACGATCCAGCGCGAGCGGGCCTTCTGATGAGAACGGAGTCGTGAGCGGCGCGTAAACGCCTTTCAACTGAATCTTGGTGGTCATGATTTCTTATCCCTGCGGAGCGGCGGTCGTGTCGGGTTGCTGTTCGGCGCCGGCTGCGGCGGCGCGCTCCGCGCGCGTGGCCGAGCCGTGCAGCGATTGTAACGCCGCAACGGGATGCGTGCCCTCCTGCAGCGCGCGGATGCCGTGCGCCGCGGCGAATGCCGCGGACATGGTGGTGATGCAGGGGATGTTGTACCGGATGGCGGCCCGGCGAATCGCCTTCTCGTCGAACTGCGCCTCGATGCCCAGCGGCGTGTTGATGACCAGATGGACGCGTCCCGTCTTGATCTGGTCCACGATGTTCGGACGTCCCTCGTTGACCTTGAACACCGGCTCGGCCGGAACTCCGGCCGCATGGAGCGCGCCTCCCGTGCCCCGCGTGGCCAGGATGTGGAAGCCCAGCTCGTGGAACTGGCGGGCCAGCGAGGCAACGCTGCGCTTGTCGTGATCGCTGACGCTGATGAATACCGTGCCCGTGCGCGGCAGGCGCTGGCCCGCGGCCAGCTGCGCCTTGGCAAACGCCTGGCCGAAACTGTCGGCCACTCCCATCACTTCTCCCGTCGATCGCATTTCGGGCCCGAGAATCGTGTCCACACCCCGGAATTTGTTGAACGGAAAAACCGGAGATTTGACGGAGAAGTACGGGCGGGGCACGAGTTCGGCGACGTCCCCGTGTCGCGACACAGGCAGTGACAGGTCGCGCAGCTTGCGGCCCACCATCAAAAGTGCCGCGATTTTTGCCACGGGCACGCCCGTGGTCTTGCTCACGTAGGGAACCGTGCGCGACGCCCGCGGATTCACTTCCAGCACGTACACCGTATCGCGCTGAATGGCGTACTGCACGTTCATCAGGCCCACCACATTCAGCGCGCGGACCAGGCGCGCCGTATATTCCCGTATGCGCGCCAGCACGTCCGCTTTCAGCGAAACCGGCGGAATCACGCAGGACGAATCGCCGGAGTGCACGCCGGCTTCCTCGATGTGCTCCATGATCCCCGCAATCACGCAATCCTCGCCGTCGCCCAGCGCGTCCACATCCACTTCGGTGGCGTCCTCCAGAAACCGGTCGATGAGCACCGGCCTGCCCGGGCCGATCTGCGCGGCCTGCGCGGCGTACTGCCGGACCGTCTCCATGTCGAACGCGACCACCATGGCGCGCCCCCCGAGCACGTAGCTGGGCCGCACCAGCACCGGCAGCCCGATCTCCCCGGCCACCCGGACGGCCTCGTCCGCGGAGAGCGCGGTGCCGTTGGCCGGCTGCGGGATGCCCAGCTCTTCGAGCAGCTTGCCGAACCGCTTGCGGTCTTCGGCCAGGTCAATCGATTCCGGAGCCGTGCCGATGATGGGCGCGCCGTTGCGCTTCAGGTCGAGCGCCAGATTCAGCGGCGTCTGCCCCCCAAACTGCACGATCACACCCTTCGGTTTTTCCCGTTCGATGACGGCCAGCACGTCTTCCAGCGTCAGCGGCTCGAAGTACAGCCGGTCGCTCGTGTCGTAGTCGGTCGACACGGTCTCCGGATTGCAGTTCACCATCACCGTCTCGTAGCCGTTTTCGTGCAGCGCAAACGACGCGTGGCAACAGCAGTAGTCGAACTCCACTCCCTGGCCGATGCGGTTCGGCCCGGAGCCCAGGATGATGATCTTTGGCTTGGCGGTCGTGTCCGCCTCGTCTTCCTGCTCGTAGCTGGAATAGAGATACGGCGTGTAGGACTCGAACTCCGCGGCGCACGTATCCACGCGCTTGTATACGGGGATCAGTCCGAGATCATTGCGGCGCGCGCGCACCGCGTCCGCGCTCGTCTTCCAGATGTGCGCCAGATGCTCGTCGCTCGCGCCATGCCGCTTTGCTTCGCGCAGCAGTTCCGGAGGGCAGGAGGCGATGGTGTGCCCGGCGACCTGCCGGTCCAGCTCCACGATTTCTTCCATCTGCCGCAGGAACCAGGGGTCGATCTTGGTCAGCTCGCTGATTTCCGCCGCAGCCATGCCGCGCGTGAGGGCCGTAAGGAGCCAGTAGATGCGGTCCGGACGCGGCGTGGCCAGCTTCTCGCGCAACAGCGCCACCGGCGTCTCCTGCGGCGCGCGCCACCGCGTGGAAGGCTCCAGGGAGCGGATGCCCTTCATCAGCGATTCCTTGAACGTGCGGCCGATGGCCATCACTTCGCCCACGGACTTCATCTGCGTGCCCAGCGCCGTATCCGCTCCCGGAAATTTCTCGAATTGCCATTTCGGAATCTTCGTCACCACGTAGTCGATGGTGGGCTCGAAACACGCCGGCGTTTTCCGTGTGATGTCGTTCGCAATCTCGTCGAGCGTCATGCCGGCCGCGAGCTTCGCCGCGATTTTCGCAATGGGGAAACCCGTGGCTTTGCTGGCCAGCGCGGAACTGCGCGAGACGCGCGGATTCATTTCAATCACCACCATGCGGCCCGTCTGCGGGTTGACGGCGAACTGGATGTTCGACCCGCCGGTCTCGACTCCGACTTCGCGGATTACGGCCGCGGCGGCGTCGCGCATGCGCTGATATTCGCGGTCCGTCAGCGTTTGCGCCGGCGCCACCGTGATGGAATCCCCCGTGTGCACGCCCATGGGATCGAAATTCTCGATCGAACAGATCACCACGAAGTTGTCGCGGAAGTCGCGCATCACTTCCAGCTCGAATTCCTTCCAGCCAAGCACGGACTCCTCGATCAGCGCCTCCCGCACCGGGCTGCAATCGAGCGCATACGCGATGGCCTCGGCGAATTCCTCGCGGTTGTATGCGATGCCGCCGCCCGTCCCGCCCAGCGTGAACGACGGGCGGATCACCACGGGATAGCCGAGCTCATCGGCCACCTGTTGCGCCCGCGCCGAGTCCTTCACCACTTCCGAACGCGGCACGTCCAGCCCCACTCGCCGGCAGGCATCCTTGAATTGCAGGCGGTCTTCCGCAATCTGAATGGCGCGCAGCGAAGCTCCGATAAGCTTGACGTTGTATTTCTCGAGGATTCCGGATTCGGCGAGCTCCACGGCCAGATTGAGCCCGGTCTGTCCGCCCACGGTGGGCAGCACGGCGTCGGGCTTCTCGGCGCGGATGATTTCTTCCAGGTATTCGCGCGAGAGCGGCTCGATGTACGTCCGCGTGGAGAATTCCGGGTCGGTCATGATGGTGGCGGGATTCGAATTCACCAGAACGGTTTCGTACCCCTCGTCGCGAAGCGATTTGCACGCCTGCGTGCCGGAGTAATCGAACTCGCACGCCTGCCCGATGATGATCGGCCCCGAGCCGATAATCAGAATGCGGTGGATGTCAGCGCGTTTCGGCATGTCAGGTTACAGTCACGTAAGTCATTAGAACGAACTCTCCGTCTGTTTTAATCGTATACAAATTCCATTCGCAATTTTGGGCACTCTTGACCGGGGCAAAATCGATTGCCATCCTATATTCCCTGCTCCCGACGACGGCAACTATCCAAAAGGCTCCCGCAGGAATGTGCTTGAATTCAAACTTCCCGTCTCTTTTCGTCTGAACTTCGGAGAGTCGATCCTTCACACTACAACAGTCAACAGCCTTCTCTCTTCGGTAGAGAATGATTTTCTCCTTCGAGACCGATTCGCGACCAGCCTGGGTCTCTCTCACGAGATAGCCACACAAGCGGTCGACTTTCGTGATCGAGTCTTGCGCGCGGAGCAGAATCCCACACGAACAGAGAAGAACTGCTCCAATGGCAACCACGATTTGGGTCATCGGGGAGGGCTCCCCGGCTGGTGCCAGTCTTTCATCAGGTCAGTGAACTGAATGAAGAGATAGTGCGAATCGTGCGGCCCGGGCGACGCCTCGGGGTGATATTGCACGCTGAAGAGCGGCAACGAGCGGTGCCGCAGGCCCTCGTTCGTGTGATCGTTCAGGTTCAGATGCGTGATTTCGACGTCGCTCGAAGGCAGCGATTCGGGGTCCACGCAGAATCCGTGGTTCTGGGCCGTGATCTCCACCTTCTCCGTGCGCAGGTTCTTTACCGGATGATTTGAGCCGTGATGCCCGAACTTCAGCTTATAAGTCTTGCCGCCGAGCGCCAGTCCGCAGAGCTGATGGCCCAGACAGATGCCAAATATCGGCACGCGGCCTGCGAGCTTGCGGATATTTTCGATGGCGTAGCCGATCGGTTCG
>DATKNR010000179.1:0-61376 GCA_035541255.1 Patescibacteria group bacterium | reverse complement strand
CTGCTGACACCCAGTCCCAGATAGACGTTCTGTCCCATGCTGATGGTCTGGCTGGAGAACAGCACCCAGTTGACCCCGTCGGGGGAGGCATAGGCGGTCAGAGTGTTCCCGCTGCGCGAGACCTTGACCCAGTAGGGCAGGTTGGAAGTAGCGGAGTTGCTGGACTGACTGGTGGCTCCGCCGGTGGAGGAGCGGTAGTTGAAATAGATTTTCGAAGCGTAGTAGGCGACGAAGGCACTTCTGGCGCCGGCGTCGAGCGAATCGCGGATCAGGACTCCGGCGGTGGCGTTGGAGGGGCTGAGGCTCAGCACCCGCGCGACGATGGAGCCGTCGCCCGACAAAGGCTCATACATGAAATAAAACCCGTCAGCCGAGTTCCACAGCGAAGTCCCCGCGCCCATAACCGTGAAGGCACCGTTGGCATAGGTCGCATGACCGGTGATTCCCACCTGGCCAATATCTTGGGCCAGCCAGACCGTGAGCAGAGGCGGCCCGATGACCGTCAGCGTGATCGTAGTCGTTCTTGTGAGATTGCCTGACGTGCCGGTAATCGTCACGGTGCCCGTGCCGGTGGTGGCCGTCGCACTGGCCGCCAGGGTGAACGTACTCGATGACGTGGCGGGGTTCGGGCTAAACGACGCGGCCACGCCGTCTGGAAGACCGGAGGCAGAGAGGTTCACGGAATCGGTGAAGCCGTTCTGGGGAACAATCGTGATGGTGCCGACGCCCGCGGTGCCTTGCATGACGGTGAGGCTCCCGGGCGAGGAAGAAAGAGTAAAAGTGGGCGGCACAGTCACGGTGAGAGTGATCGTGGTTGAGCTCACCAGGCTGCCCGAGGTGCCGGTGATGGTCGGAGAAAACGATCCCGTGAGAGCGGAAGAGGCGGCTGTAAGAGTGAGCGTGCTGGTGGACGTGGCGGGGTTGGGACTGAACGACGCGGTGACGCCACTTGGCAGACCCGATGCCGAGAGGGTGACTCCGGCATCGAACCCATTTTGCGGGGTAATTGCGATCGTGCTCGCGCCGGTGGCTCCCTGAAAAAGATTCATGCTGCTGGGTGAAGCCGCGACGGTAAAGTTGCCCACCGAGTTGACGGTCAGAGAGATCGCAGTTGAATTCGTGAGTGTGTCCGACGTGCCGGTGATGACCACGGCGACGGTGCCGATGGCGGCCGTGCCGTCCACCGTCAGAGTCAGGGTAGTCGAGTCGGCCGTCGGATTGGAGCTGAACGACGCGGAAACGCCGAGAGGCAGGCCGGTCGCAGAGAAATTCACTTCACCGCTGAACCCGTTGTGCGGAGTCACTGTAATCGTGCTGGTGCCGGTCGAGCCTCGCGTGAGGAACAGGCTGCCGGGTGACACAGCCAGTGTGAAGTTCGGAGTAGCCGACGGCCAATTATTGACGAGATTGGCGGCGTTGACCGTGCCGATGCCGGTGGCGAAGTCCCAACCGGATGTGGCGCCGTAAGAAGGCTGGTAGAGGCTGCTGGAGGTGGAAAGGACTCCGACAGTGCCGGAGGGCAGGTAGCAATTGAATGTGCCCACACAGTCCACATCCATGTCGCCCAGAGTCACGTCGTAGAAAACGCAGACATCGGCTACGGCAGCGCCATTGGCCGAGTTGCAGGCGCTGGAGCCATTGGCTCCGTATTCGTTGGCAGCAAGCTGGTAATAGGCAGGGTTGGGATTGCCTTGAGGGGCCCCGGCCTTCTGGTTCACCAGGGCCTGGATGCCGGCCATGATGGGTGAAGAGAAGGAAGTTCCGCCTGCGCCCGACCAGCCGCTGGGGTTGCCCGAGCAAGCGGTTCCGCCATAGTAGACATCCGACCAACAGAAAACGTAATAGTGCCTCCAAAGACCGTTGGCGGCGAAAAGGGAAACGTCCGGAGTATCGCGGACCCCGTCCGCAGGGTTGCCAAAGACGGATTGCCACGAGGGCTTGGGCCATCCCTGGCAAGTGCCGCTTACGACTCCGCTGGAGGATGGCGAACCAGTCGCGCACGCGCTTGGCCCGCCGCCGCCGGCTGTGGTGGTGTGCAGATAGGCGCCGAGGTTGCTGTTGCAAAAGCCGGCGGAGCCATACGGTGTGGGAAAGCCTTCGTAGATCGAGGCCAGCTGACCGGCGCAGGAGTCGTTCCAGGGGATCTCCGGAATATAGGACAAAGCGGAGCCAAAGGCGGACGAATTGGTGGAGCTCCAATAATTGCTGTTCGTGCCGGAATAAGAGTCGCTGAAATCTGTTCCGCCGACTGCCACGTTGTAGGGCGTGGACGCCAGCGCGTTCACACCGATGCCGTGAGTGGCGACGGGAGCGCCATTGTCGCAGCCGGCGGCACCGCTATCGCCCGCGGCAACAAAAACGGAAACACCTTCCGCGGCGGCTTGCTGGTACGCCGAATTGAATGCCGCGTTCGCCGCTTCGCCGTTCAGGGCCTCGCACTGGCCGTAGCTGATGCTGATGATGGCGGGAGGCTGGCTGGTGGAGTTGATCAGGTTCTGGACGGCGATCAGACCGCCGAAGGTGGTGAGAGTGTCCGCGCAAGACGCCAGTTGGATCGCGGCACTAGGCGCGGCGGCGCTGGCCCATTCGGCGTCGAGAATCGCCTCCGCGTCGTTGGGGACGAAGACGCCTGGGTTGATGCAATTGTTGACGCCGGTAGCAGGCGCGGGGTGAACCGTGGAAAACGACCCCGACGAGTAGCTGGAAAGCCCAAACTCGGAACGAAATGTGTACCAGTCCGCGGCATTGTAGACATTGGTGTCTTCAATCACCACGATGGTCTGTCCCTGGCCGGAATAACCGGCAGCGAACAAAGGATTCAAGTTGTAGATCGTTGCAAGGTCCGCGGGCACGAGCGGATAGAGGGGCCCATTCGAACCGCTGAAAGTGAAATTGGGCGACTGCTCGCGCATCCTGTGCATGACCTGAGGTTTGAAGTCGTGCAAGGACACGATGCCGGCAACGACGGGAGCGAGAGCCGAGGGAATTCGAGGGTCGCTCATATTGGCGAGGTGCTGCTCGCCTTTGACATCGAGGCGATGAATCTCGGTATGGAAGGCCTGGCGAACCTGGCCGGCAGTGCCGGAGAAATCGATGGCCATGCCGCTGGGATAGACGACGTTGACGGTAAAGCCATGCGCCTGGAGCCAGCTGGAAATCGCGTCGAGGTCCTGCTTTGCGAGACCGAAGCGCGCTCCAAATTCCTGAGCGGCGATCCAGGAATGAAAGGCGGGCGATCCCTTTGTCTGAAGATCATCGAGGAAATGCTGAAGGGCCTGTTCCTGCTCAGGCGAGCGGCGCAACTGAAGCAGGAGATGGTCCATGGGCAGGTCGTCTGCAACGAGACCGCGGTCATTCCGAGCATTCGCTTCGGCGCGCGTGTTTCCCCTGAGCACGACCTGGTTGCCTTCGTCAATCCGCTGCAGGATTCGAGGATGCGGCGCGGGCTGGCCCTGCGCCCGGGCAGAAACAGACGAGAAGAGAAGCGCCAGGAATACGGCGCTCAGGTAAGCGAGAGCCAGTTTTCGGAACACGGGCCTCCTCCTCGGATCAAAGGAAAATCGGGCCCACGAAACATCAGGAGAATTCAGCCGACGGATGGAGACGCCACGGCCCGCTTCAGACCGTTCCGGGCAGGACGCAGCTGATACCACTTCCCCGGGCTAAATCAGCTCGAAGACGTAGCCGATGAATAACTCAAGAGACTCCGGAAAGCAATGGTCCGAAGGGACAGTTCCGGTACAGGGGGCCGGGGCGTGGCCCTCGGGATTCATCACTTTCTCCAAACGTCGAATACGGAGCGTACGTCGACTGGCGGGGCGTCCAGGAGTAAATGAATCGCCAGGATTTCCGCGTTTGCCGCCAAGCCCACAACGACGACGGACAGAATGACCCAATCCCCGGCATTGAAGACGAGCAAGGCAACGCATCCCCCGAGCAGACAGAGCCCATAGGCCTTGGCAAGATAAGAATGAGTGGCAGGATAGGTGCGAAATCGCGCGAAACTGACCGCCACCAACAATGTCTCCGAAAAAAGAAGAATTGCGATCGCCCAGGCAGCAGCGACCAGCACCTCGCGGCGAGCGACCCAAGCTGTGGCAAGCAAGAACAGGTAATAAATAACGTCGGTGGTGCTGTCGTAGCGCCGCAGCGCCGGAGTGGCCACGCCCAACCGGCGCGCCAGGATGCCGTCAAAGATATCCGAAAGAGTTCCGGCCACCAGGATGGGCAGATAGACAAAGCGCGAAGCCCCTAAGAACGCGGACAACAAAGCGGCGGGCCCGAGAAGCAGCCGAAACGTTGTCAAGGCCAAGGGAAGGCTCCGGCGCATGACGCGACTCTATCTCAATTTTCCGAGGTGACTACTCCCGAAGACACGGCCGGTACTTCCGGATAGCTTCGCTCCGAGTGCAGAGTGCAGTCTCGGATTCGGGGACAAAGTCATGCTGGCGCGGGGGAAAGGCGGAGTCTAATATCAGGCCGCTATGAAGATCACACGCAGGGAGCTGCTCGGCGGGTTGGCGGTGGCTGGTGCAAATGCCGCACTTTCACGCCTGTACGCTACAGAAATGCCCGACGCTAACTTGCGGATCAACGCCGGCCGGCTGCGGGAATCGCTGGAAGGGCTGAGCGAGTTTGGGCGGCCGGCGGGAGGCACGTTTTCCGACGGAGTGAGCCGAGTGGCGTTTTCCGACGGCGACATGGCTGGACGGAAGTATGCGATGGAGCGGATGCGCGCGGCGGGGCTGGAGCCGCGAATCGACGCCGCAGCGAATATCTGGGGAGAGCGCCCAGGGAAAGAGCGGGGGCTGAAACCAATCCTGTTCGGCTCGCACATTGATTCAGTGCCGAGCGGCGGGAATTTCGACGGCGACTTGGGCTCGATGTCTGCGATTGAGGTGCTGCACACGCTGGAAGAGCACGGAATCACCACACGGCATCCGCTGCATATGGCCATCTGGACGGACGAAGAAGGAGGGCTGACGGGAAGCTCGGCGGCTGCAGGGAAATTGCGGGCCGAGGATCTAGCGCGCGTGGAGCACGGAATCTTGATTGGAGAGGGAATCCACAAACTCGGGGGCAATCCATCGCGGCTGGCGGAGGCCCGGCTGGAGCCCGGCGCGTTCCGGTGCTATCTGGAACTGCACATCGAGCAGGGCGCCACGCTGTACAAAGCGCATGTGCCGATCGGAGTGGTGGAAGGAATCGTGAGCATCGACGAGTACGCGGTGGAAATCCACGGCTTTGCGAATCACGCGGGAACCACGCCGATGCCGGAGCGTCGGAACGCGCTGCTGGCCGCGGCGAAACTGATCGAAGCGGTGCAGGCCATCGTGACGCGGGAGCCGGGACGGCAGGTTGGGACGGTGGGACGGCTCGAGGTGTTTCCGAACGCGCCGAACGTGGTGCCGGGGCTGGTGAAACACTCGATTGAATTGCGCGATCTTTCCGCTGAAAAAATCGCGCGGCTGGGCGGGGAAATCCGGGAGCGGGCAAAGGAAATCGCGAAAGAGACGGGAACCGAAATCACCATGACACTGACGGAGCATGCCCCGCCGGCAGCAGCGAGCCCGGAGATACAGAAGGAAATCGAGCAGGCTGCAGCCGGGCTGGGACTTAAGACGATGAGGCTGCCGAGCGGCGCCGGGCACGATGCGCAGATGATGGCCACACTGGGGCCGATGGGAATGATTTTTGTGCCGAGCGTGGACGGGATCAGCCATTCGCCAAAGGAATTGACGCGGTGGGAAGACTGCGCGAACGGGGCGAATGTGCTGCTGCAGACGATACTGCGAATCGACAGCGCGGCGGCGTGAGTGAGCCGTAGCGCCTGCTCAGCCAGTCCGGGGGATGCCCGCAGCGCCCGAACTACAGGATCAGTGAGTGCCGCCGCAATCCTTTTTCCAGCAGTGGGAACACTTGGGCCCGAGCTTGCATGTCTTGCCGCACTGTTCCGTGTTGCAGGAATACATGTTGCAGCCGTGGCAGCACATGGGACGGCGAGGCGGTGCGGCGGCTACGCTGGAAAAGAAAAGCAACGCGAGTGCAGCGAGAGCGGCAATTCGCTTCATGTTCTCCCCTCCTGATTGGGACGCTGGGCGGCGGCAGTCTAGCACAGCCGGAGATGCAAGGATGCGCGGAATCACGCCGAAGCAGAGCGCGATTCGTGTTTTCGATGGCTGAAGGTGACCATCAAGAGAACGACGGCAATCGCGAACAGAGGGGCAACGGCGACGAGGCCCGGGACACGGCTCTGGAAATATCCGCTGGCGAGAGCGGAGAGACCGTAGGCAATCACGACGGCGGCCTGAAGCTGCGCCGAAGGGTTCCACACACCGGGCTGCGTCGTGGCCGCTTTCTCCTCCGGCTGTGTGCGTGAGGGACGGAAGAGATGGGTGAGCCCGGAAAAGAGGCTGGTGATGGTACCGGTGACGTAGGTGGTGGCGACGCCGGGAAGATTCAGACGGCGGACGGCAGCGCTCTGGATGCCCATGGCGAGCGCGGAAAACGCGATGAGAGTGTAGAGAACTACGGAGCCCGGCTGGCGGCTCTGAGGCGCGACGTGCCAGAGAAACGTGAAAGCGGCGAGCATCATCGCTTCGAGGAAGAGCGCGGCGGTGACACGGCGGTCCCAGGCGCCGGGCTGGCTGCCACGCTCGACAATGAGCGCGCCGAGCGCGACGCCGGCGGCGAATCCCACAAGAGCGACAAAGTTCGAAGCGGCAGCGAGACCGTGTCCCTGTCCCAGGCTGAGGCCAAGCAGGACGGTGTTCCCGGTCATGTTGGCAGTAAATACGTGGTTGAGGCCGAAGTAGCCGATGGCGTCCACGCCGCCGGCGGCCCAGGCGAGGAGGAGGACGAACGAATCTCTGCGGAGCCGGGAAAGCATGGGGTCGGGCGTGACGCTCATGGAACACTCCTGTTACTCAATGAAGTCGTAACTGGAATTGGTCGCCGGATTCGGGCGTAGAATCGCATGAAAGATTCGTGAGACTGGCGGAGTGTGTCAAGCTAAAAGCGGCGAGGACAGAGTCCAGCAGACGGGGCTGCACTACGAGGCGGAGGAAAGATGCGACGAATCGAACCAGTGCTTGCGGGACTGCTGATCGTTGGGGCATGCCTGCCCGCGGCTGGCCAGACGAGCACGCAAACCCCAGCGGCGCCGGGCACCCCGGCCAGCTCCGGCCCGCAGGCCGCGCCGGGGAACGCACCTGCGCTGCCCACCGCACAGCAGGTATTTGAGCATTATATGCAGGTGATCGGGGGCCGCGCGGCGTGGGAGAAACTCACATCGCGGGTGTCGAGAGGGACGGTGCGCATCGAAGGGATTGAGGGGACGGGAACGCTGCTGGTATACGAGCGAGTGCCCAACGTGGAGCTTTCCGTGATGAAGCTCCAGAACGGGTATGTGTATCGCAACGGCTACGACGGCAAAGCCGGCTGGGAGCAGGACCCTTCCGGAAAAGTGAAGGAACTGCAGGGCGCGCGCGAGGCGGACCGGAAAGCGCTGGCAGACTTCTACTCCGAGATCGACCTGGCGAAAATTTATCCGCACCCGAAAATGATTGGGCAAAAAACGGCGGACGGACGGCTCGCATACGTGGTGGAGGCGTGCGTGGCCGGCGGACAGCAGCGTCTGCTGTATTTTGATGCGGAAAGCGGGCTGCTGTTCCGGACGGATTTGTTCGAGAATCCGCTTTCGCCGACACCGACGGTGGTGGAGAGGCAGGACGACTATCGCGACGTGGATGGGATCAAGTATCCGTACCGGGGAAGTGTGCAGGGGCCGGGCGTGAACATCCAGTTCCGCATCACAACGCTGCACCACAACGTGACGATAACGGACGACGAAGTGGCGCGGCCGCTCTCGAGTTCCAACTAGACGGGAAACTCCATCCCCGGAGCAGCGAAAAGGGCCTAACTCCCGCGCAGGCTATTCAAATCAGCGGGAATCAACTTGCTTCCGCATCGGCCCAGTCATATTCTACTGCGCGAAATTCGATTGCCCGGCATCGCTGAGGCGGGCCGGGGCCGCGGCAAGCGCCTGAGGGGGGAGGGAGGCGCGATGCAAAGCAGCGCGCGCGCACCTTGCGCGAGTGCGGAGGCAGGAAGACCCACCCCACGGCTGAGAATTCCTCCTGAGCCGAGTCGAGTCTTCGAAGTCGCAAGAGCAGGACTGCCCGTGAAGCGTCCCGGGAACGGGACACTCTCGGACAGAATCGGGACGGGCACGAGGAAGCGTTCCGGAGCCTAAGCGATTCATGTCAGCCGACCGCGCATCCCCCATCATCGAACCCGGGCACTCGTTCGCCTCCGTAACCGACCAAATCAGCGCGATCGTGCTGGGGCGGAAAACGCCGCGCGGGTGGTGGATCGGGTTTGCGATCAGCTTCGCGCTGCTGATGATGCTGAATATTGCGGTGACCTACCTGTTTGCCCGAGGGGTGGGCATCTGGGGAATCAACATCCCCATCGGCTGGGGCTTCGCCATCGTCAATTTCGTGTGGTGGGTGGGGATCGGGCACGCGGGGACGCTGATCAGCGCGATCCTGCTGCTGCTGCGGCAGAAGTGGCGGACGTCGATCAACCGGTTCGCCGAAGCGATGACGATCTTCGCGGTGGCATGCGCGGGGGCGTTCCCGCTGCTGCACATGGGGAGGCCGTGGCTGTTCTACTGGCTGTTGCCGTACCCAAACACGATGTATACGTGGCCGCAGTTCCGCAGCCCGCTGGTGTGGGACGTGTTCGCGGTGTCCACGTACGCGACAGTGTCGCTGCTGTTCTGGTTCGTGGGGATGATTCCGGACCTGGCCACGCTTCGCGACCGCGCGAAAAACCGGATCACGCAGGTGGTGTACGGTGTGCTGAGTATGGGCTGGCGGGGTTCGGCAGTGCACTGGCACCGGTACGAGACGGCTTCGCTGCTGCTGGCCGGGCTGGCTACACCCCTGGTGCTGAGCGTGCACACAGTGGTGAGCTTCGACTTCGCGATCGGAATCATTCCGGGATGGCACACAACGATTTTCCCGCCGTACTTCGTGGCCGGCGCGATCTACTCGGGGTTTGCGATGGTGATGTCGCTGGCGATCCCGCTGAGGAAGTTCTACAAGCTGGAAGATTTCATTACCATGCGGCACCTGGACAATATGGCGAAGGTGATGCTGGCGACGGGATTGATCGTGGCGTACGGGTACATGCTGGAGACGTTTTCGGCATTTTATTCGGGCGACGTGTACGAGAAATTCATGGTGCTGAACCGCTGGACGGGGCCTTACGCGTTCTTCTACTGGTCGCTGATCACCTGCAACATCGTGTTGCCGCAACTGATGTGGCTGCGGCGAGTGCGGGCGAATACGTTGGTGCTGTTCGTGCTTTCGATTGTGGTGAATACGGGCATGTGGCTGGAGAGGTTCATCATCGTGGTGACCAGCCTGCACCGGGATTTCCTGCCGTCGTCGTGGGGCATGTACTGGCCGACGCAGTGGGACATTTACACGTTCTTCGGGACGATTGGGCTCTTCCTGACGCTTTTCTACCTGTTCATCCGCTTCCTGCCGGTGATCGCGATTTCAGAAATGCGGGGGCTGGTGAAAGAAGAGGAAGGGAAGCGGTGAACCGGAAGGGGCTGCGGGAGTAACGGCAGGAATCGATGGCTCAGATTTTCCATCGCAGCACGAACACGCTGGCGCGGGTGAGCATCTACGGCTCCGTGTTCGTGCTGCTGGTTCTGAGTTTCGTGCTGTACGGGCTCAGCAAGTCGCCCTACTACACGGAGGTGAACGAACCGAAGGACCAGCCGGTACCGTTCAGCCACCGGCACCATGCGGGCGAACTGGGAATCGATTGCCGGTACTGCCACACGTCGGTGGAGGACTCGTCGTTCGCTGGGCTGCCGCCGACAAAGACGTGCATGACGTGCCATTCGCAGATCTGGACGAACAGCGCGATGCTGGAGCCGGTGCGGTCGAGCTACGCGACGGGAAAATCACTGGAGTGGGTGCGGGTGAACGCGCTGCCCGACTTCGTGTACTTCAACCACAGCATCCACATCCACAAGGGAATCGGGTGCACGACGTGCCACGGGCCAGTGGGCGACATGCCGCTCACCTGGAAAGCCAATACGCTGCAGATGAGCTGGTGCCTGGAGTGCCACCGGAATCCGGAAAAATACGTGCGGCCGAGGGAAAAAGTGTTCCTGCCGTTGTACGAGCCGCCGGCGAACCAGGAAGAAATGGGAGAGAAGCTGGTGGCGGAGTACAAGATCCCGGAGGTGAAGAAGGGAAACCTGATGCTGACCAACTGTACGACGTGCCACCGGTAGGGACGCGCAGCGTATGACACTTCGGACGAGAAGAGGATGAAGACAGAAGACAACAGCGGGAACGGCAGGCGCGGACTGGACCTGGACGCGATTCGGGCCGGCCTGGCCGCGCGCGGCGGCCGGCGCTACTGGCGCAGCCTGGACGAACTGGCGGATACGCCGGAAGTTCGCGAGTACGTGGAGAAGGAATTTCCGCACGATCCAGCGAAGGAAGGCGGAGTTCCGCGTCGCGACGTACTGAAATTCATGGCCGCTTCAGCCGCTCTGGCGGGACTGAGCGCGTGCACCAGGCTGCCGGAAGAGAAAATCGTTCCCTACGTGGTGGCCCCGGAAGAAATCATTCCGGGGAAGCCTTTGTTCTACGCCACGGCAATGCCCCACGGAGGGGCGGCGGCAGGCGTCCTGGTGGAGAGCCACATGGGGCGGCCCACGAAGATCGAGGGCAACGCCCAGCATCCCGGCAGCCTGGGCGGGACGGACGCGATCACGCAGGCTTCGGTGCTGACGCTTTACGATCCGGATCGCTCGCCGGTGGTGGTGCGCGAAGGGCGTGTGAGCACGTGGAACACATTTCTCGATTTTCTGAAGCCGGTGATGGAAGACCGGAAGCGGCAGCGGGGTGCGGGAACGCGGCTGCTGACGGAGTCGGTGATTTCGCCGACGCTGGCGGCGCAGATCCGCGAGTTCCTGGAAGCGTTCCCGGAGGCAAAGTGGCACCAGTGGGAGCCGGCAGGGCTTGACTCGGTGAGGGAAGGCTCGCGGCTGGCGTTCGGCCGGTATGTGAACACGGTCTATCACTACGACAAAGCGGAGGTAGTGGTATCGCTGGACGCGGATTTCACGTGCAGCGGGCCGGGATCGGTGCGATACGCGCGGGAGTTCATGTCGCGGCGGAAGATAGAAACCCCGGAATCGAAGATGAACCGGCTGTACGTAGTGGAGGCGACGCCGTCGAATACGGGAGCCATCGCGGACCACCGGCTGCCAGTGCGCGCGTCGGAGGTGGAGCAGTTCGCACGCGCGCTGGCCGCGGCGGTGGGCGCCGGCGCATCGGGAGCCACACTGCCCGCAGGAGTGCCGGAGAAGTGGCTGCTGGCCGTGGTGCGTGACCTGCGGGAGCATCGCGGAACGAGCCTGGTGGTGGCGGGAGAATACCAGCCGCCTGCGGTGCACGCGCTGGCGCATGCCATGAATGCGGCACTGGGCAACGCGGGACACACGGTGGAGTATACGGACCCGATCGAAGCGGAACCGGTGAACCAGCTCGAATCGCTGCGGGCGCTGGCAGAAGAGATGCGCGATCCGCGAAACGTGCAGGTGTTGTTCATTCTCGGCGCCAATCCGGTGTATTCCGCGCCGCCGGATTTTGAATTCCTCCAAAGGCTCATGAACGTGCGGGTGCGCGTGCACATGGGGCTCTACAACGACGAGACCGGGGAGCAGTGCCACTGGCACATCCCACAGGCGCACTACCTGGAGTCGTGGAGCGACGCGCGCGCGTACGACGGCACGGTGACGTTCATCCAGCCTTTGATTGCGCCCATCTATGGCGGCAAATCCGCGCACGAACTGATGGCCGCGATTCTTGGGAAGGCCGGGCAATCGGGGCACGACCTGGTGCGGGATTACTGGAGGAAGCAGAGCGGCATCAAGGACGACAAGGCTTTCGAGACGTACTGGGAGACGTCGCTGCACGACGGGATTGCGGCGGGCACAGCGTTGCCCACGAAGGCCACGACCATTGTTTCAAATCTGGCGGCCAATCTGCCGGCGGCGACGGCTGCGAAAACCGGAGGAGTGGAAGTAATTTTCCGGCCGGATCCCTACATCTTCGACGGGCGGAACGCGAACAGCGGATGGCTGCAGGAATTGCCGAAACCGTTCTCGACACTGACATGGGACAACGCCGCGATGGTGAGTCCCGCGACGGCAGCACGGCTGGGAATTTCGAGCGGCGATACGCTGAGGCTGACGCTGACCGGGCGGCACGCGACCGCGCCGGCGTGCGTCCTGCCGGGGCAGTCCGATGACACGGTGACGCTCCACCTCGGCTACGGACGGCGGCGAGCGGGCCGAGTGGGGAACGGGCAGGGATTCGACGCGGGCGCGCTGCGTAGATCGAACGCGATGTGGGTGGCGCCGGACGTGCAAGTCCAAAAGACAGGCGATAGCTATCCACTGGCGGTTACCCAGCACCACCACATCATCGACCGGGAAGGCCACCGGGTGGAGGAGGAGAGCGCAGCGGAGCGCGAACGCGACCTGGTGCGGGTGGGGACGCTGGAGGAATTCCGGAAGGATCCCGCGCTCTTCAAGAATGAAGAGGAAGAAAAGACGGCGGGACTGACGCTGTATCCCGGATTCAAGTACCCGGGCCACGCGTGGGGCATGGCGGTGGACATGCAGAACTGCGTGGGTTGTCACGCATGCGTGGTGGCGTGCTTTGCGGAGAACAACAGCCCAGTGGTGGGGAAGGACGAGGTGATGCGCGGGAGGGAGATGCACTGGATCCGGATTGACACGTACTATCACGACCGGCCGGAAGGCGATTTGAAAAACCCCGAGGTGTACTTCCAGCCGATGTTTTGCATGCACTGCGAAAACGCGCCGTGCGAGGGAGTGTGCCCGGTGGGGGCGACGGTGCACAGCTCGGAAGGGCTGAACGAGATGATTTACAACCGGTGCGTGGGCACGCGGTATTGCTCGAACAACTGCCCGTACAAGGTGCGCCGGTTCAACTTCCTGCTGTTCTCGGACTGGAACACGCCGAGCCTGTACGGAGTGCGCAATCCGAACGTGACGGTGCGGAGCCGGGGAGTAATGGAAAAGTGCACGTACTGCGTGCAGCGCATCCAGGCGGCGAAAATCAACGCGGAACTGAAGGACCGGGCGCTTCGAGATGGCGACATCGTGACGGCATGCCAGGCGGCGTGTCCCACGGAGGCACTAGTGTTCGGGGACATCAACGATCCGAAGAGCCGCGTCTCGCGGCTGAAGGCGCAGCTGCGGAATTACTCGCTGCTGGCCGATTTGAACACGGTCCCGCGCACGACCTATCTGGGGCGTGTGCGCAATCCAAATCCGGAACTGGAGGGCTGAGGAAGTGGCCCGGAAGCGCCCATCGGTGTACGGAATGATGGCGGAGTTCGACTCGCCAGAGGCGTTGTTGGCCGCCGCGGAAAAGGCGAGCGCGGCGGGCTACCGGCGCATGGACGCGTATTCACCGATGCCGATTGAAGGACTGGCAGACGCGGTGGGCTTCCATCACACGTCGCTGCCACTGGTGGTGCTGTCCGGCGGGATTCTGGGCGGGCTGAGCGGCTTCTTCCTGCAGTATTACGCGAGCGTCTTCACGTTTTCGGAAAACATCGCGGGGAAGCCGCTGAACAGCTGGCCGGCGTTCATCCCCATAACGTTCGAACTGGCCATCCTGTTTGCGGCGCTCTTCTGCGTGTTCGGGATGCTGGCGATGAACGGGCTGCCCACCCCGTATCATCCGGTGTTCAATGTGCCGGCGTTTGCGCTGGCGACGCGCGACAAATTTTTCCTGTGCATCAAGGCGCGCGACCCGATGTACGACGCGAAGAAGACGAGAGAGTTCATGAACACGCTGGGCGCCATTGAGGTGAGCGACATTGGCGTGTGAGCGGGCCAAGTCCGGGCTGCGGATGCATGGAGCGCGAATTGCCGCCCTGGCTACGCTGCTGGTGTGCTTGCCCGGCTGCCGGCTGGATATGCACGTCCAGCCGAAATATCAGCCGCTGGCGAAGACGGACTTTTTCGGTGACGGGCGCTCGGAGCGACCGGTGGTGCCGGGGACGGTGGCGCGCAGCCAGCTGCACCTGGACGAGCAGCTGTACACCGGAAAAGTGAACGGGCAGCTGGCGACCACATTCCCGTTCCCGATTACGCGCGCGGATCTGGAGCGGGGACGCGAGAGGTTCAACATTTACTGCACGCCGTGCCACGACGCTTCGGGCACGGGGCGGGGGATGATCGTGCTGAGGGGATTCCCGGGGCCTCCGTCGTACCACATCCAGCGGCTGCGGGAAGCGCCGGTGGGACACTTCTTCGACGTGATCACGAACGGGCTGGGAAACATGTACGGCTATTCCTCCCGGGTCAAGCCGGAAGATCGCTGGCGGATCATCGCCTACATCCGGGCGCTGCAATTGAGCCAGGGAGCGACGCTGGCGGATGTGCCGCCGGCGGAGCGGGAACAGCTGGAGAAACTGCCGAAATGAGCATGAGCGACGCACCCGACGTGCAACTGGAACGGGCCGGCAAACGCGGGCTGCTGGTGGGCCTGATCGGCGCCGCGGGACTCGTGGGCGTGGCGATGCACAATCCGGACGAGTTCTACCGTTCCTACCTGTTCGCGTACGTTTTCTGGATCAGTTTTCCGCTGGGCTCGCTGGCGCTGCTGATGCTGCACCATCTGACTGGCGGGGGGTGGGGATTCGTGATCCGGCGGCTGTGCGAAGCGGGGGCGCGCACGTTCTGGCTGATGGCCGCGTTGTTCCTGCCCGTGGTGGCGGGGATGCCACGGCTGTTCGTGTGGATGCAGTGGACATCGGCGGCGGAGGCGCACTCGCCGTTCAAATTCGCATATCTGCGGCAGCCATTCTTCCTCGGGCGGGCGGTTTTCTATTTTGCCGTGTGGATGCTGCTGGGCTACCTGCTGAGCAAGTGGTCGATGGAAGAGGACGTGACGGGCGACCTGGGCCTGCACCGGAAGATGGAAGCGCTGAGCGCGCCGGGATTGATCCTGTTCGGATTCACGTCCACGTTTGCGGTGTTGGACTGGAGCATGTCGCTCGAGCCGTTTTGGAGTTCCACGATCTACGGGATGGTGTACATCGTGATCCAGGTGTTTACGGCGCTGGCGTTCCTAATCTTCCTCGCACGGCGGTTCGCGGAGCACGAGCCGCTGGCCGCGGTGGCCACGCCTTCGCGATTCCACGATCTGGGGACGCTGCTGTTTGCATTCACGATGCTCTGGGCGTATCTGGCCTTCTCGCAATTCCTGATCATCTGGGCCGGCAACCTGCGGGCTGAAATTCCCTGGTATGTGCACCGTGGCACGGGCGAGTGGGCGAGCGTGGCCGTGTTCCTGCTGGTGTTCCACTTCTTTGTTCCCTTCTTTGTTCTCTTGAACCGGCCGCTGAAGCGTCGAAAAGCGATTCTGGGGCGCGTGGCGCTGGCAATGATCTTCATTTCAGCGGTGGACGTCTTCTGGCTGATTATGCCGGCCTTTCACCCCACGGCACCGGCAATCCATCCGGGCGATTTGCTTGCGCCGGTGGCGATTGGCGGACTTTGGATCTGGGCATTCGCGAAGCAGGCGCGCGGGCGGGCGCTGGTGCCGCTGAAGGATGTCCGGCTGGAGGCAGCGGTTGAGCACGGAGCATAACCAACCGGGCAGCGGGCAGCCCGGCTATGAGACCCGCGACGCGAACCCGGCGAGCCTGGTGCGTTTCGGCATAGGGCTTGCGCTGGTGCTGGTGGTTGTGTGGGCGGGGATGCACTGGCTCGATAATTTCTACGGCAAGGTGCAGAGTCTCGGCCCCGCAGCCACTCCGTTCCAGTTGGAGGAACAAAACCAGAATCCCCCGCTGCCCCGGCTTCAGGTGGACCCGAAGGAGGATTTGAAGCTGCTCCGCGAGCGGCAGAGCAGGGATCTGGACAGCTACGGATGGGTGGACCGGGACCGCGGCATCGTGCACATCCCTATTGACCGCGCCATCGACCTGGTGCTGGAGCGCGGCATGCTGACCGCACGCGGGAGCGCACCCGCAGCCGGCGCCGCACCGGAGAAGCAGGCGGCGCCGGAAAAGGCAAGACCGGTTCGAGGAAAGGGAAGGTCATGAAAGGCAATCGAAGGCAGGGATGGAAACAGAGCGAGGCGGACAACGGCAGCAGGGTTGAGTGCAGGACGCTCCGTGCAGGGATTTGCGTGGGGCTGATGGCCCTCGCGCTCGCCATTCCCGCCGGAGCACGCGGACAGGCGGAGCCGCTGCCGGTGATGCAGAACCCCTCCGGCAATCCCGCGGTGATGAAGAATATCGGGATCGACCAGAAGCTGGACGGGCAGATTCCGCTGGACGTGGCGTTTCGCGATGAGAAGGGCGCAGTAGTTCCGTTGCGGCAGTTCTTCGGCAAACGGCCCGTGATCCTGACGCTGGTGTATTACCAGTGCCCCATGCTGTGCACGTTCATCCTGGACGGAGTGCTGAATACCTCGAAGCGGATTCCCTTCGAAATCGGAAAAGACTACGACGTGGTGACAGTGAGCATCGACCCATCGGAAAAACCGATCCTCGCCGAGTCGAAGCACACGATGTACGCCGGACTGTACGGGCGTGAGGGTGCGGTGACGGGCTGGCATTTCCTGACGGGAGACGAGGCGTCGATCAAGCAGCTCGCGAACTCGGTGGGTTTCCGATATGTGTACGACAAGGATTCACAGCAGTTCGGACACGCGAGCGGGATCATGGTGCTTACGCCGCAGGGGCGGGTGTCGCGCTACTTTTACGGGATCAACTATTCGCCGCGGGACGTGCGCTTCGCGCTCATGGATGCCTCGGGCGGAAGAATCGGATCGCCGGTGGATGAAATTATTCTCACCTGCTTTCATTACGACCCGACAACCGGGAAGTACGGACTGGTGATTTCGCGCGTGATCCGGCTGGCGGGGCTGGCCACGCTGCTCTTGATTGGAGGGATGGTGCTGGTGCTGCGGCGCAAGGAACATTACGAGCTGCCGGAGGAGGAACCCGGCCGGAAGCGCTGAGGCACGGCGAAACGAGTCCATGTTGCTGCCAGCCATATCTTCGCCCACGCTCGCGGCGCTGCAGGCCGTGCCGGGAGTTCCCATCTTCCCGCCGCGTGGCTCCACGATCGCGCAGGGCGTAGACGAGCTCTACTATTTTCTGACCGCGATCACGCTGTTTTTCTCGTTCGTGATCTTCACCATCATCTTCTATTTCATGGTGCGGTACCGCCGGCGGTCGCCGGACGACCAGCCCCCGGCCACAGTGACCTCAATGCCGCTGGAGCTCACCTGGACGATCGTTCCCACGCTGATCTGCGCGGTGGTGTTCGTATGGAGCTCGAGCCTCTACTTCCGAAATTCGCGGCCCCCAAACGCGGCCATGGAGATTTTCGTGGTGGGGAAGCAGTGGATGTGGCACATCCAGCATCCGGAAGGCGTGCGGGAAATCAACGAGCTGCACGTGCCTGTGGGCGTGCCGGTGAAAATCACCCTGACGTCGCAGGACGTAATCCACGACTTCTTCATACCGGCGTTCCGGGTGAAGCGAGATGCCATGCCGGGGCGGTACAACTCGCTGTGGTTCCAGGCCACGAAAACGGGCACATTCCATTTCTTCTGCGCGCAGTACTGCGGCCAGGGCCACGCCGCAATGATCGGCTGGGTGCAGGTAATGACTCCGGAAGACTACGCCGCGTGGCTGGCCGGGGGAACGCGCGGAGAAACGATGACGCAGGCGGGGGAGCGGCTGTTCCACCAGTACGGCTGCATCACCTGCCATCTGGCGGACGGCACGGGCCGCGGGCCGTCACTGGTGGGGAAATTCGGAAAAACGCAGAAACTGCGTGACGGCAGGACGGTGGTGGTGGATCAGGGCTTCCTGCGGCAAGCCATCACGCAGCCGAATTCGATGCCCGTTCCGGATTACCCACCCGTGATGCCGAGTTTCCAGGGACAGTTGAATGAGGAGCAGATTCTTCAGTTGATCGCGTACGTGAAATCTCTCGGTGAGGAAGAAAGGAAGGGCAAGGGCCAATGAGCGCCGCGCTGGCAGAAGCGCCGCCCGGAACGCGCGTCGATTATTTGAACGCGAATTACGGGATCAAATCGTGGCTCCTGACGACGGACCACAAGCGCATCGCGCTGCTATATCTGGTGTCCATCACGCTGATGTTTTTCGTCGGCGGTTCGATGGCCGTGCTGATGCGGATTCACCTGATCGACCCGGCGGGCGGGCTGGTGCATCCGGATACGTACAACAAGCTGTTCACGATGCACGGGATCATGATGATTTTCTTTTTCCTGATTCCGTCAATCCCCGCGGTGCTGGGCAACTTTCTGGTGCCGATGATGATTGGCGCGAAGGACCTGGCCTTCCCGCGGATCAACCTGCTGAGCTGGTATCTATACATCGCGGGAGCGGCGCTGGCGCTGACGGCAATGGTTTCCGGCGGAGTGGACACCGGCTGGACGTTCTATACGCCGTACAGCAGCACGTATGCGAATTCACAGGTGATGCTGACCGCGACGGGAGTTTTCATCGCCGGCTTCTCATCGATTCTCACCGGTCTGAATTTCATCGTGACGATCCACAAAATGCGCGCGCCAGGCATGACCTGGTTCCGCATGCCGCTGTTCCTGTGGGCCATGTATGCGACAAGCATCATTCAGGTGCTGGGAACTCCGGTGGTGGCGATCACGCTGTTCCTGGTGGGGCTGGAGCGGCTGTTCCACGTGGGGATCTTCGATCCCGCAGTGGGCGGAGACCCCATCCTCTTCCAGCACCTGTTCTGGTTCTATTCGCATCCGGCCGTGTACATCATGATCCTGCCGGGCATGGGAGTGGTGAGCGAAATCATCACCTGCTTCTCGCGGAAAAAGATTTTCGGATACAACTTCGTGGCGTTTTCGAGCATGGCCATCGCGGTAATCAGCTTCCTCGTGTGGGGCCACCACATGTTCGTTACCGGCCTGTCGGTGTACGCGGCGCTGATTTTCTCGGTGCTCAGCTTCATGGTGGCGATTCCCTCGGCGATCAAAGTGTTCAACTGGATGGCCACGCTGTACCAGGGCTCGATCTCCTATGACGCGCCGATGCTTTACGCGCTGGGGTTCATCGGTCTGTTCACCATGGGCGGGCTGACAGGCTTGTTTTTGGCGTCGTTGGCCACGGACGTGCACCTAAACGGGACGTACTTCATCGTGGCGCACTTTCACTACATCATGGTGGGCGGCGCGGTAATGGCGTATCTGGGGGGCATTCATTACTGGTGGCCGAAAATCACCGGGAGGATGTATCCCGACCTGTGGGCACGCCTGGCCGCGGCGATCGTGTTCATCGGCTTCAATCTCACGTTCTTCCCGCAATTTATGCTCGGCTACCTGGGGATGCCGCGGCGGTATGCGACGTATCCGGCGGAGTTTCAGGTTCTCAACGTCATGTCTTCCGCGGGGGCATCGATTCTGGGGTTGGGCTACCTGATCCCGCTCATCTATCTGATCTGGTCGATGCGCTACGGGCCGATTGCTCCGGCCAACCCGTGGAGTGCTAAGGGGCTCGAATGGCAAACGCCCTCGCCGCCTCCAACGCAGAATTTCGAAGCGACACCGGTGGTGACCGAGGGCGCCTACGCCTACGGGCCGCCGGGCTCGGAACAGGAGGGCGCGCATGACTGACGCGGCCGCAACCGACGCGGCGGAACATCCGCCCTACCTGGCGCATCACTTCACCGACATCGAGCAGCAGAACGAGGCCGGCACGCTAGGCATGTGGCTGTTTCTGGTGACGGAGATCATGTTCTTCGGGGGACTGTTCGCCAGCTACGCCATCTACCGCTTCGAGTATTTCGAGGGGTTCCGCGAAGGCAGCCATCTGCTGAAGGTACAGTTCGGTGCGATCAACACGGCGGTGCTGATCGGAAGCAGCCTGACGATGGCGCTCGCTGTGCGGTGCGCGCAACTCGGCCGGCGCAAAGCCCTGATCTTTTTCCTGATTCTCACCATGATCCTGGGCGCCGCCTTCCTCGGCGTCAAATGGCATTTCGAGTGGACCGCCGACTATCACGAGCACCTGGTGCCCGGCATGGGCTTTTCGCACCCGGGCCCGAACGAGGCTGCCATCCAGCTGTTTTTCTGTTTCTACTTCTTCATGACCGGGCTGCACGCGCTGCATATGGTGGTGGGCTTGGGGATCATGGCCGTGCTGCTGTGGATGACGTCGCGCGGACGCTTCGACCACGGCTATTTCGCGCCGGTGGAAATCAGCGGTCTTTACTGGCATTTTGTGGACATCGTGTGGATCTTCCTGTTTCCGCTGCTCTATCTGATCGGAGGGCGGTACTGATGTCCGGCCGCGTTCACGTGGTTCCGGTGGGAGTATACGTCGCTGTGTTTCTGTCCCTGATGGTCCTGACCGCCGCCACCACGGGTGTGGCTTACCTGGACCTGGGGACGTTCGACAACATCGACCTGAATACCCTGGCGGCGCTGACGATCGCGGTGGCAAAAATGCTGCTCGTGGTGGTCTTTTTCATGCACGTGCGGCATGCCAGCTCGCTCACCCGGCTGGTGATTGCGGCCGGATTCCTGTGGCTGGTGTTGCTCGTGGCCTTCACGCTGACGGACGTGGCCTCGCGTGCACCCCAGCCCGCCGGATGGGGACCCGCCACTCTCGCGCCGTCGAACGCTTCCACTCCCGCTCCGCCGGCCGCGCCCTGAGCAGCCCTCAGCGCGACAGGTGCTCTTCGAGGGCGTCGAGCTGCTTCGTCCAGTAGGATTTCATTTTCGCCGCCTCGCGCTCGCTGGCCAGTTTCATGTGGTCCACGGCCACGGCGGTTTTCGCCGCGCCCTTCGGGTAGAACATGATGGCCACGCGCGAGCTGCCCCAGGCGGCGCGAATCGATTTCGGCGCGGTGGCCGTGCTGATTTTCAGCTTTTCGCCGCGCATCCAGCGTTTCCGTTCGGCCGCGCTCATCCAGGCGCCAAACAGGCGCGAGGGCGCGACGCCCACGGTGCGGCTGGCGCTGACGGAATAGCCGGTGGCCGTTTCGCCCTTCTTCCGGCCACGCGCCAGCCGTTCGTAGCCCACGGTGACCATCTGCGCCCACCATCCGGGCACACCCAGCGTCGCGTGGAGATATGCGGCGATTTCGCGGTGCGAGAGCTTTGCGGCGCCCGCGGCGTTGAGCGCGCGGACCCACTGCGCCCACGTTTTGCCGGTTTTCGCGGCCACTGCCGCGTCGCTCATACCTGGCACCGGTCGGGACTTCGCGGACAACGGTTTTCTGCGGGGCATGTCCATTCTCCTCTGGCGCGCAGCCTTCAAACCGGTGGCAGGAGAGCATACCGCGAATTCAGTTAGCGCATCTCCCGCCGAGTGCCGACGGCGGGACGGGCTGCTCCTGCCTTGGCCGCCGTCCCCTGTGCCGGAAGAGGAAACCAGCCAGTTTGTCTTCTACCATTCGCCAGCGATATCATTCTTGGAGAAAGGCGAACGGCGCGTGGTCCTCCACATCCTCCCCACCAGGAAAGCCCGAGATGCAGCCTGTCGCGTCTGAACTTCGCGCACCCACGCGCAAAGACGTGCGCGCCTTCGAAGACCGCATCTATCACTACCTGCGCTATTCGCTGGGCCGGAAGCGGGAAGGTGCCAGCCGGGAGAACATCTATCTGGCGCTGGCCTATGCCATCAAACACGACCTGCTCGACCGGATGATCGAAACCGTGGAGCGCTACGAGCGGAATGACGCGAAGCGGGTCTATTACCTGTCGATCGAATACCTGCTGGGGCGCTTCCTGCGGGACCACCTGCGGAACCTCGGTACCTACGACACGGCGCGGCTGGCCGTTCGCGAGTTTGGCTACGAGCTCGACGAAATTCTCAACGTGGAACCGGATGCCGGGCTCGGCACTGGCGGCCTCGGCCGGCTGGCCGCCTGCTTCCTCGATTCCATGGCCACGCTGGGCATTCCCTGCTATGGCTACGGGATTCACTACGAGTACGGAATGTTCCGGCAGGAAATCGGCAATGGGTACCAGCTCGAGCGGCCGGACAGCTGGCTTCGCGAAGGCATGCCCTGGCAGGTGGAGCGCATCCATCGCACGTGCTTCGTCCCGCTGTATGGAGAAGTGATTGACGGAGTGGACCGCCACGGCCGGCACAATCCCATGTGGCTCGATTGGAAGCTGATTGCCGGCGTGCCATTCGATTTTCCGGTGGCGGGGTATGGCGGGCGGACGGTCAACATTCTCCGGCTGTTTTCCGCGCGCGGCTCGGAAGAGTTCGATATGTCGATCTTCAACGCCGGCGACTACATCCGGGCGGTGGAGCAGAAAATCCGCGCGGAAACGATCACGAAAGTGCTGTACCCCTCCGACGCAGTGCAGGTGGGGCGCGAACTGCGGCTGATTCAGGAGTATTTTCTGGTGTTCTGCGCCATCCGCGACATCCTGAGCCGGCACCAGCGGCAGCACACGACATTCGAGAATCTGCCGGAGAAGGTGGCCATCCAGCTGAACGACACGCATCCGGCGCTGGCCATAGCGGAGCTGATGCGCGTACTGGTGGACCACCACGAAATGCCGTGGGACCGCGCGTGGGAGATCGCCTACCGCGTGTTCGGCTACACGAATCACACGCTGATGCCGGAAGCGCTCGAAAAATGGCCGGTACCCGTGCTGGAGGCCGTTCTGCCGCGGCACTTGCAGGTGATTTATCAGATCAATCAGAAGTTCCTGGACGAGGTCGCGCAGCGGTTTCCCGGCGAAGGGGACCGCTTGCGGCGCATGTCGTTGATCGAGGAGAGCCAGCCAAAGCAGGTGCGCATGGCGCATCTGGCCATTGTAGGGAGCAAGTCCATCAACGGAGTCTCCAAGCTGCACTCCGACCTGGTGCGCACGCACCTGGTGCCGGACTTCGCCGCGATGTATCCGGAGCGGTTCAACAACAAGACGAACGGGGTGAGCCACCGGCGCTGGCTGCTCTTCTCCGATCCGGAACTGGCCGGGCTGATTACCCAGGCCATCGGCGACTCGTGGATCGCGAATTTGGGGGGGCTGCGCCCGCTCGAGGCTCTGGCCGGCGACGGCAGCTTCCAGCGGGAATTTCTGCGCGTGAAGCAGGCGAACAAGGACCGGCTGGCGGCTTTGATCAAGGACACACTGCAGATCACGACGCATCCCGAGGCCCTGTTCGACGTGCAAGTAAAGCGCATCCACGAGTACAAGCGGCAGCTGCTGAACGTGCTGCACATCATTCATCTCTACCTGGGCGCAGCGGAGGACCGCAAGCAGGCAGGCGTTCCACGCACCTTCGTGTTTTCCGGAAAGGCTGCGCCTGGCTACCAGATGGCCAAGCTAATCATCAAGCTGATCCACAACGTGGCCAACGTGGTGAACCGCGACCGCCGCGTCCGCGACATGCTTCGCGTGGCCTTTCTGCCCGACTTCCGCGTGACGCTGGCCGAACGCATCATGCCCGCGGCGGACCTGAGCGAGCAGATCTCCACGGCCGGGATGGAGGCGAGCGGCACCGGCAACATGAAGCTGGCCATGAACGGCGCGCTGACCATCGGCACTCTCGACGGCGCGAACATTGAGATCCTGGAGGAGGTGGGCGGCGAGAACATGTACATCTTCGGGCTCACCGCGGAGCAGATTGAAGCCCACCGCCGGGCCGGCACCTACCGTCCGCGGGAGCTGTATGAGAGGGATGCGACCATCCGGCGGGTCATGGACGCGCTGGGCGGAAACCTGTTCTGCCCCTTCGAGCCGGGTCTCTTCCAGCCGATTTTCCGCTCGCTGGTGGACGGTGCCGATCCGTATTTTCACCTGGCCGATTTCTCATCGTACGTGGCCACCCAGGAGCGCGCCGCAAAGGATTTCACCGACCGGGCCGGCTGGGCGCGGCGGGCCATCACCACCGTAGCGCGAATGGGGAGATTCACCAGCGATCGCACAATCTCCGAATACGCAAAGGAAATCTGGGGCGTCGAGCCGGTGATGGATTAGCTGGGAAGTTCTTCCGCAGCTCGCGCACCTGAGGAAAGCAAAGTCTGTAAGCCTGCCTGCCGGCAGATAAGTCCGCGCCCCCGCCGCTACACGTAGCCGAGGCCTGCGAGACGGTCGTGGATGATCTGTTCGCTCTCAGGATCGGGACCGGAGCCCTTCTTTTCCGCTCCGGCAACGAGCGAGCGGCCCTGCATGGAAGGCGGAATCTCGTAGCCCGCCAGGTCCAGCAGAGTCGGCGCGACATCCAGCAGCCGCGCGCCGGTATATTCCCCATGGAGGGGGCAGTTGGGCGCGGCGAGCAGAAACATGCCGAACTGCGCGTGATTGCAGGCATCGGGCCCGGTGTCGTTCTCCTGAACGTGGAGGCGGCCGTAGCCCACTCCGCCGATGGAACGCCAGGCGAGGGCTCCGAAGTGCACGATGAGATCGGGCGCGACGTTGTGCACGTTGCGGTATATCTCCTCCGGCTTGAAGACCAGTGTGCCGAGTGGCTTTCCCTTCTCGTCGGTGAGCGCTTCGAATTTGGCCTTCAGCTCGTCGCGGAAGCGGAGCACCTCGGACTTCGCAATCACGCCCTGGGGCTCGCGGCCCTGGACGTTGAGAAAAACGCGCGCGTAATATCCGCCCTCGCTCCACACTTTCGTTTTCGCCCAGTTCACCTTCAGTTTGGCGAGCGGGGTGACCTGCTTCGGATATTCATCGAGCACGAGCAGTCCCTCGCGCACCAGCCATTCGTTCACCACGAATCCGCCATCCAGGCGGCGGGCGCCGTGGTCGCTTACGAGCAGCACGATGGTTTCGTCGTCCAGCATTTCCAGCACTTCGCCTACCTGCGAGTCAATCCACTGGTAATACTCGGGAATCACGTTCTGATAGGGATTGCCGGGAATGTGCTGGACGTGGAGCGGATCGTAACTGTCCCAGAAGCCGTGATGGACGCGGTCCATGCCGATGTCCACGTAATGGAAATAGTCCCATGGCTGGTTCTGGAGGAGCCATTTCACGGCGGTCCACTGCTTGCGGCTCATCTCGAAGATTTCTTTTTTCAGCCAGTCCTTCTTGTCGGTACGGAACCCCTGAACGTCGACTTCATATTTTCCCGTGAGTTCATGGAGTTTCTGCTTGATCTCGGGTGGGTGGGTGAACTCGTCCTTTGCGGTGTCGGGAGTGAGGAAGCAGCCCACGCTGATGCCGTTGATTTTCCGCGGGGGATAGCCCGGCGGCACGCCGATGATGATGGATTTTTTTCCTTCGCGGGCTACCTCATCCCACATGGCGAAGGCGCTGATGGATTTTGAGGAGGCAAATCCCAGGCCGCTGTAGGAATGGTCGGTGCGGTTGCGGAAGCCGTAGACGCCCAGCGAGCCGGGGTCCTGACTGGTGGACATGCACATCCAGGCGGGCACGGTGATGGGCGGAATGACGCTTTCCAGGCGGCCCCACACGCCGGAGTCCATCAGGCGGCGGATGTGAGTCAGGCGTTCGTCCTGGAAGATGATTTCGGGCGCGCAGCAGTCGAGGCCAAGAATGCAGATTTTCATTTTCCGGAACCGGCCTCCCTGGCCGCGCTCGCATCAGGCGAGTAGAGATTTTCCTTCCATCGCGGGGTGGGGCGCAACGCCGAAGTGCGCGAGGACTGTCGGCGCTAGATCGCGGATGTCCGGGGGGCGTGCGGCCAACGCGGCAGGAGCGACGCTCCGGTTCATCAGCAGAATTCCAGGCACGGCCAGCGGGTCGATGATGTGATCGCCGCTCCACCGCCGCAGGTTGTCTTCGACGAGTTCGTGGGGCATGCCGCCCAGCGCGGTCTGCCAGGAAACGCGATAGCCGGGCGCGTAGTTCACGAGCAAGTCGGGCGCCTCCGCGGCGCACGCGCCGGAGTAAATCTGGTCTGCGCGGCTCACACTGTTGATGGCCACGCACGAGGCGGACGGATCGGCGAGCCCCGAGAGGCCGGAGATGATGGCGTTGCGGACCCGCTCCGCATCGCCGTTTTCGCCCAGGATGCCCTCGCGTTCCCGGCCCTTCTTGTTCAGGTAAATTCCAGAGAGTCCGAGCGCGTACGCCTGCGTCTTGGACCAGTCCACCTGCGAGAATCCATCGCCGAGCGCTTCATCCGGCTTGTGCGAGCCTTTCAGTGCCAGCAGGCCCTGCTGCCACAGCCAGGTGTTGAGATGCACGGCTCGGCGGAAGGATCCAAAGCCATGGTCGGAGAGAACGATGAGCAGCGTATCGGTTCCGGCATGTTCCAGGACGCGCGCGAGCACGCCGTCGTAATGCCGGTAGTGCTCCTCAATCTGCCTGGAGAAGGCGCGCGTGGCATCGGGATGGTGGAAGGGATGAGCCACGTCGCGGAATCGCCAGAACATGTGCTGGACGCGGTCGGGCGTGTCGAAGACGATGAAGAACAAGCCCTCGCGGAAGCGTGCCAGTTCATGGTCCATCATGCGCTCGCGTTCGGTCAGGACGAGGGAGCACTGCGCCAAGTAGGCGGCCTCGTCGATGCGACCGTTGTTCAGCGCGGCGTGGTCTTCCGCCATGCCGAGCGTGGAAAACGCTCCGATCTCATCCGCGAGCTCGCGCGCGTACTCCGCGGGCGCGGAAACGGGAAACAGAGGAGCCGCGGGATCGAAATTTGCGGGGGAAACGTAAAACTCCAAGTGCGGTGCGAGCGCGCGCAGGAAAAAGCGCACCTGACCGGGCACGGATTGCAGCGCGGAGATCTTGAATTTCACGCGCACCCACGGACTCCATTCGCCCAGCGCCAGCTCGACGGAGGCCGGGGTTCCACCGCTGTGAATACGAATTTTCCCGGCGCTGCGGACCGTCTCCACGCGAATCTCGGCGTGCGCGTCCGCGGGGGGATTCGCACGTGTGTTGCGCGGGCCGATGAGATGCGTGGAAAAGGAGTCGCCGGCGGGAAGCACAACGAGCAATTCGTTTTCCTTCGCCTTCGTATCCTGCTGCTGCGTGTAGAACGTGCCGGTGCCCTGGCTGCCGCGCAGGTCGGGCACGCCGACGCCGGAGAGCATACGGCCCCGAAATTCATCGGGAGGAAAGGTGCAGGGGCAGCGGATGACGCTCGCGGGAATGTCCGCGTCGCTCAGCAACTGCCAGAACGGCACGCCGCGTCGCTGGTTGCGCACGCGCGGCGGCGAAAACATGTTCTTCGGCTTTTCAAACCGCGTCAGGGCAAAATCCGGAAGATACGTGGCGGGGTCGCGCGAGATGAAATCGAATACTCCGTGCCCGCCCGGGTTCGTGCCGGTGGCGAACGAGGACCAGGCGACAGGAGTCTGTGCCGGGCACGTGGTGGCGAGGCGGGAGTAGAAACCTTCCCGGCGCAGGCGCGCGAACGCGGGCAGCTCGCCGCGTTCCATCATCGCTTCGACGATGGAAGGTTCGAGTCCGTCCAGTCCGATTACGATCGCTTTCTTTTTCACGCTGGAACCAGCTGCGGGCCGCACAGGACCATCGTGGCCGCACCGGAACTGTCGCCCGGAGAATGCGGAACAGCCGGGGTGCCGAATCGCAGCCGCTCTACGGACTCGTGCGCGGCAGACATCAGGATGCGCGGCGCCGGGATGCCGTCGCTCGAGTCAGGGCCGCTCGACGCTCTTGGACGTAAGGCGGCTGGCCACCTTGCGATACAGTTCCTGCAGTTTTCCCCAGAACATCAGCGCCAGTCCCACGACGGTGCCGAGAGCGCCAGAGAGAGGCAGGACTTGATCCGGAGTAAGGTAGAGAATCATAGAGATAAGAGTCCTCGTCTTCCAAAGTATCGCCGTTGCAGTGGCCGGGCGCCCCTGGGTTGAATCCGCTGCCCAGCCGGCACGGAACCGTTCCCGCGCGCTCCATGTTAGCCGAGATGTCCCAATGTGCAAACGGTAGAGATGAAATTTCCCTTCAGAGAGCCAATAGTGTGCCGCCGGGGCGGGGCACGCGTAGGGCCGCCGCGCGGTCCAATCAGGCTACCAGCAACCGCTGCTTCCATTCTTTCCCGGCGCGTGTATTCTGATAGAGCAGGCGCGCCCGCGCGCGCTCGTTGCGCCGATGCTGATTGGAAAGCGGAGTCCGGGCACTGCTCGCGGCCGGGGAAGTCCAGCTGGGGGAGCGTAATGATTCTTAGCAGGCTACACGGCGAGAGAAGGAACGACCCGCGCGCGCGGCACTACGGCCTGGTCGCAAGGTGACGGGACTCTCTTATTCTGCAGGGATTCCTCTCGAGCTGCTGGAAATCGCCATCGGCGTGGGGGTTGGATTTCTAATCGGCCTGACGGGCCTCGGCAGCGGCTCGCTGCTCACTCCGCTGCTGATCCTGGGCGCCGGGTTCTCTCCGGCTGTTGCGGTGGGCACCAGCCTGACGTTTTCCTGCCTCACAAAATTCGGCGGCAGCATTTCTTTCTTGCGCCGCGGCCTGGTGCGCTACGAGATCGTGCGGGATCTCGCGCTGGGAGGATTGCCGGGAGTGCTGGCCGGATCCGTCTTCCTGCATTACATGGGCGTGTGGCACCCGGCCAAGCTGGACAGTTTTCTGCTTCGAGCGATTGGAGTGGCGCTGGTATTCGTTTCCCTGATTCTGTTTCTGCGCCTGCTTCCGGAGAAAGTGCGGCCGGAAATTGTGGACCGTGAACTGCGGCTGCATCCCACGCTGCGGCGGGCCGTGGTGATGGTGTGCGGGTTTCTGGTGGGGGCGTGCGTCAGCGTCACTTCCATCGGTGCGGGCGCCGCGCTGATGCCCGTGATGGTGCTTTGTTACCGCATGGACGCGGGGACGCTCGTGGGGAGCAACATTTTTGCAAGCGCCTTTCTGGCGGCGGTGGCCGCGCTGCCCTATGCCCGGATGGAGCACGTCGCCTGGCCGGCAGTCGGATTTCTTCTGGCCGGCTCGCTTCCCGCGATGTGGGCGGCCAGCCACATGCACGGGCGCATCCCGAGGCTCATTCCGGAGGGGCTAATTGCCGCCGCCCTGCTCGGCATGGGCCTGCGGATTGCAATGTTCTGAAGCCTCAGGCAGCTTGTAGGCTCAAACGCGCAATGAAATCCCCGGGAGGTGCGGATGCGAGTTCTGGTCACCGGCGGAGCCGGATACATCGGCAGCGTGATCACTGACCGGCTGCTTCAGCGGGGCGATACCCCCGTGGTGCTGGACAACTTTTACCAGGGCCATCGCGAGGCGCTGCCCGGCGGTGTGGAAACCGTCCAGGCGGATCTGGCGGATCTGCAAGCGCTGGAGGGGGTGTTCCACGCCGGCGGAATCGAGGCCGTAATGCATATGGCGGCCGTCTCCATTGTGGGAGATTCCGTTCGCGATCCGGTGCGCTATTACCGCGAGAACGTGGCCAACCTGCTGCCGCTGCTCGAAGTCATGGGGCGGGCGGGCTGCCGGCGGATCGTTTTCTCTTCGAGCGCGGCGGTATATGGCGAGCCGGCTGAGGTCCCCATCAGCGAGGAGTGCGCCACACGCCCGGTGAATCCGTATGGGTGGACGAAGGTGATGGGCGAACGGATTCTGGCGGACGCGGCAGCCGCTCCGGACGGCGCCGGCACGCTGCGCTTTGTGTCTCTGCGCTATTTCAACGTGGCCGGCGCCACGAAGGCTTCCGGCGAAATGCATCGTCCGGAAACGCACCTGATTCCGCGCGTGCTGGAAGTGGCGCTGGGCGAACGGCCGCACGTCGAGCTCTATGGGACGGACTATCCGACGCCGGACGGCACGTGCATCCGCGACTATATTCACGTGCAGGATCTGGCCGAGGCGCACGTCCTGGCGCTGGACCGCACGCGCACCGCGTCCGGTGTCTACAACCTGGGGAACAGCCGTGGTTACTCCGTCCGCGAGGTTATCGAATGCGTCAGGCGTGTCACCGGGCGGAAAATCCCGGTGCTGAACCATCCGCGCCGCACGGGCGATCCTCCGCAGCTCATCGCCAGCCATGGGAAGGCCGCCAAAGAACTCGGCTGGAAGCCCAAGCGCGGGCTGGAGGAAATGATTGCGAGCGCTTGGGAATGGCGGCTGGCGCATCCCCAAGGTTATGCGCAGTGACTTTCGCGGATCGATCTGCGGCCGGAGATCGGCGGCGCTGCCTTCCGCCTGTGCTATGATTTCGCGCGGACGATGACTTTTCCCGCGAAGGTATTTGTTTCCTTCCTCGCGGCCTTTGCTCTGGCCGCTGTGCTTCTCTTCTCCGCGGCGATCGGCGGAGAGAGGCGCGCCTTCTCCCAGATGGAAACGAGTCAGGTGGCCGGAGCGTTTGAGAACGTGCAGCGCGAGCTGGACCGCGGCGCGGACGACGTGAGCCGCCGCGTGGGGCTTGTGGCGGAATCGGAGGCCACTATCCGCATGGCTCTGGACCTGAGCCGTCCGCAGCCTGATTTTTCAGTTTACGCCAACGACGCCAGCGGCGCGGCGCGCACGCACGCGCTGGAGCTGGTGGAATTTGTGACCGGCGACGGCACGGTGATCTCCTCCAACCAAACCACGGGAGCGAGCGGGCAAAAAGAAGACTGGGTTGCCGCCGCGGCACAGTCTTCGGAGGGCCGTGCGTTTCTGCGGCGCGTGAACTCCAGCGGCGAACCCTCCCTCGCGCAACTTGCGGTACGGTCGATTGCCGTGGGTGACAAGAACATGTACGTGGTGGGTGGGCGGCTGCTCGACCACCGCTTGCTCGCCGTGCTTCCACTCGGCCCCGGTATGCGCACCATGCTGTTTGTGAACAGCAACGGAAATTGCGACCCCCAGCAGCTCACTGATGCGACCGGAGCTCCGGCGTCTGCCGGTACCGCGGCGGAATTTTTGTCCCAAGTGTGCCGGAATCCGGCGGAGGGTGGAAAAGGGCGCAGGTTCGCGGACAGCGTCGCGCGCGAGGACGATTACGCGCTGCCGCTCACGGCTGCGGACCACGGCGTCCTCGGGGCTGTGGTGATTGCCTATTCGTACGCGGCGCGGCTCGCGTTGGAGCAAGCCCTTTGGGGAAGGCTGTGGCTCGCCCTGCTGGTCGGGCTGGCCGCTGGCGCGGCCATCAGTTATGTCAGCTCTTCCCGCCTGGTGAAACCCCTGACGCGCCTGGCGAGATCGGCGCGCGACATCGCGGCGCTGGCGCCCGGCGCGCGTGCGGAAGAGCGCGGCGCGCCGGAAGTGAAGGCGCTCGCGCAGGCGCTCAATCAGGCGGCGCAAAAGCTGGCTGCCGAGCGCGAACGCCTGATGCAGGCCGAACGCGTGGCGGCCTGGCGGGAAATGACGCGGCGCATCACCGGGGAAATCGAGTCGGCGCTCGACTCCCTGGCGGAGGCGCGCGATTCGGGAAATGTTTCCGAGGGGATCGCCGGATTCCAACGCGTGCTCGACCGCTTCCGCGAATTCGGAGAGCTGCTGGTGCTCCCCGTGCAGTCTATGAAATTGAATGATCTAGTGCGAGGCGTCCTGCGCGATCTGGAGCCGTTGTTCAATCCCACGATCAACGACGTCACGCGGCCGCCCATTTCGCCGGAAGTGGCTCTGGCGGAGGATGTGCCGTCCATTCGAGCAGACGCATCAGCGCTCAGCCGCGCATTCGATACCTTCCTGCTATACGCGGTGTACTCGATGCCGGCGGGCGGCACGTTTGTCGTGAGGACGGAACGCGTTCCGGGGTTCGCCATGCTGCGCATCGAATGGCCTGGCCCATTTCCGAACGATGAGGAAGCGGACCGGTTGTTCTCCTCAACGCCCGTGAAACGAACCTATGTCGCGGCTCTGGAGCTGGCCTCGGCGCAGGCCACCATCACGGATCACGGCGGAACCGTGGTCACCGTGCGCGGCGACCATACCTCCGCATTCGTGATTCGAATTCCGGAGGAACCCGCCGCGTCTCCCGCGGAATCAGCCGGCGGCGAGCCTGCTGCCGTGCCCGGCCCCGCTTCCGCCTCCCCCCTGGCCTGATTTCGGCCCGGCCGGCTCGGCGGATTAGCGTGCCCGCTGCTTTGCCGGTGAGCCGGCAAAACCGACGCGCGTCATCTTTCCCCAGGCCACGTCGCCGCGCATGTACTGCCACATGCCGCGCAGCCGCCACCAGAGGTGCGCCTGATGATAGGGGAAGTGCTCGGCGAAACAGCAGAGCAGCAGTTTGGCCACTTCGCGCCAGTCGTTGTACCGCCGGAAGGTGATTTCCTCCAGCAGCACGCCGCCGATGGAGAGCATGGTGGAAAACGCGTAACCGAAAATCAGGAACAGCAGAAGGAAGTGCGTGCTGAGAATTCCCAGGAAGGCCGCGAGGAGGATGGAGGCCAGCCCAACGAGTTCGACGACGGGGGCCAGCGCTTCGTAGATCCAGAGATTGGGCAGCGCGATAAACCCGATTCGGCCGTAACGCGGGCGGAACAGCATGTCGCGGTTGGGCCACAGTGTATCGATCATGCCTTTCTGCCAGCGCGAACGCTGTTTGCCCACCGATTTCCAGTCGGGCGGCACTTCCGTCCAACAGACGGGATCGGGAACGAAGCAGGCGCGATAGTCCACGTTCTGCTCGCGCAGCCTGCGGTGCATGCGGACCATGAGATCGAAATCCTCGCCGATCGCCGCGGGACGGTATCCGCCTACCTGACGCACCAGGTCGCGGCGGAATACTCCGAAGGCGCCGGAAATGATCATCAGCATGTTGAAGTAGCTCCAGCCTTCGCGGCCCACCAGGAACGCGCGCAGGTATTCCACCACCTGGACGACCTCGACGAAGCGGCGCGGCAGCCGCACGCGGCGGAGCTGGCCGTCTTCAACCACGGAACCGTTGACGGCGCGCACGATGCCCCCCGCCGCGACGACGCGCGCGGGATCGGCCAGGATGGGCACCATCACGCGGAGGAGCGCATCTTTTTCCAGAAGGCTGTCGGCGTCGAGCACGCACACGTACGGACTGGATGCGACATTGAGCCCAGCATTGGTGGCGTCGGCTTTGCTTCCGCCTGCTTGTTTGTCGACGACGAGCAGGCGGGGCTCCGTCTGGCTCATGTACACGCCGTGAACCGGGTGGCAGGACACTTCCTGCACGTAGGCGAGGTCGGTGCGCAGGAGTTGAAACTCGCGCGTCAGGACTTCGAGGGTATCGTCCTGGGAGCCGTCATTGACCACAATCACTTCGATGGCCGGGTAATCAAGCGTGAGAAAAGAGCGGATCGATTGTGCGATGCTTTGCCCTTCGTTGTGCGCCGGGGCAATGATCGACACGGGCGGAGAAAAGGGCGAATTGCGAAACCGCTCCAGGCGGATGCTGGCCAGCTGGCGCTGGTGCAGCACACTGGCACGGACCGCGAAGATCAGCAGGAAGAGATACATGAGATTGGAGAAAAAGTAGTAGAGGAACAGGGCATCGTTCACCGTCAGGATGAGAGACCTCATCGGTTCTCCCGGGCGAGCGCGGCGCCGGGGTCGCGCTCTCTCGGTGCCGCGGCCGGGCGGGGAGGAGCTTCGACCACGGAGACTGCTCCGCCGGAGCTTGCAGCCGCCGATTCCCGGAGCCGGCGGTCGAGCCAGGCGAACAGGAGGCGGTCGCGCGGGCGTAGCGTATCCGTGGAATAGAATCGCAGCAGGCGGAGTACTTCCGGACTCTGCGAATCCGCCAGCAGGCGTGCGGCCTGAGTTCGGACGCGCCAATTGGCGTGATGCAGCACGGCGTCAAGCAACAAGCGGGGCGCTCCCGCGCGCACAGCGGCCAGCAGGATTCGCCTGGAGTTCTGTCGGCGTTCCGGATCCCCGAGGCCGTCCAGAATCGCCAGCATCGCGCCGGATCGCTGCATCTCTCCCACCAACGCCTGCAGGGCGTAGCGGTCGCGCGTTCGCACCGCGCGTTCCAGAATCTCCTCTTCGTGGCCTTCCAGGCGCGAGAGCGCGCCCGCGGCCCGCAGGCGAACAAACCGGTTGGGGTCGCACAGCGTCTCGAGCAGGACGGGAATCGAGCGCGGATCCTGCAACATTCCGAGAGCGACCACGGCACGCAGACGGACGAACCACTCCGAGTCCGCTGCGAGCTGTTGGAGCGCGGCGAGCGCGAGCCGTGGACGCGCGCCGGCCATGGCGCGCGCCGCGGACGCGCGAACCTCGGGCAGCGGGTCGGAAGCGATCAGAACCAGATCTTCGCCCAGCTCCGCTGACGCCACCTCCGCCAGCACTCGCGCGAGCACGGGTCGGAGCTGGTCGTCGGTGAATTGAAGCGCGCGCAACAGCATGGAGGGACGGTCGCGGCAGCAATGGTAGAGAGTGCTCTGGAGGACGTTGGCAGGCAGGCGCAGCCGGTTCATTTCCAGCCGCTCGAGAATGGACTCCGCCGCTTCGGGCATGGCGTAGCGGCCCAGGCCCCGCGCCGCGGCGATAACCGTCTGTATGTTGGAGTCATCCAGTCCTTCGGCGAGGGCGGGAATCGCCTCCGGGCAGCGCATGCGGCCCAGAATCACCAGGGTGTGCAGGCGCCGCCAGCCGCGGCGCCGCCGGGCCTGATGGATGCGTTTATCCAGCAGGCCGCTGATGCGCAGACAGAAGCGGATTTTCTCCGCCTCATCGTTCTCGGCAATTTCCAGCCGGTCGAGCAGGATTTCCTCCAGGATGCGGTCGTCGAGTGGATCGCGGCGCCAGGCGTCCGGCAGGATGCGCCCTTCGAGAATCTCCGGCAGCTGGCGGCGCAGCGCCCGGGTGCGTTCGTCGCGATGTCCGAAGTACCGGCGGCGCGCGGCGCGCCGGCCCATGATGAAGGCCAGCAGGAGCGCCGCCCCAACGAGGCTGGCCACGGCAGCCTGAAGCACGTAGCTGGCCGGCCCCAACTCCTCGACCATTCTCGTCAGCGGATTCATGCCGGCACGTTAGAAGCGCATCCCGTAGGCGATCCCGAAACTGCCCTGCGAGCGCGACTGCGAGCGGTCCTGGAAGAATCCGTAGGCGCTCACGAACTGGTACTTCGCGAAGTCGCGGCGGAAGCCCCCGCCCCAGGTGCGCGCCGAGAACCGACCAATCTGATCGGCGAGTGCGTAGTCCTCGCTGCCCACCGCGAAGAACACGTTGCCGGTGAGCCGCGGGCGGATCGGGAACGTGAGTTTGGCCCGCCCCGAAGGCTCCCAGGCGGGTGGCACGCCGGGAAACGAACTGCGCGCCGCGGTGATGGAAAACTGAAACATCCAGTCGCGGGGAAGATAGAAAGTCGTGGAGGGAGTGAGTGCCAAAACATGAGCGGTGGAATACCAGTACCAGTGCTGGTGATAGTTGAATTCGATGCCTCGAAGGAAATGGCCGCCGGGAATCGCCCCACCCTCGTCCAGCTCGAAAAACGCTTCGCTTCGCGGGATCACGCCCTCGTCGTGATTCCAGGAGCCCCCGACGGTGATCGCCGAATGTGGCAACAGTTTGAGGGTTACCTGGCCGAAGTTTCGCTGTGCCTGACCGCCGAAACGGTCCCAGTAAGAAAACTCGAAGTATGAAGTCAGCTTCGCGTTCCAATCGGTTTTCCAGCCGGTGTTCCACTCTCCGGCGGTATCCGTGTAGTTGAACGTGTCGATGTCCGTGCCCACGTGGACCTCCTGGCGGGGAGCTTCCGCAACCGATGCGAGTCCTTCGTTCGCTTCCGCGTCTTCCGGCGCCAGGCGCTGGGCCGCTTCAAACGCTTCGCGCGCTTCCCGCGTCCGGCCGAGCGCGCGGAGCGTGCGCCCCTCTTCCACCAGCACGTCTTCGCGCCGCGGGTCGGCGGAGTGTGCGCGCTCCAGCAGTTTGAGCGCTTCCGCCGGGTGGCCCTGACGGCGGAGGATTCCCGCGAGATCCAGCAGCGCGTCGGTATCATTCGGATAGGAAGCCAGCACGCGGCGGAAATCCGCGGCGGCTTCGTCCAACCGGCCCAGACGCGACAGGGCGCGGCCATGCCAACCGACCGCGTCCATGTCTTTCGGCGCCGCGGCCATCCACTGCTCGGTCAACTGGAGGGCGGCCTGCGCGTTGTTTGCGTCGAGTTGCGCCCGGACGCGCGCTGTCCAGTCGTCCTCCTGGGGTAGCGTCGTCCCCCGCAGCCCGGCCCCGACGGCGAGGGTGAGACAGGCCAGTGGAACGATTAGCAGCCGCACTGTTGCGAAACGGAACACCCAGGCGCAAAGCCTCCTGGATGCTGTATCGGCATGAAACGCGATTTTCTGGAGTCGATGTGATGCCGGCGGATCAATCGCCCGATTTCGAAGCCGCCGGTACGGAGGGATCCACGAGAGGTTTGCCCTCGGCATCCTGCAAGCGAAGACCGAGCCAGTGCGCGACGGTCGGACCGATGTCGATTATTCGCGCTCCTTCCAACTTTCCAGGCGAGACCCCGGGCGCGTCGAGGATGAGGGAGGAGTTCATCATCTCGCGATCGGGCGGGAATCCGTGGATGCCCGGGGTGACGGCCGGGCCGGTGGGCTCGCCGGATATGCCGCCGACCAGCGCAAAGCCGTCTGCCGCTTCGAGCGCGAGGCACGCATTGGAATCGCCGCCCAAAGCCGCGATGTCGCTCGGCGTCAGCACGCGGCGGATGCCGCTGCCCGGCTGCGCAGCGAGCGAATCGAACAGTTTGCGGACGGCGTCGGCGGTTTCGCGATCGTCCGGGTCATGGAGATAGATGTAGGCGGAGCCCGCGGACGCGGCCACCGCCGCGCGCCAGGATGCGACGTGGCCCTTCTCGTCCACGGTGATGAATCCGTGCTGCCGCAAAATCACTCCCGGCCGCAGCGACATTTCCGCCCGCGTGAATCCGTGATCGGAGACCACCAGAAACATCGTCCGTGGCCAAATGCCGGCATGACGCGCGGCTTCCACCACGCGTCCAATTTGCGCATCGGCGGTCTCAATGGCGGCGAGCGCCTCCGGACTCCACGGCCCGTGCTCGTGCTGCTGGTGGTCCACTCCGGGGAGATGAAGCAGCAGCAGATTGGGGCGCCGGCTTTCGATCGCTTCGAGCGCCACGTCCGTGATGGCCTCGTCCGTGACGGGTGAAGCTGCGAATCCCTTCTCGAAATCCGGAAATCGCCGGGCAGTCGCATCCCACAATCCCTGGGTGGAAATCGCACGGAGCAGTTTCGGCAGATCGATCCCGCGGCCGCGCCAGAATTCCGGCATTACCGCGTCTCCCTGCGCGCCCATGGTGACGGGCCAGCTGATCATCGCGGTGCGCAGTCCCTGTGCGCGCGCGATCTGCCACAGGGTCGGCACACGGATTTCCGATTCGTACCAATACCACTCACCGTCGCGGTTCCCCAGGGGATCGAAGACGCCGTTCGTCACAATGCCATGCACGCGGGGGTAGACGCCGGTGACCATGGTGGTGTGCGCGGGATAGGTGACGGCGGGCATCACATCGTGGACACCCGGACTCCACGCGCCGTGAGCCATCAGCTCGCGCATGGCGGGAATCTTCAGGCCGCGCGCATCCGCTTCCGCATAGCTCGCGGGCATCAGCCCATCGACGGAAATCACGATCGCGTACCGATCCGCAGATGGGGCAGAGGCGGGAGCCCGGCGGCCCTCGCCAGGTGAGTCCGGATGCGGCGGGGCGGCAGCGAGCCGCGGGATGAGAACAAGAATCGCTCCGGCGAAAATCGCGGCGCGGCACGCGGTCTTCCGCCACTGCCGCATTGTGGTCACAAGCATCGCCAGCCCCTTTGCGTCCCGATGATCGCGGGACGGAATCTCTTGACCCTCGACGCTCCGCTGTCTTCCGGGCCGCCTGCCCCTGAGCCCGCGGTTGCGGTACGGGCCCGAAACCGTTATCGTGCTCCTGACGGCGAAAGCAGGCTCCGGCAATGGACGAGCGCAATTTCTACAACGAAAAAGAAGAGACGAAACAACTGACGCTCATCTGCCCGCACTGCCGGCAAGAGGGAACTTACCCCATCCGCTGGAAGGTGCGCGCGAAAAAAGACCGGCTTCCCGGCGGCGCTTCCAACGAGGACCGCGCGAAATTCGAAAAGGCGCGGACCTACATGGTTCGCGTGGACGACATGGTGGCCTGCCGGAACCTGCGCTGCCGCAAACGGTTCGAGTTGACGGGACAGACCGTCGTCCTGCTCTAGCCCTTCAAATCTCCGGATACATCTCAAAAAATGCTTCAATCGACTGGCGCAATTGCTTTTCTATTTCCGTCTTGCTGCCCTCGATCAGGTGCATGGTGACCTGCCCTGAGCGCCCGCCCTGCAGCACCACGGGGGCGTTCTTCACCTCCGCGAGTTCGTCCGCGGGAAACAGGCGCATGCCGTACACCAACGCCAGTTTTGCCATTGCATTCTCCCTCGCTGCGAGCCTACGAAGATGGGCGGCTCGCGTCAACCGTGAGTCCGCGGGGAGCAACGCGCATTGACAGGCCCAGCCGCGGGGACTAGCTTAGCGCCCGGTGATGAACGCGTAATGAACGGGCGCAGACTCACACTCCGCCTCCTGCCCGCCACCTTCGCCATCTGCCGTCTGGAGCCGGGCTCCCCGGTTCCTGCCTGGATGCCGCGGAGCGGCTTTACCGCCGCGATTCGCACGGCCCATGAGTTTTCCGTCTATTGCGATGAGCGAGTCGTGCCGCAGGACGTGCGCGCGGAGCGCGGGTGGCGCGCGCTGGAACTCGCGGGCCCTTTCGATTTCAGCGAAACCGGTGTGCTTGCAGCCGTGGCCGCCCCGCTTGCGGAGGCAGGAATCAGTATCTGTGCCCTGGCCACTTATGACACCGACTACATATTCGTCCGGAGCGGCACGCTCGAGCATGCCGCGGAGATTCTCCAGGCCGCGGGCCACTGCGTGTCGGGAAAGGACTGAGCCAACTGAGTTGCGCGAGCGCGCTCTTGTGCCGCCGGGAGCATCCCGACCGCCCGCGAGCCGCATCGCAGCAGGAGCGAATGGTGCGGAGCAGAAAATTCACCTCGGCTGACAATGTGACTGTTTGAAAGGAGCGCCATGCAAGGAACACGGATATTTTCCTTCCTGGTTCTGGGAGCCACTCCCCTGCTGGCCGCCGCGCTTTTCGCGCAGGACGGGCCGCCCGGCCCTTTGCCGCCGCGTGCTGCTGCGCCCGCTGCGGCGCAGCCCGCTTCCACAGCGGCCCCGGCGAAATCGCAGACCATCGTGGTGCCGGTGGGCACGCATATCCCGCTGGTGCTGCACAACGGCGTTTCCACGCGCAGCGCAAAGCCCGGCGATCCCATCTATCTCGAGACGCTGTTCCCTATTCTGGTGAATGGCCGGATCGTCATCCCTGCGGGAAGCTATGTGAGCGGTGAAATTACGGAATCAAAGCGACCGGGGCGAGTGAAGGGCCGCGGAGAAATCATGCTGCGGCTGAACAACATGATTCTGCCCAATGGATATCAGGTGAACCTGCTGGCCACGCCGAGCAATGCGTCGACGGGCGGCGCGGACTCGATGGACAAAGAAGGGAAAATCCAAGGCGACTCGGACAAGACCCACGATGCGGCAACCATCGCCAAGACCACGGCCGGAGGAGCCGGCATTGGCGCCATCGCCGGCGAGGGCAAGGGCGCGGGAATCGGCGCGGGCGTCGGGGCGGCCGTGGGGGTAGCCGCGGTGATGCTCACCCGCGGGCCGGAGGTGGAACTGCCACGCGGAACTACGCTGGATGTGGTGCTGGACCGGCCCGTTCTGCTGGATTCGGCGCGCGTCCAGTTTACCGATCCCGGTCACGCATCCACGCTGGCCGGACCGCCAAATCATCAGCCGGTTCGGAACTCATCGCCTTGGTGAGCGCCCGGCGGCTCAACCGGCAACCGGTTGCGCGCGATTCACAAATCGCATGGCGCTGAATGCATCTACCGGCAGCGCTGTACTTCCTTTTGTAATCCAGTCGGCGAGTGCCAGTGCCGTCGCTGGAGCCAGCAAAATGCCGTTGCGAAAATGTCCCGTGGCGAACCAGAGTCCTTCCACATCCGTCGGGCCGAGCACGGGCAGATGATCGGGAGTGTCGGGACGGAAACCGCACCAGGTCTCCACAAGGGGCGCATCGGCCAGCGCGGGGACCATTCGAACCGCGTCTGTCAGCAATCGCCCGATTCCCGCGGGCGTCACCGCTCGTTCGAATCCCGCCCGCTCCACGGTGGCGCCGATCAGCAATCGCCCATCTCCGCGGGGTACCAGATACGAAGGACCGCGCACCACTCGGCCTAGCGGCATCGCGGCGGGGCGCAGCGCGGCCATCTGGCCGCGCGCGGGAATCGTAGGTGCGTAGCGCTCCGCGCCCTCGATCTGGGCGGTGAAACTACCCGCAGCAAGGAGAATATGGCGCGCTGCGAGTCGTTCCTGCCGGGTTTCCACTCCGGTCGCGCGGCCGTTGGCGGAAATCATCCGGAGCACTTCCACCCCCGCGCGCAACTCCGCACCCTCGCGCCGCGCTGCTTCTGCGAGCGCGGCAGAGAGCAATCGGTTGTCCACCGCACCTTCGTCCGGCAGCAGAGCGCCCGCTGCGGCGTCGGGAGCGAGCGCGGGCTCCATCTGCCGCAGGTCCGCGGCGCTGAGCGGCTGGGCTTCGAATCCTGTAGCGCGAACGGAGGCCAGCCAAAGTGCCAGCCGTTCGTCCGCTCCGTCGCCGAAAAATACCTCGAGAGCCCCTTGGCGGCGGTAATCCGTCTTCCGGCCGACCGATTGTTCGACTTCGGCGATGAAATCGTTGTACAGCGCGAGGCTCGCCTTCGCGAAGGGCACCAGCGGCAGCGACTCTGCGGACTCCGCAGCGGGTGTGAGCATTCCCGCGGCGGCCCAGGATGATTCCTTACCGGGTTCCTGGCGGTCGAGCAGGAGGACGCGCATGCGGCGCCGCGCCAGCTCGCGCGCCACGGAACAGCCGATGATGCCCGCACCGACGACGATTACGTCGTGGGATTTCACAGGAGGAGTCTAGCGCAGCCAAAAACGAAAATCGAAGTTCGGCACATCAAGCCGGCCGGGGATCAGAGCGAGTTGGCGAGTTCGATGGAAAGCAGGCGGGCCTTTTCCGCGAGAATGCTGGCGCGGCTCCAGTCCGGAAGTTCGCCTGCTTCGCGCGCCTGAGCAATAAAACTCTGAATTTTTTCGATCATGTCGCGTTGCGAGTCGCTCAGCTGGCGGCCATCGGCCTTATGCAGGTTGGCTTGGGCTTCCGCCACCGCCTTCTGCGTTTTGGCCTTCAGTTGCGCCTCGTCCGCGGGGGAGATTCGTACCGTGATTTGCGGTGGCGCTGGTTTCGGCGCGGTTGCCTCCGGTGGCGGCGCAGGCGGCCCAACTGGCTTCGGCTTCGGTTCCACCGGCTTTGGCACGGGAATGGTGGCGGCAGGAGCGGCCGGAGGAATCTCTGCGCCGGCGGTGGGAGGCTGCCCCTCGGTGCCCGATGGCTGGGCAGGGGCAGGCTGGGCTGTCTCTGTGGGCGAGGACGAAGTCTCGGGCGGTGCGGCTTGCACGGATTGGCGGTGGCAGCCGGAGGCGATGGCACACGCGACTGCGAGCAGCGCGACCTGGACGCTCTTTGTGCTGGGCGGCATTCGTCTCAACGGGCCAGCGGGAACTCCAGTATGAACGTAGTCCCCCGGCCCGGCTCGGATTCAAAGTCTATCGAACCGTTGTGAAGTTGCACAATGCGAAACGCCGTGGCCAGTCCCAGTCCGCTGCCGGAAGGCCGCGTGGTGAAAAACAGCTCGAAGATGCGCCTGCGGTGCTCGGGCGCGATCCCGTGGCCGGTGTCCGCGATGCGGATTTCCGCAGCATCGGCTTTTCGCCGCAGGGTGATGTCCAGTCGTCCCCCCTGCGGCATGGCCTGGCAGGCATTGAGCACCAGGTTCATCAGCGCCTGTTGGAGGAGCGCGCGGTCCACGTGCACCGCCGGCAACGGATTGGGCTGCTCGACTGCGGCCTTCACGCCGGCGCGTTCAATCTGCGGCCGGGCCAGCGCCAGCACCTCGCGCACGAGTTCCGCGAGGTCCGTGTCTTCCAGGTGCAACTCAACGGGTTTGGTGAAATCCAGGAAGCGCTTCACCACGCGGTCCAGCCGGTCGATTTCCGAATCCAGCACTTTCACGGCCGAGCGCGCGGCTTCGGGATCGGAGGGAAGGCTTTCGCGCAGATTTTCAAGCCACAGGCGCATGGAGTTGAGCGGATTTTTCACTTCATGCGCCACACCCGCGGTCACGCGAGCCAGCGCGGCCATACGTTCGGAGACTTCCAGCTCCGAATCGAGCCGGTCCAGAGAGTCGAGGTCGCGCAGGGTGACGAGCGCGCCCATCTGCGAGCCGCCCTCGGCAATCTCCCGCACACTGGCGCGCACGCGCTGCGGCCCGCTCCCGCCATTCAGTGCCACTTCCACCTGATCCACGGCATGGAGTCTGCCGTCGGCCAGGCCCAGGGCTTTTCCCAGCGGCTGGTCGGCGGGAAACATCTGTCCCGCGTCGCGTCCGATCAGTTCCTGAGGCTTGCACCCCAGGAATTTTTCCACCGCCGGAGTAGCCAGCACGGCCTGGCCGGTGGCGGAAAATACGAGCACGGCGTCATCCATTCCGGCCGTAAGCGCGCTCAAGTTTTCCCGCAGGCCGCTGAAGATCGCGCGAACCCCGCGCAACTGCTGGCCGATCTCGCTGATCTTCGTGCTCACCTGGCCCAGCTCGTCGCCGGAGCGCAGCGGCTGCGCGTCGAATTGGCCGCTGGCGATGCGGTCCAATTGCGCCGTGATTTTCTGCAACGGGGCCAGCGTGATGTTGCTGATCAGGAAGGCGAGGCCGGCCGAGAAAAACACTCCAAACAGTGCGAATTCCGTGGCGGTCCTGAGCGTGGGAGAAATCTCGTTCCGGAGCAATGCGGAATTCAACGCTACGCGGATTTCTCCGAACGGCCGGCTGCCCAGGTTAAACGGCAGGGAAACCTCGTAAATTTGCGAAGGGCCGTACAGGGTGTGGATCTGTTCCAGAAAGTCGAACTGCGCCAGATTCTCCAGCCGCGCCCGCGGCAGCCGCAGATGGCCCACGAGGTTTGGGTCGCTGGACACGAGAGCCACGCTGTCGCGATCCACGATGGAAACTTCGTAGATTGTGGGCGAATAACCCACCGCCGCGGCGAGCGCCGCGGCCAGCCGCGGGTCCTTCTGCAGCACGCCGCGCACGAAAGCATCCACGTCGGCGTCCTTCTCCGAGGTGGGACCCTGGCCGCGCGCCGCCGCGTCGTCCAGCGCGCTGCGCGCCTCGTCCAGAACCAGCTTGGCCACATAATGCGCGCGGTCGTCCAGATGACGGAAGGTCTGGCGCATCAGCGCGGCCACGGAAATCACGGAAACCACGGCGACGACGGTGAGCACGAGCAGCGCCGTGGTGAGCGTGAACTTAGTCTTCAGGCGCAGCCGCATGATCGTTCCCCTGGCCGGCGTACTCCTTCAGTTTGTTGTGCAGGGTTTTCAGACTGATGCCGAGCAGCTCCGCCGCGCGCGTTTTGTTGTTGCCGGTGGCTTCGAGCGTCTGTCGGATCAGTTCGCGCTCCACTTGTTCTACGGTCGCCCCGGGAGGAAAGCGCAGCCCGCCGAGCGAGGCCTGCCCAGCGCTGCTCTTCCCGAATTGAGGCGGCAGATGTTGGCGCGTGATGGAGTCGCCATTGGCGACAATCACGGCGTGCTCGAGCACATTGCGCAGCTCGCGGACGTTTCCCGGCCAGGTGTGCGCGCGAAACGCATCCATCACTTCCGTATTGACCCCGCGGATGCGCTTGCCGTGCTTGGCCGCCGCTTCAGCCAGGATGGCCTCCACGAGCAGAGGCAAATCCTCCTTGCGCGCGCGCAGGGGTGGCAGGTGAATGTGAAACACGTTCAGGCGGAAATAGAGGTCCTGGCGGAGCTGTCCCTGCGCCACGGCCTGCTCGGGATCCTTGTTCGTCGCCGCGAGCACACGAACGTCCACGGGCGTCTCCGTCTTTCCGCCCAGCCGCCGCACCTTGCGGTCCTCCAGCACACGCAGCAGTTTGGCTTGCGTGGCGATGGGCATCTCGCCGATTTCATCGAGCAGCAGAGTGCCGCCATCGGCCAGCTCGAAGCAGCCCAGCCGGCGTTCCGCCGCGCCCGTAAACGCACCCTTCTCGTGCCCGAAAATTTCACTTTCCATGAGCGATTCAGGAATCGCCGAGCAGTTGATGGCCACGAACGGGCCATCGGCCCTGGCCGACAGGCGGTGCAGAGCGCGCGCCACGACTTCCTTCCCGGCGCCGGTTTCCCCTGTGATCAGCACGGATGCTGTGGATGGCGCGGCCTGCTCGACGGCAAGGCTGATTTCGCGCATGGCCTTCGACGTGCCGACCAGCTCGCTTAGCCGGCCCGTCGCGCGCAGTTCGCGTGTCAGCGCGGCCACCTGACGGCGATCGCGCACGCGGCCCAGCGCGCGGTCCAGCAGCGCCCGCAGCACCTGCGGCTTCAGCGGCTTTTCGATATACCAGAACGCGCCGGACTCGATGGCCTGCACCGCGCGATCTTCGCTGCCTTTGCCCGTGATCAGGATGGCCGGGACATCGGAGAGCGCGTCGCCAAGAGCATGCAAAAAATCCAAACCGTTCATTCCCGGCAGTTCGACGTCGGCAATCACGACAGCAGGCCGGAAGGTGTGGAACGCCTCGATCCCCTCTTCCGCGCTCTCGACGCCTAGGACTTCGCAGCCCCACTTGCGCAGCAGGGCTTCGTAACCCTTGCGCGAGTTTTCCTCGTCTTCGACTACCAGAATTCGCCCCGCAGCTGTCACAGTTCCATTCATGGCTCTCGTAGAGATTAGGCATGGGCGGGGTTTGGTTGCAACGGTTCAGTTTGAACCCGGCAACAGTGCCAGACTGCCGCGGGACTTTGGCTTGTGTCAGCCCCGGATTGGTGTGCGCCGCAAAGCCGACGCGGCACGCTCGTCCCTGACGAGAGGCCGGGGCCTGCCGGACGCCTGCCCCCCGGCGCCGAAATAGGGTCTACTATTGGCCCTCACACTAACCGCGAGAAAATTGTAGTTGGCGGTTTGAAGCGGGGTTGCATAGAATCGGGCATGATTTAGGGGGCCGTGGGTGTGTGTTTCTCACGAGACCCAGCCATTCTCAACAGATTCGCGGGGGAACCGGTCCGTAGCGGGGGCGCAGGGCCGGGTTCAGGCGAGATTCCGTGTATCTGGTGCGCGTTTGGGAGGAGGAGTACATGAGACTGCTCGTGCGACCTGCGGCAGCACTTTCCTTGGGACTGCTGCTGGCCGTCCCTCTCTGGGCGTCAGGGGACGACACGCCAAAACCTGATGCTACGGCGAAGAAGAAAGATGCGTCGAAGGATGCATCGAAGGACGGCCCGGGCACCGCTGCATCGACCAACGCCACCTCAAGTCCGGCACCGGCTGCCGATCCCGCGCCTGCGAATCCCGCTCCGGCTCCGCCGCCGGACGAGAAGTCAGGAAACTCCTGGTGGGATGGTCCGGTAAAACCGGTGACCCCGCTGGTGGGTGAGCGCGGCACGACGTTCAGCCTGGAATCCGGCGAGACCCTCGGACGTCACTCCGTGGGATTCAGCTTCGGCGCGGACAAGCAGTCGCGCGCCCCGGGCGACGTGACGGTTCTGGACCTGGATCTCGACTTCGCCGTGGGAATCACGGACCGCATTTCCGCGTTTGTGGAGTTTACGCCGTATTCCCACATCCACGCCGGGCGGACCACCGAACTCAGCCTGAATCCGACGCTGGCCGGCTGTCCGCTGGTGCCGCTGCACAGCAGCACCCAGCCCACGATTTATCACTATATTGATTGCGGCGCGGGGACAGCGGGCGCGGCATACGTGGAAGACTATCCGTTTGCCAACCACAACGGCGGAGGGGTAGGCACCTTCGAATTCGGATTCAAATACAATCTGTTTTCCCAGACGCGTTCGAGCCCGCTGGCGGTCGCGCTCCGCACCGATTTCATTATTCCCACGGTGACCGGGCTGAGCGACCTGCTGGACAACGAGGTGCAGAGCGGGAGGTTCAACTTCCAATTCATGGTGGCGGCCAGCCACCGCTTTGGCAACACCATGGAGATGGTGCTGAACCTTCCCGTGCGATTTGCCATCGATCCGAACTCCGGCGGAAACAGGCTGCTGAACCAGGCGAATCAATTCCGTCCCGGATTCGGCTTCACCGTGTTCCCGGACAAGCGCATCCAGATCATCTCCGAATACACCGGAGTGATTTTCTTCGGCACGGCGACGCCGAACACCACGTTCGGCCCGCGCGATCCGGTCGGCTCCGTGTCCGGCGTGCGGCTCTATCCCTGGAGGAGTTTCGCCATCGATCTGGGCTACCGTTCCATGTTTGGACTCAATCAGGTGTCGGACCGCAACGGCTTTGTGATTCGCGCGGGCACGACCTTTGTGCCTGAAAAGAAGGTTCCTCCTCCGGTGACGCTCGAATGCGGCGTGGAGATTGCGGAGCCCAACGTCGTGGAAGCCACCTCGGGCACGCCCGTGAACATCACCACGCGCGCTTCGGCCAGCGACAACGGCCCCATTTCTTACAGCTACGAGGCGTCCGGAGGGCGCATCGAGGGGAGCGGATCCCAGGTCCGGTGGGATTATTCGGGCCTCGGAGAGGGTACGTACACGATCAACGCCAGGGCCAGCACCGGAAAGCTCATTGCAGAGTGTCCGGCCGCCACGGTTAAGTTGACGCGCCGGCCGGCGCCTCGGCTCACCTGCTCGGCAAACCCCAGCGCGCCCGTGTATCCCGGCGAATACGTGGATGTAACCGCCATGGCCACCGACACGAGCGGCAATGCACTTCCGTATCCGGTCACCTATCAGTGGCATGCCAGCGGCGGGACAGTGGAAGGTTCTGGCTCTTCGGTGCGCATCAACACCACGGGCTTGAGCGCGGGCAACTATCCGGTGACGGCGCGAGCGGAGGGCGCCGGCGGCGCTGCCGACTGTACAGCGGCCGTGACGGTGAAGAACATCGAGCCGGCGCGCGAGATCGCACGCTGCACCTTCAAGAAGTTCAGTGCCAGCGTCACGAATGCCTGTAAGAATCCGCCGCTCGACGGAGTGCCGCCGCGCTTCCAGCAGTTCCCCGGCGCCACACTGGTGATCGAAGCGACTGCGGATCCGTCCGAAACGCACGAGGCCGCGTCGAAGGCCATGAAGACGAAGGCCAAGGCCAAACTCACGCCGGAGCAACTGGCCAAGGACCGCGCGCAAAACGTGAAGGACGATCTGGTGAAGCGCCTCGGCCTGCCCGATTCCGCCATCGAAACTCACGCTACGGTGGGGGCGAAGGGCGGCGGAGAAGCCAACCAGACCATGACGATTACGCTGGTTCCGCAGGGCGCCAAGTACGAGCCCAAAAACCCGTAGCGGCGGGTAGAATCATCCTTAGCGAGGCCGGCGGGCCGTCCGCCTGCTGCGGAAGCTCCGGCCTCGCCCTATCTCCGGAATGAACGAAAGCTCCGATTCTCGCCGTATCCCGCTGTTCGGCCTTTTCGTGCTAAGCGCGTGGCTCGCCGCCGGCGCGCCCGCGGTGCTCGGACAGGTGTGGCACCCCATGGGACCGCCTGGTGGCGACGTGATTTCCCTGGTGCAGGCGCCATCGGAGCCGGGGCGCCTGTATCTGGGCACCGTGGATGGCCATATTTTTTCGTCCGCAGACGAGGGACGAAGCTGGAAGCTGGTTGGCCGACCGGGAACGCGCTCGGATTTCGTTGTCCAGTCGCTGGCGGTGGACCCCCGCGAGGCCCGCACGGTGTACGCCACAGGCTGGACGCTCGATCCCGCCGCGGGCGGCGGCATTTTCCGCTCCACAGACGGGGGCCACACCTGGCAGCCCGCGGGACTGGCCGGACATGCCGTGCGTGCCGTGGCGATTGCGCCATCCGCTCCCGACATGCTGGTGGCCGGCGCACTGGACGGAGTGTTCCGTTCAGCTGACGCCGGCGGGCACTGGGAGCGCATTTCGCCCGAAGGAGATGCATCGTTGCACGACCTCGATTCCGTGGCCGTGGATCCCCACCACCCGGATGTGATTTATGTCGGCACGAGCCACCTGCCGTGGAAAACCACCGACGGCGGCCGCCACTGGAACTCGATTCACGAGGGCATGATCGATGATTCGGATGTGATGAGCATCGTGGTGGATCGCAGCCGTCCCTCCCGCGTGTTTGCCAGCGCCTGCTCCGGAATCTACCGCAGCGAAAATGCCGGCGCGCTCTGGCGGAAAATCGGTGGCATTCCGAATACGGCCCGGCGGACGCACGTGATCCGGCTGGACCCGCACCACCCGCAGGTTCTGTTTGCCGGCACAACGGAAGGGCTCTGGAAATCGGAGAACGGCGGCGGTTCCTGGCGACGGGTGACGCCGGCGGATTGGAGCGTCAACGGGCTCGTGGTGAGCGAAGCGACTCCGGGACGGCTCGTGCTCGGCACGCAGAAGCTGGGCGTGCTGGTGAGCGATGACGGCGGACAGAATTTCCGCGCCTCCAACGAAGGATTCAACCACCGGCGCATCATCGCGCTTGCGCTCGATTCCACCAATCCCGTTCGCGTCCTAGCCGTGCTGGCCGACGCTCCGGAGCCGCTGCTGGCCACCGACGATGGCGGCCGCACCTGGAAGCCGCTCGGCCCCGGGCTGCGCAGCGAGGCTGTGCGCGGACTTTACGCCTCGCCGGGCGGTTGGTGGGCCGCACTCGATCGCGGAGGCCTGATGCGCTACGACCCCTCTCTCAGGGGCGGTGCCTGGACTCCCGCGGGAATGCTTTCCGGCGACATCCAGCCCCCCTCGGAGCCATCGCAGCCTTTACTTTTGAAGCGGCGCAATCTTCCGCCCGCGCGCGAGGAAAAGCACGAGGCCGGATTGCGCCCACTGCGCGCTGTGGTGAACGATATGACGTTCTGCTCCGAAGCCTGGTACGCCGCCACGGAGGAAGCTCTGCTGGTGTCGCACGACGAAGGAAAAACGTGGCGTGCCGTCCCCTTCGGCCCGCTGAGCCTGCCGACGCGAAGTGTGCGGGTTTCGCCCGATGGACGGCGGATCTGGGCGGTTTCGCTGCGCGGGATCGTCTACTCGCTCGATGCCGGCTCTTCCTGGGCCTGGCGCGATCTGCCCGTGGATGCGGGCGGCGCGCTCCATCTGGACGCGGCCGACGAATCCAATTTTTTCGCCATCGGCAGCCGCGCACTCTATGTCTCGCTCGATTCCGGTCACACCTGGCGAAAGGCCGGCAACGGGCTGCCACAGGTTCCCATCCAGCAGGTTGCCATCGTTGCCGGAAACGTGTTTGCCGCGGCCCAGAGCGGAGGCATCTTCTATTCCCGCGATCGCGGGCTTACCTGGTCGCGCCTGGAAGGCACTCTGGCCGAGGCGTTCTTTCCAGCAGTCGTGGCCAGCGCCACCTCGTCCACCGTATTTGCTGCCTCCTCTACGGACGGTTTGTATGCCGTGGAGTTTCCGCTCGGCGGCTCCGCCTCCGGTTCTGCCGCATCACCGCGCGGACCCAAGCGTTAGACGTCCCGCTGGCGCATCGCTCACCAAAACGGATTGCTGGGTGCCCGAGTCACATTTCAGCGCTTGGAAGGGAAGGGAGCGCTGCACAGGAAAAGGGGATGGAGCGAATTCCCGTTTTGAAACTGAGCGTATGGTTTCGGCATCCCCTTGCCAGCTCTGTTGTTATCCCAGTGAAGTGGTGTTCCAAGAGTTTTTTGTGTACCAGTACGGGAATTGCGATATGATTACCGCCGCGGCTAACTAGTTCTGAAGTACAGCTTTCGGCATTTTTCTCGATGCTCCGGATTTGGCACTCGGCCTGCACCATTCCGGTATGACGGCCTTTTCCGGCCTCGGGAGGAACGCTGATGCTGACTGGTTCTGCCGAGCACTTCCACTCCTCAGGCGTCACTGGAGCGATCGTGAATCACCGTGCCGGCCCGCACACCGTCCTTGTCGTGGACGACGAGGAAGAGGCGCGCAAGCTGTGCTCCGATGTGGCGGAAGATGCCGGATTGCTTGTTCGCGGCGCGCGCACCACGGAAGAAGCGCTGGAGATTCTCGAGCAGGATCCGGTGGATCTGGTCGTGACGGATATGCGCGTTCCGGAGCTGGGCGGACTCGACCTGCTGCGCCGGATTCGCGAAAACTATCCGCAGATTTCCGTCTTGGTGCTCACCCAATACGGGACGATTGAATCGGCGGTGGAAGCCACGCGGCTGGGTGCGGCGGACTTTGTCACCAAGCCATATCACGTGGCTGACCTGCGCGCGAAGCTCGACCGCATGGTGCGCGCGCTCGACCTGGAGCGGGAAAACCGCGTGCTGCGCGAGGAATTGCGCAGCCGTCCGGGTTTTGGCGAGCTGGTGGGCGTGTCCGCGAAGATGCAGCGCGTCTACCAGTTGATCGAAAAGGTGGGGCCGCACACTTGTCCTGTGCTCATCCTGGGCGAGAGCGGGACGGGCAAGGAGCTGGTGGCTCGCTCCATCCATTATTCCAGCCCGCGGCGAGAGCGTCCGTTCGTTCCCGTGGATTGCTCCGCGCTGGTTCCCACCCTGATCGAATCGGAACTTTTCGGCTATGTGAAGGGCGCATTCACCGGCGCCACGCAGAGCCGCCATGGACTGCTGGAGACCGCGGCCGGGGGCACCCTGTTCCTTGACGAAATCGGCGACCTGCCTGTGGACCTCCAGGCCAAGTTGCTTCGAGCGCTGCAGGAGCGGGAGATCAAGCCCGTCGGTTCCAATGAGCGCGTCACGATTGACGTGCGGGTGATTGCCGCCACGAACCGCGACCTGGAAGAGGCCATTCGCAAGAACCAGTTCCGCCAGGACCTTTATTTCCGCCTGAACGTGGTGCAGATCAAGCTCCCTCCATTGCGCGAACGCAAGAACGACATCCCCATGCTGGTCAATTCGTTCCTGGAAAAATTCAGCCAGCCGCAACGCCCGGTGCGGGGCATTTCCGAGGAAGCCATGAGCCGCCTGATGGCCTACGACTGGCCGGGAAACGTCCGTGAGTTGGAGAACGCCGTGGAACGCGCCGTGGCCCTGGGCACAGGCACAATGCTGGCGCTGACCGACCTGCCCACCAACCTGCAGCATGGCATTTTCGAGCGCAGCCTCGGCATGGACGATCTGGCCCCATTGGAAGAGCTGGAGCGCCGCGCCATCTTCCGCGCGCTGCGCGAAACGGGCGGCGACAAACTGGCCGCTGCCCGCCTGCTCGGCATCGGCAAGACCACCCTTTACCGCAAATTAAAGGAATACGAAAACCTGAAAGACTCCGCCAACTGACTCTGCCCTCCGCGGAACATTCGCCCTGCCCGGGACGTATACTTCGGCAGGAACGTATCCATGCGGATATTCCTGCGCATCGCCGGAATCGCGCTGGTTGTGTTGCTGGCCGCGGAGTCGCTGGCCGGGGACGAAGTCGGCGGCGGAATCCTGCATCCCAGGCGACGGCCGCTGACGCCCGAGCTGGTGGAGCAGGCCGGCGCGGCATTTGCCCGCGTGCAGGCCACCTGGCAAGACTTCGAGGTCGTCGCCAGGGACGGCGTGCGGCTGCGCGGTTGGATCGTGCATTCCGCTCCCGCGCTGGCCACCGGCGATTGGGTGCTGCTCTTCCACGGCGTTTCCGACAATCGCGCAGGCATGATTGGCCAAGCGGAACTGCTTCTCCGCCACGGCTTCTCCGTGGTGATGATGGACGCGCGTGGCCACGGCGCCAGCGAAGGGAACATGGTCACGTACGGCTGGATCGAGCGCTACGATGCGCGGGCGATTGTGGACGCGCTCGAAGCCCGGGAACATCCCCACTGTCTGTTCGCCTCCGGCGAATCGATGGGGGCGTCCGTGGCACTGCAATCCGCCGCCGTTGAACCTCGCATTGAGGCGGTTGTGGCGGAAAGTGCGTTCCGAAACCTGCGCGAGGTGGCCTACGACTATGCTGGCCTGCACATGAGCCCGCTGCTGGGCAAGACGCTGTTCCGCCCGGTGGCCGTGATGGGACTACACAGCGCGGAGAAGGAAGGCGGCTTCCGCGCCGAGGACGTCTCGCCCGAGCAGGCGGTGGCTTCCCGCGCGTTTCCGGTCCTGCTCATTTGCGGCCTGGATGATCACAACATTCCGCCGCGCCACACGCGCGCCATTTACGCCGCGGCCATCGGGCCAAAACAGATGTGGCTCGTGCCCGGCGCCGGACATACCCAGGCGTTGGGACGCGCCCCGCAGGAGTTCGAGCGGCGTGAAACAGGGTTTTTCGGCGCTCTGCATGCGGCAAAGCTTCCTCCGACCTCCGCGGCGGGCGCCTCGCCAGGTTCCTGACACAATCGATCGCCCGGGCCGCGTCCGTGCTCTGTGCGCCGATGGTACACTCACCGCGCACGTGCAGTCCCGGAGCGATCCGTCCCCTGATGAGCCGGAAGAGCCGACTCCGCCAGCAGCGCAAACAGGCTGCGCGCGACGCCCAATTCGTCACTCCGCGCACCGCGCCGCCGGAGCCGCCTCCGCCACCTCAGCCTCCCGTCGCGCGAGCGGCGCTTTGGCTCACCGCCGCGTTTCTTCTGCCCAATGTGGGCGCGCTGGCCTGCCGATTTGCTTTTGACGACCGCGTACTGATCGTGGAGAGTGAGCCGCTGCATTCATTGCGGCACTTGGGGGCGATTTGGACCTCGGGCTACTGGCCCGACGCCCGCGGCCAGGAACTCTACCGCCCGGTGGTGAAAACGCTCTGGGCGTTCGTGTGGGCGGGGGGCGGGGGCGCGCGTCCCGCCATCTATCACGCCGTCGGCCTCGCGTTGGGGCTCGCCGTTGTGCTGCTGCTTTACCGCTTCCTGCTGGAAGTGGCCACGCCGCCGCGGCCGGCATTCATCGCCGCGACCCTCTTCGCCCTGATGCCGATCCACACGGAAGCAACCACATCGGTGGTCGGCTCAGCGGAAACGCTGGCCGCGGCGCTTGCCCTTGGCGCGCTGATCCTGTATTACCGGGGCCACATCGTCTGGCCACTGGTTCTCTTCGCGCTCGCGGTGTTCTCCAAGGAGAGCGCGGCGACATTCGCCGCTCTGCCCCTCGTTTTCCCACCGAAGGACACGCCCCGCCGCACGCAGTTCATCGCGGCCGCCGGCGCTGGGTTGATTGTGGCTGTGGCGCTCGCGGCGCACTTTGCCGTTTCGCGCGGTCCCGGAACGATTCCGGCCATCGACAATCCAACCGCTCTCGTTGACCCCGGGCGCAGGATTCTGACCGCGCTTTGGGTGCAATGGATGTACCTGGCGAAGAGTGTGGTGCCCATCACGCTTTCCGCGGATTACTCCTATAGACAGCTTCCATTGGTAATGGGACTGGACGATTGGCGCGCATGGGCCGGGCTGGCTCTGGCCTTCGGCTTCCTGCTGCTGGCTCTGGATCGCCGGTATCGCGCGCCGGCGCTCACATACGGAATTCTCTTCTGCGCGACGGACAACATTTTATTTCCCATCGGCACGATCATGGGGGAACGCCTCGTCTATGCGCCCAGCATCGGGCTGTCGCTGCTCGCGGGGATCTTGCTGGCCCGCTCGCGTCACTGGAAGGTGGTGCTCGTCGCTACTGCGCTGCTCTTCGGCGCGCGGACCGCCCTCCGCAATCTCGACTGGCTCGACGCCAGGCATTTTTATTCGAAACTGGTGGAAACCTCGCCTAGGAGCGCCAAGTCCTGGTATTCGCTGGGCGTCATGCGAGCAGGCGAGGGCGATGATGCCGGCGCCATCGATGCTTACGACCGCGCCATCGCGATTTTTCCCGCGTACGCGGAAGCCTTTCACAACCGCGGCAATTCTCTGGTTCGGCTGGGGAGGCGGCAGGAGGCCATGGAGAGTTACCGGCAATGTCTGCGGTTCGATCCTGGACATGCCGGCGCGGCGTACAACTTGATGCAGCTCGAGTCCGGGCGCCCGCTGAATCCGCCGCGAAAACCGCTCTGAACTGTGTGGAAAGTCAGACGACTTTTAGAATCAGGACCACGCGGTCGTCCTCGTGGGCTCCGCCGCGGGAGAAGTCGTCCACTTCTTTCAGCAGGCCGGCGACGATATCCTGCGCGCGCTTCTGGCGATGGCGGCTCACTGCTTCCTCCAGCCGCTCCAGCCCGTACTCGTTCCCCGCGCGGTCCATCGCTTCCGTGATGCCGTCCGTACACGCGATGAACACGTCGCCCTTCTCCAGCCGCAGGAAGCCCCGTTCATAGGTCTGTCCCGGCAGGACGCCGATCACCATGCCCCCCTCGCGCAGCGATTCGACTTGCCCGTTGGCGCGAATGACGGCGGGAGGCACGTGGCCCGCGTTGATGTAATGCAGCCCTCGGTGCCGCCGGTCCAGCATGGCCACGAACATGCTCATGAACTTGCGTTGACGTCCTTCCGCGGCCATCAGATTGTTGATCGCTTCCACCAGCCGTTCGAGCGAATGCAGGTGACCGACCAGGGTGTGCAGCATGGCCTGTAGGTTGGACATCATCAGCGCTGAGGCCACGCCTTTGCCCTCCACGTCCGCCACCACGGTCAGCATCGTGTCCTGATCCAGCATCAGGAAGTCGTAGTAGTCACCCCCCACCATCTGCGTGGGTCGGTGAAATACGCTGATCTCGAACTCGGAAAGCTGCGGAGGAGTGTCCGGCAGCAGGCTCGATTGGATGCTTCGCGCCAAGGCCAGGTCGCGCTCCAGCCGTTCCTGTGCCAGCATGGCGCGGTGCATTCGTGCGTTTTCCAGCGCCAGCGCCACATGGAGGGAAATTGCCTCGAGGAACGCCTGATCGCCGGCATTAAACACTCCAGTGTTCTTGTTCAGCAACTGGAGTACGCCGACGATTTCCTCGTTGTTGTTCCGGATGGGATGGCACAACACAGAGCGCGTCAGGAATCCCGTCTTCTGGTCAGCGGCGCGGTCGAACCTCGAGTCCTGGTAAGCATCCTCGATGTTCACCGTCTGTCCGTTCGTGGCCGCCCAACCCGCGAGGCCCTGGTTGATGGGCATGCGGATTTCCTGCTGTTCGAGGCCCAGCCCTACCAGTGACCAGATTTCCTGGCGTTCCTTGTCCACCAGAAATACCGTGGCGCGTTTCGCGCCGGTCTGGCGGCTGGCCAGACGAAGGATGATGTTAATGAGCTCGGCCAGGTCGATCGTGGAATTCAGTGATTTCGTGGCCTCGATGATGCTTTGCAGCTCCGCCATGGCGCCGCGGCGCTCGCTCGATGCCAGCGCCACGCCCGCATACCGGCCGAAGAGCCGCAGGACGCTCTGCGCCGCTTCATCCAGCGGTCCGCTGGCAGAAATCTCCAGCGCGGAGGTGGCCACGCCATTGCCTGGCAGCGCGCATGCCCACCGTTTGCCGTCAGACTGGCCCGGGGACGCTTCCGTCATCGCCCCCCGGATATATCCCGCATCCGCATCTTCCAGCGATCCGATCTGTTGCCACACGGATGGCCCGCTGTCGTGTATGCGCCACAGCCGCGCACCCGGCATCCCGAACTGTTCGTGCGCCGCCTCCACCACGCGCCGCGAGAGCTCCGCCGTGTCGCATTCCGGGTCCAGATAGGCCAGAGCCTTTCCCAGCCGTTCCAGCCAGGTCTGCGTACCGCTGCCGGACGATGGCGCGGTCATGCCCCTGCTCCCCGGTAATGGATTACGAGCAGCGTCATGTCGTCGCTCTGCGATGCGCCACGCGTAAACTCGCGCACCGCCCCCTGAATCCTCGCGAGCAGCTCATCCAGCGATTTTCCAGGTTCCTGCTTCAGCAATTCCCGAAGCCTCGGCTCGCCGAAGAATTCTCCCTCCGGATTGGCCGCTTCCGTGAACCCGTCCGTGTACACCAGCACGATGTCTCCGGGTGTGAGTTTCACTTTCGAGGAATGGAACTCCGCAAAGTCGAACATGCCCAGCGGAAAGCTTTCCGAGGTCAGAGGATACACCTGTCCCGTGGAGGTGCGCACCAGCGGGGGCACGTGGCCGGCATTCACGTATTCGAAATTTCCTTCCTCGTCCAGGGAGCTGAGGAACACCGTGGCGTACCGCTCGATTCCCGACCGCTCATAGAGGTAGTTGTTGATCCTCATGGCCACCTTCGCCGGGTCCAGATCGAAGCCGGACGCGGTGGCCACGATGCCCTGCAGCATGCACGCCAGTAGCGCCGCCGCGATGCCTTTGCCGGCTACGTCTGCCACCACGAATGCATGTTTTTTGCCGGGCAGCTCCAGCACGTCGAAGTAATCGCCTCCCACGGAATGGCAGGCCAGGTTCCAGCCGGCCACCTGGAAATGCGGCGCCTGCGGGAACGATTTTGGCAGCAACTGCTGCTGCAGGTCGCAGGCAATTTCCAGTTCGTGGCTCATCCGCTCCATCTGCCGTGCCGCGGTGAACAGCCGCGCGTTCTCGATCACTGTCGATGCTTCAATCGCCAGGGAACGGAGCACCGCGCGGTCCAGATCGGAGAACGCCGCGGCCGGCTGATGGCTGTCCAGATAGAGCACGCCCAGCAGTTCGGATTGCTGGCCTGCTGAGGTCGTGTCCAGCGAATCGCCCATGCGCAGGCGTTCCAGCGGCAGCGCCACCACGCTGTGGATCTGCAGCCGCACCACGCTGGCCTGTGCCTGCCATTGCGTTTCGTCGCCCATATCCGTGACGATCAGCTCCCGCCGGGAAGCCGCCACCTGCCGCAGCACGCTCTGGGAAACGTCCACTGATTTCGATTCGATGGTTGTCCGGTGGGAATCGCGGGCCACGGTGGCCGCGAATTCGCCGTTCGAGTTCAGCATCATCAGCACGCCGCGTTCCGTGTGCGTCACCCGAACCGCTGCGTCCACCACCGAACCCAGCACATCCTCCAGCGAGAGGCTGGAATGCAGTGCCCGGGCCACGTCCAGCAGCACGCCCAGGTGGTACAGATCGCGCGATGGTGTGTCTGCCGCTGCCGCCGTTTCCACGCGTTCGATGATTTCGTCGAGCGAGGCTTCCTCGCCCGCGTAAACGATGCGGAACGAATCCGGAACGCCGAAGTCGATCGTGTCTTTCGGCTTCAGCTCGTGACGCTCCACCTTTTCGCCGTTCACGCGCGTTCCGTGGCGGCTCTGCGAATCGATCAGCATGAAGCGGCCGTTTTCCAGCACGATGGTGGCCTGCTGCCGGCTGATGCGGTTGTCGCGCAGCGTCAGTTCGTTGCCCGCCTGCCGCCCGATGCGGAAGGGCAGCTTCTTCACGGCGAGTTCCTGCCGTGCGCCACTCGGGTCTACGAGTATCAGCCGGGGAGTCCGGTGCATGGTAGTTCGCCCCACATTCCTGCACTGCCTGAAGCTCACGCCTTCCACAAGGGCTGGCGTGCCCCCCTCAGGCGGGCCGGATTGGGCGCGAAGACACGCAAATGGTAGGCAAAACCCGCCCGGAAGTAAAGGCGGCACGCGCGCTACGCAATCTTCCGCGACAGCCCGTCGGCCGGTCTGTCGGCCCTCCCCGGATTTCGGGCGTTCGAAGCTTTGCGCGAGGCGCCCTCCCTGTCCTAACCTTGCCGGGATGTCGGGAACAGGCCATCCGAACTCCGCTGGGCTCTGTGAGTCGTGTGTTTACGCCCGTCGCATCGAATCGGAGCGGGGCTCGCGGTTCATCCTCTGCGAACTCTCGATCACGGACCCCGCATTTCCCAAGTATCCACGCCTACCGGTGCTGCAGTGTTCCGGTTACATGGCGCAGAAATAAGCGGAGGGCTGTCCGAAGTCCCTGGTTTGTTGTCTTTCGATGCGTGTGGACTGCACGCTGCTAGTCAGCCGATGTGTTGCGGCCGATGCCGCGCTTCCCATGCGCTGCTCAGCCGCCGAATCGTCTCGCGCAGGCGTATGGCGAGATCGGCGATTGTCTCGACCCTGGGCACAGCCTCCTCCGGCAGTCGCTGCCGTCGGTTGAGCAGCATTTCCGCGTTGCCTAGAATCCCGGTGAGCGGATTGTTCAGCTCGTGCCTCAGAATGGAGCCGAAGTCCACCGTCTCCTCCTGCTCGAACTCCTGGATTCCTTCCCATAGCCTTCGTCCGGCAAGCAGCCGGCGTTCGACGAGTGCCGCCGTCAATTCCAGAAACTCCGCTCCCTCTGGGACGCAGTCCACGATTCCCGCCACGACCAGCACGGCCAGCCCTCGCGCGGCATCGGAATTCACCGCAGCGACCACCGGCGCATACCGGGCCAGGTCACGCACAGCGGATCGCGAATCGGCGCCTGATAACTTCGTGGCTTCGAAGTAAATGACGCCCGGCAGCAGCCGGTCAACCTGCCGGCGCGCGATCCGTACAGACGCGGCATGATGGACTTCGCACTCCGCAGGGCTTTCCGCCAGCCACGTTCCAAGGCGTTCCGCGGTCCGCTCGTCAGGAGTGACGGCCAAAACGATTGAGGCGGCTTCGGAAGTCATTCCTCCCCCAGCTGTACGTAATAATCAGTGGTTGCCGGCCGGCCGGCGTTCGTGCGACTGGCGTGATCGTTCAGCAAGTCACGCACCTTCCGGGTCAATTCGTCCACCAGGAACGGCTTTGCCAGAAAGGGGAGGCGGTCGCGGTGAACAAAGTCGAGCGTTCGCGGACGCATCGTGTCGCCGGTGATGAAGAGCACGCGGTCGCGGCGAAGGCGCCCGCGGCGAATTCCTTCCTCGTAGAGGGCCCGGCCGTCGAGCTTCGGCATCTTCAAGTCGCAGATTACCAGGTCAAAATCCTGCCGGGTCAGCCGTTCGAGCGCGGCCACACTGTCGAGAATCGTTTCCACCTCGTGCCCTTCCTCGCGGAGCACATCGGCGACCAGGCTGGCCACAGTCGGTTCGTCTTCTACCACCAGCACGCGTTTTCGCCCTCCTGCCGGGTGCTCCCGGACGGCCGCCGCGGCGAGCATCTTCTCGCCCTCCGGCCCGCGCGCTTCCTGCTGCCGCCACGGTCCGGCGGGGAATTCCACGACGAACCTGGATCCACGCTCCGGGCCCGGTTCCACGCGCACCTCTCCGCCGTGCTCCCGAACGATGTTCGAGACGATGGAGAGTCCCAGGCCCGTGCCTGCTCCCGCCCGCTTCGTGGTGAAGAAGGGATCGAAAATGCTCGGAGCAATCTCGCGCGGGATGCCCACACCGTCATCGCAGACTTCCAGCGCCACGGTGCGCGGCTGTCCCGTACGCGGCCGCCCAGTGCTTATGTGAATCGTGCCGCGGCCGCGTCCCGCCTCTATGGCCTGCTCCGCGTTGATCAGCAGGTTGAGCATCATCTGCTTTAGCTGGTGGCTGTCCCCCAGAATGACCGGCAATCCCGGCTCCAGGTCCAGTTCGATACGGATGTTGGACACGCGGAGCTGGTAATCCCGCATGGCCACTGTCTGGTTCACAATTTCGTTCAGGCTCACTGGTTTGTGTTCGGGCTTTTCTCCCCTGGCCATCAGCAGCAGGCTGCGCACGATGGTTCCCGCGCGCTGTGCCTGCTCGAAAATGTGCAGAGTCTCTTCGTCGCGTCCGCTGCCGCCGGAACGCTGCAGCAGCAGTTGCGCGTAACCCACGATGCTGGTGAGCGGGTTGTTCAGTTCGTGCGCGATGCCGGATACGAGCTGTCCGATCCCCGCGAGCTTTTCCATCTGGGAGAGCCGTGATCGCAGCAGGCGCTCCTCGCCGGCCTCGCGATAGAGTTCCAGCCAGCCCAGGCGTTCCCCGTCGGTCGTCCGAACCGGCCGGGCGAACCTTTCCAGCAGCCGTGGCACCGGATGCGCCAGCTCTACCTCGTCCCAGGCCACTTCGTCTTCGCGCCGCTGGATTTCGCGCCAGCGCGTTTCCGCCACGCGCGGATTGCGGAAATTTGAGCGCGCCTCCGCCATCAGCTCCTCAATCGTCCGCAGTTTCGCCATCCGCTCTGGCGGGATGCCCAGCAGCAGAGGCAGGCGCGAGTTTGCCAGCCGGATGCGCCCGTCGGCTTCGATCATCAGCACCGCGTTCTCCATCGAATCGAGCAGCGCGGCCAGCCAGTGGTTCCGCACCTGCGAAACGTTGGCACGGCGCTCAACCGCCAGCGCCAGCGCGGCCAGTGGCGTCCATTCTTCCAACCGCCGTTGCGCCGCCTCGGCGTCCGTGCCCTTGCCCAGGCCCGCTATCAGAAGTCCAAGCGTTTCTCCCCGCGCCCGCAGCGGAATGCCCAGCACGGTTTGCACCGGCTGGTCGGGGAAGCGAATCGTGCCGCAGCAGCCCGGTTCCACTTCGCTGGAGGTTACGCGCCTTTCCTCGAGCGCAGCGCGCCAGAAGGGAGCAAAGCTGATTTGTCCCAGCGCGGTCTCGGTGCCCGCGGGGCCATCCGCCGCGACGAACGATACGCCGTGGCTTTCTGACGCTTCCCGCGCAATGGCCACAAAAACGGAACCGCTCAGTTCCCGCGCTCGAGCCGCAAGCTGCCGCAGCGCGCCCGCTTCGCCGTCAGCCAACGACTGCCCAATGCCGGCCCAGGCCGCGAGTTCGCTTTGGCCGCCCGGCGTGGTTTCGCCTTCCGATTTCGGCCAGACACGCAGTTTTCGGGGAGCCGTCATGTCCCGGTCAGAGTCCCAGCCGCAGGATTAGCCAGCTCGATGCCAGCGCGCACCCAATCGCCAGCGTGTATTCCAGTGCCAGGCGCGTACCTCGCGACATTTGCCAGCCACCACTCTTGGAAGTGAAGCAGCTCTGCCAGGTGTGGTGAGCGCTCCGGTTCTCCCGGCCGTTACCATGGCAGCCTTGGCTGCCGCGCGCTCTCTCGACACTGCCTTCGACGCACGATTGCCATACGATCATCCCGGCACCTCTCCGAAATTGGCCATTGCAATATGGTGCCCAGAGGTGTGCTGCTAACTTCACTGGATGCAGCAGGATGGAAATGCTCGTCTCGGCTGTGAGGTTCGCTCAGTTCCGAAGCAGAACAGCGATTCCCTGTTCGGGAGAAGAGGCCCGATTCTATTCGTGACGCAGCGCTACCAGCGGGTCCACGCCCATCGCCCGCCGAGCTGGAAGGTACGACGCAACCAATCCAACCGCCGTCAGCAGCAGGATGACAATTCCATAAGTAAACAGATCGAATGGGCTCACTTGATATAAGAAGCTGCCCAGAACGCGCGTGAGTGCCGCCGATGCTGCCAGCCCAACTCCAGCGCCCGCCAGCGCGAGCCGCAGGCCCTGCCGGGTTACAAGACGGAACACCTGCCTCCGCTGCGCTCCCAGCGCCATGCGGAGGCCGAATTCGGGAGCGCGTTGCGCCACCGAATATGAGATCACCCCGTAGATTCCGATAGCGGAAAGCAGAAGCGCCAGGAGCGCGAAGAGCCCCAGAAGCCAGGTGCGAAAGCGCGGCTG
>DATKNR010000178.1:0-6607 GCA_035541255.1 Patescibacteria group bacterium | reverse complement strand
GCCCGCGAAGCGATCCTCATCGGCCAGGACACCACCGCCTATGGCGAAGACCTCGGCATTCGCGACGGCCTTCCTCTTCTCCTCGAGCGCCTCGCCGCCATCGACTCGCTCTCCTGGGTCCGCTTCCTCTATTGCTATCCGAATCGCATCACCCCGCGCCTGCTCGATACCATCGCCGCGCACCAGCGCCTGGTGAAATATCTCGACGTGCCGCTCCAGCACGCCTCCCAGCCCGTGCTCGCGCGCATGAAGCGCGGCGGAAGCGCCGATGCCCTCCTCCGACTCGTCGAGCGCATCCGCGCCTCCATTCCCGGCGTCTGGCTGCGCACCTCCTTCATTGCCGGCTTCCCCGGCGAAACCGAATCCGATTTCCGCGAGCTCTGCGACTTCGTCCGCGCCGCCCAGTTCGACTGGCTCGGCGTCTTCGCCTACTCCGACGACGAGACCGCCGAATCCCACTCGCTCGATGGCAAAATCGACGCCGCCACCATCGCCCATCGCCGCGACCGCCTCATGTCCATCCAGCGCACCATTTCGCGCCGCCGCCTGGCCCGCCGCGTCGGCCAGTCCTTCACCGCCATTCTCGAAGGCCCTTCGCGCGACAGCGATCTCGTCTGGCAGGCCCGCCTCGAAGGCATGGCCCCCGAAATTGATGGCCGCGTGCTGGTCACCGAAATCGACGCCGCAGGCCGCCCGCTCGAATCGCTTCCCGGCTCGCTCGTCCGCATCGAAATCACCGCCGCCCAGGATTACGACCTCGTCGGCCGCGTCACCACCGTTCTGGATGCGCCGCGCACAGCCGCGCCTTCCGCCTCCTCTCCGTCCCCCGAGCCGGCGCTGCGCATCCTCGTCTGACCGCATCTGCAATGAGCGAATCTCCCTCAGTCCCTCCGCCGAATCCTACCGGCACACATCCCTCCGGTTTTTCCTACTGGCTCGCCACCGCGTTCGGTCTGGGCAGACTGCCCAAGGCGCCCGGCACCTGGGGCTCGCTCGCCGGAGTGGCGCTGGCCTGGATGTTCGCTGCGCTTGAACTGCGCACCTTCCCGTTCGACGCCCACAAAGTCAGCGCCTATCTCCTCGATCCCTTTCTTTGGTGGCTTCTGCTCAGCGCCGCCGGGGTCTTCGCCGCCGGCCGCGTGGAGCGTGCCGCAGGGAGAAAAGACCCGCAGGAAGTGGTGATTGACGAGGTTTCCGGCCAGTGGCTTGCCTTTCTCCTGGGCCCGGCTATGCTCGGTGCCGCGGCCGGGTGGAAATCTTTTCTGGCGGGTCTTATACTTTTTCGAGTTTTCGACATCACCAAGCCCTTCCCTGCCCGCAGCGTGGAATCGCTTCCGGGCGGATGGGGCATCATGGTGGACGACTGGGTCGCCGGTTTGTACGCCGCCGCGTGTCTGTGGCTTGCCCACGGCCTCGGCTTTTAGGTTTTCGTAGCACAGGCTTTTAGCCTGTGCGCAGCAGTTTCGGCTCGCTGTCGGTGCTTCGAGTAGCACAGGCTTTTAGCCTGTGCGCCGTTGCTTCGACTCTCTGCTGGACGCCGGGTGGATTTGAAAAATGTCCGACCGCCCCACAATTGAGCGCGTCGCTCCCGCCGCCGCAATTCCCGGCGGAGAAGTGGCCATCTATGGCGCCGGCTTCACTCATCGCAATGGCGCCCGGCCCACCGTTCACTTTGGTGAGAACGAAGGCAGCCTGATCCTCTGCACAGAAAACCGCCTGGTGGTTCGCGTTCCGGAAGGCGCCTCCGGCGAGCTGCGCGTGGCCAACCTTCAGGGCGAAAGCAAGAAGTTCCAGTTCGCCGTGGGAATCAACGTCGCGGACAATCTCCATCCCGTCGCCAATCCCGCCGTCGATACTGATGGAAACGTTTACGTTACCTTCAGCGGCCAGCGCGGGCAGAAGGTTCCCGTCTCGCTTTACAAGATCACTCCGAACTTTCTCGTCAAGCCCTTCGCCACCGAGCTGATGAATCCCACCGGGATGGCCCTCGACCGAGAAGGCACTCTCTACGTCTCCTGCCGCCACGACGGCACCATTCACCGCATCACTCCCGACGGACGCGCTCAGCGCTGGGTCGAGGGCATGGGCATCGCCACCGGTCTGGCTTTCGATAAACAGGGCGCTCTTTATTGCGGCGACCGCAGCGGCACGATTTTCAAAATCTATCCGGACAGGCAGATTCTCGTCTTCGCCACTCTCGAGCCTTCCATTTCCGCCTATCACCTGGCCTTTAGCGCCGCCGGCGATCTCTTTGTTTCCGGCCCCACCACCTCCAGCTTCGACCGCATTTTGCGCATCACCTCGAACGGAGAGGTCAGTTCCTACTTCCGCGGCCTGGGCCGCCCCCAGGGCATGGCCTTCGATGCCGCCTCGAATCTCTACGTCGCCGCATCCTACGCCGGCCGCCGCGGCATCGTCCGCGTCACTCCGCAGGGCAAAGCCGATGTCGTCGTTTCCGGCAGCGGGCTGGTCGGTCTTGCGCTGCTTCCTTCGCGGCGCTCCTATCTCGTCACCGGTTCGGTGCTCTACGCCCTAGACTGGGACGTCCAGGGCGCCCAGCTTCCTCTCTGATCCCCCGCCTCCTGAACCTGTCAGGAAACTCCGATGTCCCCTTCACGTCTGGTAGTATTCTCTGGCTCGGCACCATCCTGGAGGCATTTGTGATGCGACGCGCTCTGTCTCTCGCCGTGATTCTCGCTGCCGCGGCTCTCACTGCTTCGGCCCAGTCCCAGCCCGAAAAGAAATCGCAGGAACCCGTTCTCCCCTATTCCCCCAGCCTCGATCTCACCTCCATGGACCGCTCCGTGGACCCCTGCGTAAATTTCTACAAATACGCCTGTGCCGGCTGGCAGCGCCGCAATCCCATTCCTCCCGACCAGACCAGTTGGTCCGTTTACGGCAAGCTGTTCGAAGACAATCTGAATTTTCTGCACGGCATCCTGGAACAAGCGGCCGTCGATTCTCCCGGCCGCAACCAGGTGACTCGTGAAATCGGCGACTTCTACGCCGCGTGCATGGATGAAGCCGGAGCGGAAAAGCGCGGCGCCGCTCCCATCGAGTCCCAGCTCCAGGCCATCGCAAAACTCACTTCCGCGCGCCAGCTCGCTCCCCTCATCGCGCGCCTCCAGCTCGACTATGGCCGCTCGATTTTCTTCGCCGCCGGATCTTCGCAGGACCCCGACAACTCCGAGCAGGTCATCGCCGAACTCGACCAGGGCGGCCTCGGCCTGCCCGACCGCGACTACTACACGAAGGATGATGCGAAATCCAAGGAAACGCGCGAGCGCTACCTGGCGCACGTGCGCAAGGTCTTCGAACTGCTCGGCGAGACTTCCGCGGACGCGCAACGCGACGCCGCCACGCTCATGAATCTCGAAACCACTATGGCCAGATCACAGCTCACCCGCGTCGAGCGCCGCAATCCCTACAACCTGAAGCACAGAATGTCGCCCGCCGAGCTGGAAACCCTCGCGCCGGATTTCGACTGGAAATCCTATTACCGCGAGGCAGGATATCCCCCCTTCACCATCGTCAATGTGGATACGCCCGGCTACTACAAGGAATTCAACGCGCTGCTGACCTCTGAGCCCATCTCCACTCTCCAGACTTATCTGCGCTTCCACGTCGCCAATGCCGCTTCGCCGTATCTTTCGTCCGCGTTCGTCACCGAGAATTTCGATTTCTATCGCAAGTACCTGCGCGGCGCCAAGGAACAGCAGGCCCGCTGGAAGCGCTGCGTGAGCTACACGAACCACAATCTGGACGACGCGCTCGGACAGGCCTACGTCGCCCGCGTGTTTCCTCCGCAGCTCAAGGCCGATACGCTCGATATGGTCAAGCGCATTGAAGCCGCCATGGGCCAACGCATCGGCGCGCTCGACTGGATGAGCCCCGAGACGAAAAAAGAGGCGCTCCTGAAGCTCGCCGGCATCCGCAACAAGATCGGCTATCCCGATAAATGGCGCGACTATTCTTCGCTGCAGATCTCGCGCACCGATTTTGCCGGCAACATGCAGCGCGCCGCGGCCTTCGAAAGCCATCGCCAGATCAACAAAATCGGCAAGCCCGTGGATCACGGCGAGTGGCTCATCCCCGCGCCCACCGTGGACGCGTACTACGATCCGCAGATGAACGACATCAATTTCCCCGCCGGCGTCCTTCAGCCCCCGCTCTACGACCCCAAAATCGATGCCGCGCCCAACTATGGCGACACCGGCGGCACCATCGGCCACGAGCTCACCCACGCCTTCGACGACGAGGGCAGCCAGTTCGACGCTAAAGGCAACCTGCGCAATTGGTGGACGAAAGACGACCGCGAAAAATTCGACGCGCGCACCAGCTGCGTCGAGGATCAGTACGCGAGCTACGTCGTCGTCGACGATATTCACATCAACAGCAAGCTCACCCTCGGCGAAGACGTCGCGGACCTGGGCGGCGAAATCCTCGCCTACATGGCCTGGAAAGATGCTACAAAAGGTAAGAAACTGGACAGTATAGACGGTCTCACTCCGGACCAGCGCTTCTTCATCGGCTTCGCGCAGTGGGCCTGCGCCAATGAGCGGCCGGAGGATTTGCGCGTCCGCGCCCAGACCGATCCCCATTCGCCCGCCGAGTACCGCATCAACGGCGTCGTCACCAACATGCCTGAATTCCAGCAGGCCTTCTCCTGCAAGGTCGGCCAGCCCATGACCAAACCGGCAGGTAAAGTGTGCCGCGTCTGGTAACCCGGTCAGCCTCGGTCAGCAATTTTCCGGCTGTGGATCCCCCTCCGGGTCGCCTCGGCCAGGTGTTTTGATTTCGCACTGCCGCCTCCCGGAGTTTCGGGGATGGCGGCGTCGTTCTTCCCCGGGTTCCCGAGTGGTCATTCACCCGGCTGCGGACCCTTCCCCGGCACCTCCCGTGGGGTTCGGAGTGCGTCCGGATAACAATGTTATGTTAACTAGATTCGCCGCTCCAATTCCCGCATCTTTCCGCTAATTTCCGACAATTCCCAAAACAGGAATTTCGCCGTTTTTCCTCCTCCATCGCCGCTCTCCGATCCTTCGCGGGTGAGGTTCAACGCTGATTGTCCGTTCCGCGCCCGCAACATTAAACACACTTTACTTCGCTTATGAATATAGATTAATATCCGGCTTCATCTGACGTATATGAGTTCTGCCGCACTCGTCGTTTTCGTCTGGCTGCTGTCCTTCGGCCCGCAGCAGCCGCCCCCCGCCGAGCTTTGCGGCGTGGTGCAGGACCAGACCGGCGCAGCCGTCGCCGGCGCCACTCTCGATCTGGCCGCGGGAAAAACCCACCTCACCGCCGCCTCGGACGCCACGGGAGCGTTCTGCTTCCATCGCATCGAGCCCGGCGGCTACCAGCTCACCACGCGGGCCCGCGACTTTCAGCCCGACTCCCGAAAAATCACTGTCGCGCCCGGCGAAACGCAGCGCTTCACGATCTCGCTCGCCCTGAAATCCGTCAGCCAGGAGGTGACCGTGGCGGAAGGGGCCGCGGACACAAACTCCATCAATGTTGCCGAAACGAAAATCCCCCGCAGCCTGATTCAAAATCTTCCCAGCGAAAGCGTGAATGCATCGCTCAGCTCCATCCTTACGCTCGCCACTCCGGGCGTGGCGGCGGACTCGAACGGCGTCTTCCATCCGCTCGGCGAGCACGCGGAAACTTCCTTCAGCGTGGACGGCCAGCCCATCTCCGACCAGCAGAGCCGCATCTTTTCCAACCAGATTTCCGCCAGCGCGCTGCAGGAAATGCGCACGCTGCAGGGCGCGCCTCCCGCGGAGTTCGGAGACAAAACAAGCCTGATCGTGGAAGCGACCACGCGCTCCGGACTCGACGCCGGGGCGCCCGCCGGCGATCTCTCGCTCGGCTACGGATCTTTCAACACGCCCACGGCCACGCTCACCCTCGCCGCCGGCTCCAAGACCTTTGGAAATTTTGTGGCGCTCGACGGGCTGGACAGCCATCGTTTTCTCGACGCGCCGGAATTCGCGCCGCTGCACGCGCGCGGCAACGCGGAAAATATTTTCGACCGCTTCGACTGGCAGCCCGGCCCGGCAACTTCCTTCCACGCGAACCTGACCGGCGCGCGCTCCTGGTTCCAGGTTCCCAACACCTACGACCAGCAGGCCGGGGAGCAGGACCAGCGCCAGCACATGACCAGCTTCAATCTCGCGCTCGCTTTTTCCCGCGTGCTCTCCCCTTCACTTCTGCTCACAGCGAACGCGTGGGCCCGCCAGGACCGAGTGAATTATTTTCCATCGGCGGACGTGCTCTCCGATCAGCCCGCCACGCTTTCCCAGTCGCGCCGCCTGACCAGCACCGGATTTCGCACCGATCTCGCCTACACGCACGGGCGCCAATCGTTGAAGGGCGGGATTCAGTTTCAGGCCACTCCGCTTTCCGAATTTTTCACCACCGGCCTCACCGATCCCGCCTTCAATTCTCCGTGTGTGGATTCGAACGGCGTGCCCGTGCCGGAACCATCTCTCACCGCGCCCAGCCAGTGCGCGGCGGCGGGCTATTCGCAGAACGCGTCGTTCCAGCCCGCGTTGCTGCCGTACGATCTGACTCGAGGCGGAACTCTGTTTACGTTCCGCGGCGC
>DATKNR010000177.1:0-23482 GCA_035541255.1 Patescibacteria group bacterium | reverse complement strand
CGCGCCGGTGATCGTATAGCGATAGCGAGGATCGATGGTGAGCGTGCTCCACGCGGGCTTGCCGGTGGCGGCATCGAGCGCGATGAGCCGTCCGTCGAGTGTGCCGACATACACTTTGCCGTTCCATGCGGCGACGCCGCGGTTCACTACGTCGCAGCAGGCGTTGACGGCCCATTCGGGCGGCACTTTCGGGTCGTAAGTCCATAGCGGCGCACCGGTGGCGGCATTGAGCGCCACGACTTTGCTCCACGCGGTGGTGAAATACATGGTGCCGTCCACGACCAGCGGCGTGGATTCCTGTCCCCTGCGGGTGTCGAGCGTGTACGACCAAGCGAGCGCGAGCTGCGACACATTTTTCTCGTCGATCGCTTTCAACGGGCTGAAGCGTTGTTCGCTGTAGGTCCGCCCCGTGGTCATCCAGTCGCCCGGCTCGGCATCCGCGTGGATGACGCGGGCAGCGTCCACGGCGGCGGGCTTCACGGCCGGCTCTTTTTGCGGAGCAGGGCCGCTGCGGCTGCACGCCGCGCAAACCAGCAACGCGATTACCACGGCCAAACCGCTACGTCTCTCCGCTCTCATGGCTTCTCCCTGGCGGCCGTGGCGGCCTCTGGCCGAACCGCCCGTGCCTTTCGAGTCCCCGCGCCGCACGCTTCCCGCTAACCCGGCTGGTTTGCACGCCCGCGGCGGAATCGCAATCCCACGCGCGCGAGAATCGGCGGCCCGAGCATCGGCGTTGGAGTCTTTGCGACGTAATACCTGTGGTCGAAAAGATTTTCAAATGCTCCGTAGACCTCCAGGCCGTGTCCCAGCGAGTGGCCCAGCAACAGATCCAGCACGAAAAAGCGCGGCAACAGGAACTGGTTCTGGTCGTCATCGTACTGATTGCCCACAAGGCGCCCCTGCACGCTGAAGAGGAATCCCGAAGGCTGCCAGTAGCGCGCCTGCAGCGTGAACTGATTGCGGGGAATTTGAGGTATCTCCAGTCCCACGAGGCTGGTGTTGGCGGGAAAACTCACCACCGTCGGCGCGACGTACTGATAGCCGCCAGAAATCTCGACGTGCCGGGAGATCTGGGCGACCCCGTCCAACTCCATGCCCACCGAGCGCGTGCGGCCCAGATTCTGCCGCTGCCGGGTGATGAGCGCGGGGGTGGAAGAGAGGGTCACGTTCTCGATCGGATCGGTAACCTCGTTCCAGAAAAAATTGCCGCGGATGGTGAGCCGGTCACCGAGAGCCCGGACGCTGGCGCCGGCCTCGCCTCCCGTTAGGCGTTCCGCGCTGAGAGCGGGGTTGGCAAGGGTAAGTACATTGCCCATGCGGAAGGAACGGTAGAGCTCGTTGAGCGTGGGGCTGCGGAACGAATGATAGACGGAGGCGGTGAGCGAGACATGCTGGGCCGCGGCATAGCGCACGGAAAACCGCGGGCTGAACGCGGTGTCCGAGCGGTCGGCGAACGGCGTCACCGTGGGTGGTGCGGGCGGCGCGAGTGGCGTGCGCACCGACTGCGCGTCGAAGTTGCGCCAGTCATCGAAACGGAAACTGGCCGTCGCGGTCCATTTTGCGGAAATCCGGATGATGTCCTCGCCATAGACCGCCACGGTCCTCTGCCGGCCTCCCGACACCTGGAGAGCAGTATTCGTGCCGGCGGAGAAGATATTCTCGATGCTCGAGCCAATCACTTCGTCCGAGGAAAAACCGAGGCCCAGGGTTTGCCGGCGGCCGAGCGCCTGGGACCAGAAGGCGGATCCTCCGAGCACCTGGGAGGGAACGTGCTGCGCATCGGTGAGAGATTCCGTCATGCGGTTCGCGGCGATGGACGAGAAATTCTGGTCGTAGCTCTGCGCGCTTCCATAGAGGCGCGCGGAGAGCGAGCCGGATGCGCCAACGGCCGTATCCAGGCCGAGCACACCGCTGCCTGTCTGCGTGTCGTTGGTCTGGATCGGAGTGCCGTTGTGGCGTGCTTCCGTAAAATACGAGCCGCGGCCGAATATGCGCCCCTGCCTGCCGAAGTGGAGGCCCGCCGTGAAATCCACCACCGCGTCTCTGGAATTCACGGGCGTATCCACGGGACCGCGAATCGACTCCGGCACCGCGATGTAGCCATCCGAGCGGTACATCTCGGAGGCCAGGGCAAAATCCCAGGGGCCCGCGCGCGTGCCCATCCAGAGAGAGAGGTCTGGGGTCTGCTCCGAACCGTAGGAAATGTCCAGAGCCACGTCAGTCGCGGCCGGCTTGACGGTGAGGAATTGGATCACGCCGGCCAGAGCATCGCCGCCGTAGAGGCTCGACTCGCCCCGCCGGACGACCTCCACGCCGGCGAGCGACTGCTGCGGAATTCGGTCCCAATACACCCATCCGCCGAACGGATCGTTCAATGGGACACCGTCTTCGAGCACCAGAGCACGGCTGGCTCCGCTGGCCCCGATTCCGCTCAGAGAAACGCCCAAGGATGTGGGATTGGCCGACCGGCTGCCCGTGCGGCGGAACAGCGTAAAGCCGGGAATCTGGCGGAGTTTATCGTCCACGACGAGCGCGGGAGTGGCGGCCAGGTCTTCCGGTTCGAGCGCTACCGTGCTTCCGGGCACGTCGGCGAGCCGGGTGGCGATTTGTGTGGCCGTCACCACCATCTTCTCTTCGCGCGAAGCGACGGCAAGAACGATCTCCAGCCGGACCGGCCCGCCGCCGGCAGATTCCCACTGGCGATTGGCCGTGGCGAAACCCGCGGCGGATATTGTGAGAGTGCCCCGGCCGGCGGCCACATGGTCGAAATGGAATTCGCCTTGAGAATCGGTAGTGGCCGAAGCAAAATAATCCGCAGCCTTCAGACTCACAGCCGCGCCCGCCACAGGGGCTCCGGAAGAATCGCGCACGACACCACCCACTTGCAGAGATTGCGAGAAGAGCGGGGAAGCAAAAAACAGCACGGCGCTCCACAAGAGCGCACCACAAAGAAATCGTCTGGCCATCAGGGCGAGATCACGGCTCATCGGCGGCCGCCGGAAAAATCCCGCGCAGCGCAAACCCGGATCGCCGCGGCCACAGCGGAACAGAAAACGAAGTGGGGCGGCACGAGCGGCTACTCTAGCACAGGGAGTGAAGGGGCGCGCGCGAGGTTCCGAACGATAACCGCACGGCTGCCCGATTAGAGGCTTGACTTCGCTGTGCCTGCGCGATACAGCTACCTGTACCGGGGGGAGGTTTATCCATCGGATTTAATTTCTGGATGGATGCGAAGCCACGTCCCCGGAAAAAGGGGTGGTTCATGCGCAGATCTCTCGCCGTGCTGGTAGTCCTGATGCTGGCCCTTACCTTGGGCTCTGCAGCTCCCCTCTTCGCGCAGGTTGGCAGTGGCACTGCCCAGTTGAGCGGCACGATCCGCGATGAATCCGGCGGTGCAGTGGCCGGCGCAGCCGTGTCCCTCCGCGAGGTCGACACCAACCGCAGCTACAACACGACCGCGAGCGATAAAGGCTTCTACGCCTTCGTCAACCTTCCTCCCGGCCGTTACGAACTGAAGTGCTCCTACAAGGGCTTCGCGAACTACATTCAAACCGGGATCGTGCTGACGGTGGGCCAGTCCGCAACGAACGACGTGGTGCTGAAGATCGCTGCGAAGGGCGAGCAGGTGGTGGTGAGCACGGAAGTGCCCACGATTGAGCCGACGAAGACCGAAATCAGCCAGGTAATCCAGACGCGGCAGATTGACTCGCTGCCGATCAGCACGCGCCTGTTCACCGACTTCGCGCTGCTGACCCCCAGCGTGGCCACCAGCCGCACCTCACTGGGCACCACATTTACGGACTACGAGACAACGCAAATTTCCTTCGGCGGCCAGCGTTCCTTCAACAACCAGATCACGGTGGACGGCGCCGACTACACGAACATGCTGACCGGCGTGCAGCGGGGCACCCCGCCGCAGGAATCGGTGCAGGAATTCCGCGTGGTGAACAACAGCTTCGGAGCGGAATACGGACGCGCGCTCGGCGGAATCGTGAATATCGTGACGAAGTCGGGAACCAACGATTTCCACGGGTCGGTGTACGAATACTTCCAGAACGAGGCAACGAACGCGCGCTCGCTGCTCCAGCCGGCCGCGACGGCCACGACGCCCGCGGCGCCGGACACCCTGCGCTCGAACCAGTTCGGAGCCACGGCGGGCGGGCCGATCAAGAAAGACAAATTGTTCTACTTCGTGAACTACGACGGCAAGCGGCAAGCCAACTCGCCGGTTTTTGCCCCCAGCCTCTTCAACAACATCACCGCCCTGGACCAGGCGAAGGCTTATTTGGGACTGTCTCCGGAGGGCTGCTACCAGCCGCTGGCCACGTGCACCGGGACCCCGCTGGGCTATCTGGACTCAGTGCTGAAAACCAACGACAACGACTACGGCTTCGCGCGGATGGACTATCAGATCAACAAGACCAACCAGCTGAGCGCGCGGTACAACATTGAAGACGCGCGGGACCTGGGAGAACTGATCGGACAGACGGAGGACGGCGGCGGGGTGGGCACACCGAGCGGCGCGCGCAACCTCTACGTGCGCGATCAGTCGCTCTCCGCAACGCTGACCACCGAATTCAAGCCCACGCTGATCAACACCCTTCTGGTCCAATGGGCGCGCCGGCATTACAACTTCCCCGGCGCGACCGGCGAGCCGGACCTGAGCGTGGTGAACGACCTGGAGTTCGGACATAACTTCGGGACCTTCGACCAGATTTACGAGAGCCGCCTGGAATTTTCGGATTCGCTGGGCTGGGTTCATGGGAAGCACATCGCCAAGTTCGGATTCGACGGCAATTACATCTGGGACCACAACAATTACCCCGGATTCGAACCGGAGCGAATTCTGTTCACCAATCTCAATTGCGTCGTGACCTTCGCAAACTGGGTGGACTCGGTCAACTCGTTCCCGAATCCGGGAACCCCGCTTCCCGGCCTTTCGACGCCGGCCTGCCCGCTGGCTCCCAGCGCCGACGGCGTGGCGTTCCTGTACTGGGGGGTCAGTCTCTCCCGATCGGGGTTCGTGAACGGCGAAGTTCCGCCTCCTGCCACCGGGGGCGGTTTCGGCAGTGGCTGGCCGAATGCGTTTCCGACAGACCGGTTCCACAACTTCGACTTCAACCTGAATCACGGTTATTGGGGATTCTACGGACAGGATCAGTGGCGCGTGACGCCGAAATTGACACTGAACTACGGCCTGCGTTGGGACTTCGAGTCGGGGCTGAGCAACTTCTCGAATACCGACTACACAGCCTTCGCACCGCGCGTCGGATTCGCTTACTCTCCTGACGGAAAGACTGTGATTCGCGCGGGCTTCGGCATGTTTTTCGATCGCAACAACCAGACGTTCTATTTCGTCACCGGGAACCAGAAGGTCATCACCGGCTACCTGTGCAACCCGCCGACCGCGGATGCGGCATGTGCGGCCAACGGCTTTGCGGGCGGCGTAGTCGCGCCACAGGTGCAGCGCGGTGCGGCTGGCGGCGGGTGGCAGCTCAATGCGCTTCCGGGATTCCCCGGGACTCCGGCGCTTCCCTGCCCGCCATTGCCGGCTCTGTTCTGCAACAATCCTCAGGGCACGTCCAACCTGGCTGCCCTAACGGCGTTCGGAATTCTCGCGGGTGCTCCCTATGATCCGGTGACTTTGTCCGGGCCATGCGTCGGCGCTCCCGTGACCGGTGCGCTGAGCGGTGCGTGCGGCGTAGGCGCCGGTGGGATTCAACGGAATGGCCGGCTGCCGTACGCGGAACAAGCCAGCCTTGAGATCAGCCACGATTTCGGCGGAGGCTTCACGCTCAATGCGGGCTACTTGTTCGTGGGCTCCCATAAACTCGTGCGCGGGAACAACCTGAATATTCCGTGTCCGGTCGGCACTTCCAAGCCGAGTAATCCCGCCTATGCGCAGGGATTGCTGAATCCGGACGGAACCCAGAGCACTTGCCCGGGAACGCCGATGCAGGGACCGTTCGGGCTCGGCCCATTCTTCGCCAGTCTGGCGAATCCCAGCGGCCTCGAGTTCGGCGTGCCGGGGGCCGGGGGCGCCACACTGAGCGCAGGTCTTCTGGACTTCAACAACAACGTGGTGAACGCGAACTACCACGGCCTGAACATCACGGCGCTGGAGCGCATCGGCCGTTACTTCAACCTGACCGCCAACTACACGTATTCCCATTCGATTGACAACGGGAACTTCACCACGTTCATCAACCTTCCGGTCAGCCAGTTCAATTACAACGCGGAGCGGGCGAATTCCAACCAGGATGCGCGGCACCGCTTTGTCGCCAACTTCACGGCGAATGCGCCCGACGATACCTTCCTTCGCCAGTTCAATTTCAGCAGCATCATTACCGCGCAATCGGGCCGTCCGTTCACACTGTTCGTGGGGCAGAATACGTTTGGTGACGTTGCCGGCCTGAGCACGGACCGCGTGGGCGGGCCGCCGGTCACGGCCGTCTGCAACACAGCGGCGGATTGCAATACGGTGATTGCCCGCAACACCTACATCGGCGATCCACTGTACAGCTGGGACCTGCGCGTGGGCCGCTACTTCAAACTGACGGAACGCATCCGGCTGGATCTGGCCGTGGACGCATTTAACGTGTTCAACCGGCCAAACGTGGACGAGATCACTTCCGTCTACGGCTCGCCCGTCTTTTGCGGCGCAAATCCGGCCATTCCACGGCACTACAGGGACAATCTCACGCGCGCCATCCAGCAGGGAGCGGCGTCGGTATCCTGCAGCTCGCAAATTGCCGCAAGCTTCGGGTCCGGAATGTTCGCCTTCCCGGGAGGGGCCTTCCTCCAGGACGGGCTCTTGCCAGTGTCGATACCCAACTCTCCGAACCCCAGCTTTGGGCTGCCGCGCACGGTGCTGAATCCGCGGCAATTCCAGTTCTCGGCCAAATTCTCCTTCTAGCCGGGAGGAGGGATGCCGGCGGGCAAGTGGCGGGGCACGCTCCCAGCGTGCTCCGCGGACCGCTGCTGATTCCGTGAGTTTGTGGCCGGCCCGGCCTAACGCTGTGTCGCATGCGATGAACGCGGACGAATACCTCGATCCCGAAATCGAAACGATGGGCGCGGAGGGCGTCCGGGCTTTGCAGGAACAGAAGCTCGCGAAGCAGCTCGACTACGTCTTTGCCCGCTCGCCGTTCTACCAGGACAAGCTGAAAGCGGCTGGCATCCGCCGGGAGCATCTGCGCACGCTGGCGGACCTGGCGCGCGCGCCGCTGACCACGAAGGAAGAACTGCGCGAAAGCCAGCGCCAAGCCCCGCCGCTGGGGCGCCACGCGTGCGCGGAAATGGCGGACGTAATCCGCATCCAGGCCTCCACGGGCACCACCGGGCGGCCCAGTCTAGTGGGCCTGACCCGGCGGGATGCCGAAGGCTGGACTCGGGTGACCGCGCGTTCGTTTTATACGCAGGGCGTGCGCCCGACCGACATCGTGATGCACGGCGCAAGCCTGACGCTGTTTGCCGGCGGGCTGCCGGTGAAAGACGCCATCGAGCGGATCGGCGCCACGTTTGTGCCCATCGGCACCGGAGCTTCCGAAAAACTGGTGATGATTGCGCGCGAACTCCACGCCAATGTGCTGCACTCCACACCCTCCTACGCCATTTATCTGGCCGACCATGTCCGCCGCGAAGAAAAAATGGACCCACGCGAACTCGGCATCGAGAAAATCGTGTGCGGCGGAGAACCCGGAGGCGGCATCGCCGCCGTACGCTCGAGAATCCAGGAAGCCTGGGGGGCGCGCCTCACCGAAGGCATGGGCAATTGCGACATGCTCCCGGTGATCTTTTCCGAATGCCGCAACCAGAGCGGCATGCATTACAACGGCCACGAGTACGTGTTCTGCGAGATCGTCGATCCGGAAAGCGAACAGGTGCTGCCGATCGAGGACGGCGTGTCGGGCGAGCTGGTGTACACCAGCCTTGAGCGCGAATGCGTGCCGTTGCTGCGCTTCCGCACGCGGGACCGCGTGACCGTGCTGGGCACTTCCTGCGAGTGCGGGCGCACCGGCTTCAAGCTGCGGTGCGTGGGCCGCACGGACGACATGCTGATTGTGCTCGGCGTAAACGTGTTCCCCTCGGCCGTGCGCGACGTGGTGTCCAGCTTCCGGCCGCGGACCACCGGTGAAGTGCAGATCCTGCTGGACGAGCCGGGCCCGGGAGTGAAGCCGCCGCTGAAAATCGTCGCGGAATTCGGCGACGGCGCGTCCCCGCCTCCCGGATTGCAGGCGGAGATCGAACACAAGATCAAGGCAGTGCTCACCGTTTCCTCTGCGGTGCAACTCGTCCCGCCGGGCACGCTGCCGCGATTCGAAATGAAAGGTCAGCTGGTGAAAAAGCTCTACCAGAGTTAACCTGCCGGATTCGCGGGCCCATGCCGAAACTGGAAGCGAAACCCGAGCCGCTCGACGTGGAGTTTTCTTCCTCCGCCGTCGTCGTGGTGGACATGCAGAACGCGTTCGCCTCCCGCGGGGGAATGTTGGATATGGCCGGGGTGGATATCTCCGGCGCCGCGCGCGTCGTCTCCGGAATTCGCGCGCTGCTGGCCGCGTCGCGGCGTGCGGGCGTGGCCGTTGTATACCTGCAAATGGGCTACAAGCCCGACCTCTCGAACGCCGGCGGGCCGGGCTCGCCCAACCCGCGAAAAGAGCTGGCCCTGTGTCTGATGGGCCGGCGCGAGGAGTGGAAGGGAAAACTTCTCACCGAGGGCACCTGGGACTTTGCACTGGTGGACGAACTGGCGCCGCAACCGGGAGACCTGGTGGTCGTCAAGACGCGGTACAGCGGTTTTGCCGGGACACCGCTCGACGCGCAGCTGCGCGCGCGGGGCATTCGAACGCTTTTCTTCACCGGCATTGCGACGAATGTCTGCGTCGAATCGACTCTGCGCGACGCCTACTTCCTGGAATACTGGCCCGTGCTGGTGGCGGACTGTTCGCTGCAAGCGGGTCCGCCCAGCCTGCAGGAAGCCACGATGTACAATGTGGAGTCGTTTTTCGGTTGGACCGTCACGGCGGCGACACTCCTGAAGCACCTGGGTGGCCGCGAAGCAGGGGCGCCGTGAGCAGCGGCGCAACGGACGGCAATTTGACGGGCAAAGCGGCAAACGTGCAACCTGCGAATCCCACACCCGGAGCGGTAAGACCGCCGGACGCGGCATCATCGGCGCGGAGCGGCCGGGTGCGGCATGCCCGGATGCGCACTTCCGGCGCGACCGTGGAGCGCAGGAGCGACGGTGCAATTTTCGTGCGGCCGGAGGAAAAGCTGGAACCGTATCCGCGCGTGTTGACCGATCCGGTGGCGCACTGGGCCGAGGTCGTGCCCGAACGCTGCTGTGCCGCGAAACGCGACGCGAAAGGAGAATGGCGCCGCCTGACTTATGGACAGGTGTTCGCCGCGGTGCGCTCGCTGGCGCAGGCGCTGCTCGACCGCGGGCTTTCGGCCGAACGCCCCGTGGTAATCCTCTCCGAAAATGACCTGGAACATCTGCTGGTGATGCTCGCTGGCCAGCATGCCGGAATTCCGACGGCGGCCATTTCGCCGGTCTATTCCCTGGTCTCCGCGGATCTTGCGAAATTGCGCCACTCGCTCGGGCTGCTTACGCCCGGACTGGTGTTTGCGGCGAGCGGCGAACGGTTCGCGCGAGCGATTGAGACCGTGGTTCCGGCAGAGACCGAAGTGGTGGTGACGCATTCGCCGGTGGAAGGACGGCGCTGCACGCCGCTGGCGGAACTGCTGGCCACTCGTCCCACCGGAGCCGTGGACGACGCCCATGCCCGGATTGATCCGGACAGCCCGGCGAAATTCCTGTTTACCTCCGGCTCGACGGACAAACCCAAAGCCGTGATCAACACGCACCGCATGCTCTGCAGCAACCAGCAGATGATTCGCCAGGTGTTTCGCTTCCTCGAGGACGAGCCGCCCGTGCTGGTGGACTGGATGCCGTGGAACCACACCTTCGGGGGAAATCACGACATTGGAGTGACACTCTACAACGGCGGAACGTTTTACATCGACGACGGAAAAGCGGGCACGCCTTCGTTCGCGGAATCGATCCGCAATCTGCGCGAAATCTCCACGACCGTGTATTTCGGCGTTCCGCGGGCGTACGAGGATCTGCTGATCCCGCTGCGCACGGACGATAAGCTGCGCGAGACATTTTTCGCCCGCCTGAAGCTGCTCTTCTACGCCGCCGCCGGAATGTCGCAACCCCTGTGGGAAGCCTATCGCACGCTGGCGGAGGAGGCCTGCGGGGAGCGCATCATCATGGCCACCGGGCTGGGCGCCACGGAGACCGCGCCCATGGCCGTCCAGTGCACCTGGGAGACGGATCACGCCGGCATCATCGGCATTCCCGTTCCCGGCGTGGAGCTGAAGCTGGCGCCGCGTGAAAACAAACTGGAAGCGTGCGTCCGCGGCCCCAGCATCACGCCCGGCTACTGGCGCCAGCCGGATCTGACCGCGCGCGCATTCGATGAGGAGGGTTTCTACAAATTCGGCGACGCCATCAGGTTCATCGATCCCGCGGACGTCAACAGAGGCTTCCTGTTCGACGGGCGGTTCGCCGAAGACTTCAAGATGTCGAGCGGCACATGGGTGAGCGTGGGCCCGCTCCGCGCGCGCATCATGGCGCACTTCGCGCCGCTGGTGCGCGACGTGGTGATCGCCGGACACGACCGCGACGAAATCACCATGATGATTTTCGCGAATGTGGACCGCTGCCGCGCGCTTTGTCCTTCGCTGGCGCCGGGCTGCGCTTCGGAAGAGGTGCTGCGCCACGCGGAGGTGCGGGGCCGCTTCCGCTCGCTGCTGCGCGGATTCGCCCTCACCGCCACGGGCAGCTCCAACCGTGTGGTGCGGGCGTTGCTGCTGGAAGAGCCGCCCTCCGTGGATGCGGGCGAAATCACGGACAAGGGCTCGATCAATCAGCGCATGGTGCTCGACCGGCGCGTCGCGCTCGTCGAATCCCTCTACGGCGCGAATCCCGGTCCGGAAATTCTGCGGCTCGATTCGGAGTGAACTGGACATGACCACTCACATACAGGGCGCCGCGCCCTCGAGCGTCACCGATGCCGCCTGGAAGGCGCTGGAAGGCGCCTATGACCTTCAGGTGCACGTAGCCCCGGACGTGATTGAACGCCGCATTGACGACCTCGATCTGGCCCGTGAATTCCTGTCGCACAGACTTCGCGGCTTCGCCCTCAAATCGCACTATTTTCCGACGGCCGAACGCGCAAGAGTGGTGACCAAGGCCGTCCCGGGCATCGCCGCTTATGGCGCGCTCACGCTCAATCATGCCGTCGGCGGGCTGAACCCGGTGGCGGTGGAATTGGCCGGGCGCTCCGGCGCGAAAATCGTGTGGATGCCGACAGTGGATGCGGCCAACGAAACTGCCGGCCATGTGGACGGCCCGAATGTGAAACTTCCCTTCTGGGCCAAAATCCAGCGTGAGCTCGCGGCCACGGGCATCGCGCCTCCGCCGCTTTCCGTGCTGGACGGCGCGGGCGAACTCTCCGCCCCTGCGCGCACCTGCATGGAGCTGATTGCAAGGCACGACATGATTCTGGCCACCGGCCATCTGGGCCGCGCGGAGATTTACGCGCTCGTGCGCGCCGCGCACGCGATGAAGGTCCGTAAAATCGTCGTCACCCACGCCGAATTTCCTTCGCAGAACCTGACCGCGGATGAGCAGCGCGAACTCGCGGAGATGGGCGCCATCATCGAACACTGCTTTACCACCATGCACACGGGCAAAGCGCCGTGGGAAGGCGTCTTCGAGGCTATCCGGCGCGCGGGTCCGGAGCGTTGCCTGCTATCCACCGACCTCGGACAGACCATCAACCCTCCCGTCGCCGAGGGTTTCGCCATGTTTGCCCAGCGCCTGCTGGACGCGGGATTCAAAGCCGCGGAAATCCGCCGCATGGCGGTGGAAAATCCCGCTGCGCTGGTGGGTTGACGCATCGCTTAGGGAGCCGCCCATGGAAACTCCGAAGAATACTGTTTTGGTGATCAGCGCCCACGCCGCCGACTTCGTGTGGCGCGCCGGGGGAGCCATTGCGCTCTACACCAGCCGCGGCTGCCGCGTGCGCATTCTGTGCCTTTCCTATGGTGAACGCGGCGAATCCGAGCGGCTGTGGAAGATGCCGGGGATGACCCTCGAGCGCGTGAAGCAGATGCGCCAGGACGAATCGGAGAAGGCTGCCGCCATCCTCGGCGCGGAGATCCGCTTCTTCGATTCCGGAGATTATCCGCTGCGGCTGACGGACTATCTGGCCGACGAGATGGTGGCGGAGTTCCGCAACTGCCAGCCACAGATCGTTCTCACGCATTCTTCGACGGATCCCTACAATCCGGACCACGGGCACGCCTGCGAAATCACATTGCGCACGCGCGTCTACGCGCAGGCGGCAGGCTATTCCGTGGAGGGAAAAAAGCTCGGGGCGCCGCCCGTGTTCGCGTTCGAGCCGCACCAGCCGGAACAGTGCGGCTTCAAGCCGGAGGTGCTGCTTGACATCACTTCCGTGTTCGAGCGCAAGCGACAGGCCATGGAAGCGATGGAGGCGCAGGAGCATCTCTGGGAGTACTACACGGATCTGGCGCGGCGGCGCGGCGTGCAGGCCGTGCGCAATTCCGGAAAATCGGGGATCAAATTCGCGGAGGCCTACCAGCGGTTCTATCCGCAGGTAACGGAAGATCTCTCATGAAACCAACCATTGTGCGCACCATCGAGCGGCCGGAAGCCGCGGCCGTAAAACTGCTCGGCGAGCTGGGCGTGGCCACGGTCCACGAGGCCCAGGGCCGCCGCGGCCTGATGAAACCCTATCTGCGTCCCATCTATGCAGCTGCGAAGGCTTCCGGCCCCGCCGTCACCGTTCTGTGCCATCCCGGTGACAACCTGATGATTCACGCTGCGGTGGAGGTGTGCCGGCCGGGCGATGTGATGGTGGTGGCGGTGGTGGCGGAATCGACGGACGGCATGTTCGGCGAGCTGCTGGCCACCTCCCTGCGCGCTCACGGCGTGGCTGGGCTCGTGATTGATGCCGGCACGCGCGACGTCGAAGACATCACGGCGATGAATTTCCCCGTCTGGTCGCGCGCCATCTCCGCGCAAGGAACCGTGAAGGAGACGCCGGGCTCGGTGAACGTGGACGTGGTGTGCGCCGGCGCCATGGTTCATCCCGGCGACGTCATCGTGGGCGATGCGGACGGCGTGGTGGTGGTGCCGCGCGCGCACGCCGCCCAGATCGCCGCATTAGGCGAACAGCGCCGCGCGAAAGAAGAACGCTCGCGCGAGCGCCTGCGCTCCGGCGAATTGGGCCTGGACATGTACGGCCTGCGTGCGAAACTCGCCGCGCTGGGGGTTGAATACGTCGGCTGACGGCCGCGGCTCACGTGGGCCCGGATGGCGGCATCGCGCGGGCCTGCTATACTATTTGCTTTCCGCTTTGGCGGTATCGTCTAGGGGTTAGGACGCCAGATTCTCAATCTGGAAACCCGGGTTCGATTCCCGGTACCGCTACCAAATTCCTCTTGGAATCTCCGCCGTGAGCCGTCTCCGAAATATGGGGCGGTCGCGCCGATAAATCTTCACGTACACCGAACCGCACTTCACTCCCGGGCAACCGATTCACTGGGGAGCAAAGGCGGCAGGAATGCAGACCACATGCGCGCGTGCCCGCTCAGGACTCGCTTCCCTGCTTCGCCTGTTGCGCTACAGCCAGACGCTTGCGGGCGAATTCGATCAGCCGGGCTTCCACCAGCGCGTTCACGCTGCCCTCGGGGAATTTGCCGTCCGGGCCGCGTTCGCCCGCGGGAACGCCCGTGAGGATTTCCATCCCCTGGTCGATGGTCTCGACGGGGAAAATCTGAAATTGCGCTTTGCGCACGGCATCCACCACGTCGTGCCGCAACATCAGATGCCGAACGTTGGCGGCGGGAATCACCATGCCCTGGGCTCCAGTCAGCCCGCGCGCCTTGCACAGATCGAAGAATCCTTCGATTTTTTCGTTCACCCCACCGATGGCCTGGATCTGTCCGTGCTGATTGACGGAGCCGGTTACGCCCAGAGACTGCCGCAGCGGCAGTTCCGCGAGCGCCGAAAGCAGCGCGTACAACTCGGCCGACGACGCACTGTCGCCCTCCACCGCTCCGTAGGATTGTTCGAATACCAGGCTCGCCGAGAGCGAAAGGGGATGATCCGCGGCGTAGCGGGCGGCGAGGAAGCTGGAGAGGATCAGAACTCCCTTCGAGTGGATCGGCCCGCCCAGTTCCACTTCCCGCTCGATGTCGACCACCTCGCCCTTGCCCAGGCGTACGCGCGCGGTGATGCGGCTGGGGTGGCCGAAGGCGAATTGCCCCAGCTCCAGCACGGCGATTCCGTTCACCTGCCCGATCCGCTCGCCCTGCGTATCGATGAGGATCGTTCCCTCGAGCGTTTCTTCCTCGAGACGCTTGCGGATACGATCGGACCGCCGAATTTGCGCTTCAATGGCCCGCTGCACATCTTCGGCGCGAACCACGGGCTGGGCGGTCTCGCGCGCCAGGTAGTCGGCTTCGCGCGCCAGGTCGGCCAGCGCGCGGCGCCGCGTCATCACCTTATGCGCGTCTCCCGCCATGCGCGAGCACTGCTCAATCACGCGCGCCACCGCGCCGCGGTCGAACGGCAGGAGACCGTCCTTTCTTGCCACCGTGCCCACCAGGCGCGCATACAACAAATCCGTTTCCGGATTGCGGTCCATTTGCTCTTCGAAATCCGCGGCCACTTTGAACAACTCGCTGAACTCCGGATCGTAGGCGCACAGCAGGTAGTAAAGGAGGCGTTCTCCCACGAGGATCACCTTCACGTTCAGAGCCACCGGCTGCGGCTCGATCGATACTGTGCTCACCAGACTCAGCATCTGCCCGAGCGATTCAATCCGGATTTGCGAGGACGTGAGGCACCGCTTGAGAGCTTCCCAGGCGTAGGGCTGCATCAACAGCTTTTGGGCATCCAGCAGCAGATAGCCGCCGTTGGCCCGGTGCAGCGCCCCCGGGCGGATCAACGTGAAGTCTGTGGAGAGCGCGCCCAAGTGAGAAATGTATTCCACCTGGCCCAACAGGTTCTGGCAAGTGGGGTGGTCTTCGACGACCACCGGGGCGCCTTGCTTTCCGCTCTGATCCACGAGCACGTTCACCTGGTAGCGCTTCAGCAGCGCCGTGCCCCGGGGCTCAGGGGAAGGCGTTCCGCCCATCAGCGCCATCAGCGGGTGTTCCGGCGGCGCCAGGAATTCGTCCACGTTCTCGGTAATGTCTTCCTGAACGTCCCGGAGAAACGCGACCACGCCGGGCAAATTCACGTACTTGTGGAGCATTTCGTCAATCAGATGGCCGACGGCGAAGATGGCCACCTCACGGTTCAGTTTGCGCAGTTTTTCCCGGCCTTCATGCTCGTACCTCGGGACCTGCCGCAGCGTCTCCTGCAAATGTTCCTGCAGCTCAATGATCGTGCGTTCCACCCGTTGGTGCTCCTCCTCGGGCATCTTTTCGAATTCCTCCGGGCTGAGGATTTCACCATCCTTCAAGGGGGCCAGGACGACCCCCGCCGGGGTCTGGATCATGGCGATGCCGCGCTTCGAGGCCTCCTTTTGAAACTCCTCGAGCGTCTCCCGCTCGTGTTCCTTCACTTCGTGCTCGATCGCTCGCTTGCGCGCGGCATAGGTATCGCTTTCGAATGCGGAGGGAATCGCCGAACGCAAGCTGGCCAGCAGCCGGTTCATGTCATCGCGGAACAGGATGCCGCGGCCCGGCGGGACCTTCAGCGCCCGAGGTACCCTCGGATTCTTGAAATCGTTGACGTAACACCACTCGTTCGGCGTCGGTTCTCCCGCTGCGCGCTTGGCCAGGAAATCGCGCACGGCTCCAAATTTCCCCGTTCCCGAAGGCCCCAGCAAAAACAGGTTGAAGCCCTGGCGGCGTATGCCCACGCCGAAGCGGATGGCCTCCAGCGCGCGTTCCTGCCCCACCAGTTCCGTCAGATCGGGTAGTTCGGCGGTGGTTTGGAAAGGGAGACTCTCGGGGTCACAGGTAGTGCGCAGCGCCTCCGGCGCGAGAGGGATGGAGCCGATTGCGGAGTCTACGGTTGCCATCGCAGGCCTCCCGGGTGAACAAGAGCCGAGACACCCTGGTCCACACACTAGGCGATCTTGTAATCCCGCTCCGTGATACAGGTCACGGCCGGGCGTGTCTGATGTCATCACATGCCGATACAGAGCCCGGCAGGGCCCGCGCCAGGCGTGCAAGGCCGCACAAGCTCTTGTGACGTCAGGTACATCGCAAACCAACCTCTTCGGATAGAAAGGAATTGTGAGAAGAGAGCTTCAAATCCCCTGGCGGCCGCGCGCCCTGCCGCTGGCGCCCAGAGACAGGGACCAGTTTGGCGGCGGCCTCGCATGCCTCACCACAGGCGAATACCGTCGCACGGGAAACAGCGTTGTCGCCTAAGAAGGGAGAGCGCAAATGAAAATTCTGCTTTGCCTTGACGAATCGAAGCATTCGGAAGCGGCTCTCGAAGCCGTTCAGGCCCAATTCCGGCCTCAAAGCACGCAGGTCCGCGTATTGCACGTGCTCCAGCCCGTCTCCTTCGCGCCGCCGCCGCAGATGGCCGCCCAGTATGCGCCGGAATTGGAGGAGGAAGGAAAGAGGGCGCGGGAACTGGTGGAGCGCGCAGCCAAAGCGCTCAAGGCTGCCGGATTCCACGCCGATGCCGCGGTGGAAAAAGGCGACATTCGCATGAGGATCATCGAAGCCGCCGCGGATTGGAAAGCGGATTTGATTGTGGTTGGTTCGCACGGTCACAGCGGAATTCCGCGCCTGCTGCTCGGCAGCCGGGCGGAATTTGTGGCCCGGAATGCCCCTTGCTCGGTGGAAATCGTTCGCGCTCCGGCCGCCGGCTAAGCCAAGGCTTTTCAGCAACTGGCACCATCCCCCTTCGGATGCGGCTCGCGCCACATCCCGGCATCAACTGCTGGAACTTTCGTCTGTGACGAAGATCACGGTTTCCGAAATTCGACTTACGGTATCTAAACAAAAGAAGCGCAGGGCGCAGTTCAGTCCGGGGGGCTGCCATTGCGACTTGCCCTTCACGCCGGGACGGGTAGAAATCCCGGGCCCGGCATGCGATTGCTGGGCCGACTCACAGCCAGCCTGCACCGCAATAGCCTGTTCCTGGAAGATCGTTCGGAAGTGCGCGGGGCTATCACGCCGCCGCGCGCTGTGTTCCGCGCAATTCATTTTCCGGATAGGAGGTGCCAGTCATGAATTCGCGCCCCGCTGCTGCTTCCCTCGACCAATGGATTCTGCAACAAATCTATCAAGCCACCGGCCGGCCGCCGATCCGTTTGCGGACCGCGAGCGGCGCGGAAGTTGCTCCCGCAAACTCGCCACCCCTTGGCGAGATCCGGATCTCGGATCGCGTAACGCTGGGTCGCCTGATCCTGGATCCTGAAATCGCGTTCGGAGACGCTTACTCCTCGGGACGGCTTGAGGTGCAGGGTGATCTCGTCTCCATGCTGGAAGCCCTGGCGATGGTCATGCCGCCGGTCGAGCAGCAGAACACATGGGCGCGTTTCGTCTCGCGCTGGATGAGCTGGGCGCAGGCCGACACGCTGACAGGCGCGCGCCGCAACATCCACCAGCATTACGATCTGGGCAACGACTTCTACCGGCTGTGGCTCGACCCCCAGATGATTTACAGTTGCGCCTACTTCCCCTCGCCCGACGCGACACTGGAAGCGGCGCAGGAAGCGAAGATGGAGCACATCTGCCGCAAGCTGCGTCTCCGTCCCGGCGAACGTGTGGCGGACATCGGCAGCGGGTGGGGGACCCTCGCGCTGCATATGGCCGCGCGCCACGGCGTCCATGTCAGCGGCTTCAATATTTCCCGCGAGCAGATTGCTGCCGCGAGGCAGCGGGCGGACAAAATGGGCCTCAGCGGCCGGGTGGAATTCATCGAGGCCGATTACCGCGACATTCGCGGCCAGTTCGACGCGTTCGTTTCTGTGGGCATGCTGGAACACGTCGGCCGGCCTTACCTGAAGGACATGGGACGCGCGATCCATCGCATGCTGGACACGTCCGGACGCGGGCTGTTGCATTTCATCGGGCGCAATCACAGGGAGCCGATGAGCCCTTGGATCCGCAAACGCATCTTTCCGGGAACGTATCTGCCCACCGTCCGCGAGGTGCTCGAATCGCTCGAGCCGGGAGATTTCTCCGTTCTCGACGTCGAGAATCTGCGACCGCACTACGCGCGGACGCTGGAACACTGGCTGGAGCGGTTCGAGGAATCGGCCGGGGTAGTCGCCGGGCAGTTCGGCCCGGAATTCGTCAGAACTTGGCGCTTGTATCTCGCTTCTGCCATCGCCGGATTCCGCACCGGCCGTCTGCAGCTTTTTCAGGTCCTGTTCGCCCGAGGCGGCTGGCACGACTATCCGTGGACGCGGGCGCATCTCTATGAAGCTGGCGTGCACGAGGAGGGACGGCCGAGCAAGCCGCAACCGCACTGACTCGTGCCGCCGCGCCGATTTCGGGCGCGTGCGGAGCCCGCATCACGCTTCTGCCGGCCGCCCGTGCGCCCGTGCGGTCCGCCCTTGCAAATCCCGTAGCGCGGCCAGTTCGCGAGGGCTGGGCGGAGCCGCTTCTTTCACAGCCTCCGCGAAGCAAATCTGCCATCCCGTGGCCGCCCGCACCCTGTCCGCAGTCACGCCCGGGTGCAGATGCGTCACGGTCAATTCCTTCGTCGCGGCGTCCGGCGCCATCAGGCACAGGTCCGTCACCACGGCCACGGGCCCCTTTCCAGGCAGTCCCAGGCGCTTTCTGGCGTCCCCGCCGTCCAGGTGGCCCACGGAGGTGATGAAGTCGAGCCGCTCGACAAACGCGCGTGCCGTCTGACGCAGCACGAGAATCACTTTTCCGGCGCACGCCGCGATTTCCGGCGCTCCTCCGGCTCCGGGCAGGCGCGTTTTGGGATGCGTATACTCGCCGATCACCGTCGTGTTGATGTTCGCGTAACGGTCGATTTGCGCGGCGCCCAGGAATCCCACTGTCACCCGCCCGCCTTGAAGCCAGTAGCGGAAGATTTCAGAGGTGGACACCACCGTATCCGCCGTTTCCGCCAGGCTGCCGTCGCCGATCGAGAGCGGGAGCACATCCGGCTTGGCTCCGATGGGACCGGATTCGTAGATCAGCACCACGTCCGGCGCGTGCGTCAGCCGCGCCAGATTCGCCGCCGCTGAGGGAAGTCCGATGCCCACGAAACACACGTCGCCGTTCTGCAGCAGCCGAGCCGCCGCCACCGTCATCATTTCTTGCGCGGTGAATGCGGCGGTCTCGCTCAGTGGACCTCCTTCGCCATTTCCTCCTGCAGCAGACGGCGAAATTCCTCGAAGTCTTCCGTCTCCAGGATGTGGCGCTTCACCCACTGCTGAAAGATTTCCCGTTCGCGCGAAATCTCGTCCCACAGGCAGTAGAACCGGTTGTCGCGCTCGTAGTAGCCGTGCGCGTAGGAAGGATGCGCTCCTCCCGGCACACGGCACACCGCCGTGACGGTCCACGAAGGCAGGATGCAGGCGTTCGGCCAGGCACGCAGATCATCCACAATCTCTTCCACCGTCACGATGGCCCGGCGTGCGGCCAGCACGGCCTCTTTCTGCACTCCGAGAATCCCCCACAGCAGGACGTTGCCCTTCCGGTCCGCCTTCTGCGCGTGGATCACGGCCACGTCCGGCCGCACGGCGGGCACCGCCGCCAGGCGCTCGCCCGTGAATGGGCAGTCGATGAACCGGATCCGATCGTTGTAGCGAGGCAGATCGGACCCCGCGTAGGCACGCAGCACGGCGAACGGGAGATTCGATGCCCCGGCGACGTACGCTTGCGAGAGGTCGCCGTGGCCGTGCTCCTCCAGCTCCAAAGGCTGCGGCCAGGCGTTTTCCACCGCGTCGCGCAGACGGTGCAGCGAGCCAACTCCCGGATTCCCTCCCCAGGAAAACACCAGCTTCCGCGCGCACCCTGCCCCGATCATCTGGTCATAAATCAGATCGGGCGTCATGCGCACCAGCGCGAGGTCTCTGCGGCCCTGGCGGATGAGTTCGTGTCCGGCGGCAAAGGGAATGAGGTGCGTGAAACCTTCCAGAGCCACGAAATCGCCGTCGTGCACCAGCGCTTCTACCGCGGAACGTAGGGAGGTTATTTCCGCCATGCGTGCTCCCGCGTGACCACCGCCTCTGACCGCTGCGGTGAAATCCAGGGGCTATGGACCGTGGCCCGGCCTGCATGTGCGAATACCGCGCAATGCTGCGATATACGCATGGTGCGAGTGTGAGGACGCCGCCGCAAGCTGTCAAGCGATTTGGCCCGGCACGGATGGCGACCGCCCATCTTCGGCGGGCCGCCTGTTCCTCCCTGATATTTTCTCCATCTCGTGTTGCTTCCCGGCATCAAAGCGGTATCTTTTGCACGGGGGTACGCCATGCTGACGCTCGTGGTGAACGGCAAACGCTCTACGGTGGACGCAGACCCGGCAACGCCGCTGCTCTGGGTGTTGCGGGAGAATCTGCACCTGACCGGAACGAAATACGGATGTGGCATGGCTCTGTGCGGCGCCTGCACGGTGCATCTGGACGGGGAAGCGGTCCGCTCCTGCGTCACGCCGGTCTCGCGCGCCGTGGGAAAAAAGATCACCACCATCGAAGGTCTCTCCGACGACCTCACTCATCCGTTGCAGCGCGCCTGGATTGAAGAGGATGTGCCGCAGTGCGGCTACTGCCAATCCGGCCAGTTGATGGCCGCTGCCGTGCTGCTTCGCGAAAATCCCCGTCCCACCGACGAAGACATCAACGAAGGCATGGCCGGCAATATCTGCCGCTGCGGCACCTATCCTCGCATCCGCCGCGCCATCCATCGCGCCGCCGCGTTGATGGCAGAAGGGAAACCGCGATGAGCGCCGCCAGTCACTCCCCGAGCGGCCAATCTTCAAGATTGAACCGCCGCGAATTCCTGAAAACGGGCGCCGCTGCCACGGGCGGACTGGTGATCGCGCTGCATTTTCCCACGCTCGCGCCGAGCGAGGCGGCTCTGGCTGCGGCTCCCGCGGAGTTTGCCCCCAATGCATTCGTCCGCGTCGCTCCCGACGGCGCAATCACCGTAATTATCGGCAAAGCGGAAATGGGCCAGGGTGTGTACACGTCGCTGCCCATGCTGCTGGCGGATGAAATGGACGCGGACTGGGCCCGCGTGCACTGCGAGTTTGCTCCCGTCAATCCGGCGTACAACCACACCGTGTTCGGAATCATGCTCACCGGCGGAAGCACCAGCGTCTGGTCGTCCTTCGAGCAGTTCCGCAAGGCCGGCGCCGCCGCGCGCGCCATGCTCGTCCAGGCCGCGGCGGGCGATTGGGGAGTTTCGCCCTCCGAATGCCGCACAGAGAACAGTTTCGTCATCCACAGCGCCTCCGGCCACCGCGCCTCGTACGGTGATCTGGCGGCGAAAGCGGCCGAGATGAAGCCGCCCGCCGAGGTCACCCTGAAGGATCCGAAGGACTTCAAACTCATCGGCAAGCCCGTCCACCGGCTGGACACTCCGGCGAAATGCAACGGCTCCGCCACGTTTTCAATCGACGTGGAGCGGCCTGGGATGCTGGTGGCAGTGCTGGCGCGCCCTCCGGTATTCGGCGGAAAAGCGAAAAGTTTTGACGCCACGGCCGCGAAAGCCATTCCGGGGGTGAAGCAGGTGATCGAGATTCCCCGCGGCATCGCCGTGGTTGCCGACGGCTACTGGGCCGCGAGCCGTGGCCGCGACGCGTTGAAAATCGAATGGGACGAGGGGCCGCTGGCCGGCTACAGCACGGCAAAGCAGCGCGCCCACTTCGCCGCGCTGGCGAAGACTCCTGGAGCGGTGGCGCGTAAGGACGGCGACCCCGCTGCCGCTCTCACCGGCGCCGCGAAGAAATTGGAGGCCGAATACGAACTTCCTTATCTGGCCCACGCCACCATGGAGCCGATGAACTGCGTGGCCGATGTGCGCGCCGATAGCTGCGAAGTCTGGGCCGGCTCCCAGTTCCAGACGTTCGATCGCATGACCGCCGCACAAGCCGCGGGTCTCAAACCCGAGCAGACCCAGCTTCACACTACGTTTCTCGGCGGCGGTTTCGGCCGCCGTGCCGTCCCCGATTGCCACATGGTGCTCGAAGCCGTCCAGGTGTCCAAAGCCGCGGGCGTGCCGGTGAAAGTCATCTGGACGCGCGAAGACGATATGCGCGGCGGCTACTACCGGCCGTTCTGGTATCACCGGATGTCCGGCGGCCTCGACGCCGGCGGCAACATCGCCGCGTGGACGCAAACAATCGTCGGCCAGTCGTTTCTCGCCGGGACGCCTTTTGCCTCCATGATCAAGAACGGCGTGGACGAAACGTCCGTGGAAGGCGCTGCGGACATGCCGTACCTGATCCCCAATCTGCTCGTGGACCTGCACAGCCCAGCTCTCGAAGTGCCCACACTGTGGTGGCGTTCGGTGGGCCATTCCCACACCGCGTTCGTGGTGGAGAGTTTTCTGGACGAGCTGGCCCACGCCGCGGGCAAGGATCCCTATGAATTGCGGCGCACGCTGCTGGCCAAGGCGCCCCGGCATCTGCGCGTGCTCGACCTCGTTGCGGAAAAAGCGGGGTGGAACTCGCCGGTTCCGGCTGGCCGGGGCCGCGGCATCGCCGTGCACGACTCGTTCGGCAGTTATTTTGCTTATGTCGCGGAAGTTTCCGTATCGAAGAGTGGCGAGGTGACCGTTCATCGCATGGTGTGCGCCCTGGACTGCGGCCCGATCGTCAATCCGGACACGATCAAAGCTCAGGTCGAGGGAGCGGTCATCTTCGGCCTCACTGCCGCCCTTCGAGGGGAAATCACGCTGGAGAACGGCCGCGTCCAGCAAAGCAACTTCAACGATTACCCAATGCTCCGCATCTATGAGTGCCCGGAGATTGAAGTTCACATCGTTCCCAGCACGGAAAAGCAGGGCGGCATCGGCGAACCGGGCGTTCCGTGCGCGGCTCCCGCGGTGGCAAACGCGATTTTTGCGCTTACCGGAAAACGAATCCGCCGGCTGCCGATTCGTGCGGAGGATTTGCGCAGCGCATGAACTGGCCGGCGGCGCCGCCATGGAGAAGCACACTATGAAGAGTGAAAGGTTTCCCCCCGGCGGAGCAGCGCTGGCGGTGCTGGCAACGCTGGTTGCCGGTTTACTAGCCGGCGTTGCCGGGGCGCGCCCTGCGGCGCGCGATGACGCCGGCGCCCGCGCCGCATTTGCCGCCGCCGCTCCCGTCTTTTTTCATCCGCGCTGCATGAACTGTCATCCTGCGGGCGACCGGCCGCTCCAGGGAGACGACAGCCATGCGCACACGCAGAACGTCCGCCGCGGCAACCTCGGCAACGGCGTCTACGGAATGAAATGC